>JAQUTK010000007.1 GCA_028709785.1 Bacteroidales bacterium
GCGTAGTCACGAAGCTCTTTTCAAACGTATGCACTTTGTCGATAGGTACATTACGAAGTAGTCCATGTGTTCCACAATACAAGATGGCCACTTGCTGTTCAACGGGCATGGGTGAATATTGCAACTGCACCAGTAATTGGGTATTCTTTTGTCCTTTGTCAATCGTCATGGCAGTAACCGGATCTATGTCCCCACCAAACTTGGTAAATGCTTCCAACTCGCGAAACTGTGCCTGGTCAATTTTCAAAGTCCCGGCTACCTTCTTCATAGATTTAATCTGAGCATTACCACCCACACGAGAGACAGAAATACCCACATTGATTGCCGGACGTTTGCCTTGGTTAAACAAGTTTGTATCCAAAAATATCTGGCCATCCGTAATTGAAATAACATTTGTCGGAATATATGCAGCCACATCACCCGCCTGAGTCTCTATGATTGGCAAAGCGGTCAGCGAACCACCGCCCTTAACTTTATCCTTTAAAGTTTCCGGTAGATCATTCATCATGCTAGCCACTTCCTGCTGACTGATAATCTTGGCAGCTCTCTCCAGCAGACGGGAATGAAGATAAAAGATATCACCCGGATAGGCTTCACGTCCGGAAGGACGACGGAGAATCAATGATATCTCCCGATAAGCGACAGCCTGCTTGGATAAGTCATCATAAACCACCAATGCGTGTCTGCCGGTATCGCGGAAAAATTCACCGATAGCAGCACCGGCAAACGGAGCATAATATTGCATGGCAGCAGGATCAGAGGCCGTCGCCACAACAATGATCGTATAGGCCATCGCACCTTTCTCCGTCAATGTATTGACTATATTCGCAACCGTTGAACCTTTCTGTCCGATAGCCACATAGATACAATAGACAGGATCGCCTGCGTCGTAATTACTCTTTTGATTGATTATCGTATCTATAGCAATGGAAGTTTTACCAGTCTGACGGTCACCGATAATCAACTCGCGTTGTCCCCGTCCGATAGGAATCATCGCATCCACAGCTTTCAACCCGGTCTGCAATGGCTGATTTACCGGCTGACGGAAGATTACTCCCGGAGCCTTACGATCCAGAGGCAATTCAACCAATTCACCTTTGAGATCACCAAGACCATCGATAGGACGACCAAGAGGATCAATAACACGTCCCAACATGCTTTCGCCTACATTAATAGAAGCAATCATCTTGGTACGTTTTACGGCATATCCTTCTTTGATTGAATCCGTCGGGCCAAGTAGTACAGCTCCAACGTTATCTTCTTCCAGGTTCATAACGATGGCTTTCATTCCATTGTCAAACTCCAGCAATTCATTTGCCTCTGCATTGTTCAGACCATAGATTCGCGCCACACCATCAGAAACCTGAAGCACAGTACCAACTTCGTCAAACTGTACTTTGGTAGTAATTCCTTTGAGTTGCTGAAGAAGTACATCAGATACTTCACTGGGTTTTATATTTTCAGACATATTGTTTCGTATTTCTTTCTACTACTTTCTATTTTCAATAAGCAATTTTTTCTTCATCTCTTTCAGTTGTGTATAGAGACTGGCATCCACTCTGTAAGTACCTATTTTAAGCACAAAACCGCCAATGATTGCCGGATTTATCTTTGCAGAAAACTCGACAGTTACAGGCCTGTAACTCTGAAT
This sequence comes from Bacteroidales bacterium, assembly GCA_028709785.1. Taxonomy (GTDB): domain Bacteria; phylum Bacteroidota; class Bacteroidia; order Bacteroidales; family JAQUTK01; genus JAQUTK01. Next base: position 1,652 of record JAQUTK010000007.1, read on the forward strand.
GATTTTCCTCATCCGTTGCTCTATCTCTTCATCCGCAGGCACAGCTGTTATCAGTTCGCCGATCACAATCTTTTTCTCTTTCCGGTAAAGGTCCATATACATCATCGCCATCCGGTTGAGATACTTTTCTCTTTTGTGATGAAGCACCAGGCGAATAAAACGAAGTGTCACCTCGCCCACGTTACCTCCACAAGCTGTAACGACAAGTTTTTCTTTCTCTTTGGCCGAAACAGAAGGATCATCCAGCGCCTTGAGCAAAGCAGGAACTTCCAGAAAACTTTGTCCCAGACATTTAAATTCATTGTATACACAATCCTGCTGATTCTCTTCGCGGGCAAAGTTAATCAGTGCTTTCGCATAACGAGAAGATATACCGGCTATATTCATTGCATCATCGTCTTATTATCACCCTCGTCTATTAATCTGTTAATCATACCCATGTGCTTCTCCTTGTCGTTCAACTGCATGCGAATCACCTTCTCTGCAATATCCACAGCAAGTACCGCAACCTGGCTTCTGACTTCTAAGATTGCGTCCGCCTGTTCTTTCCGGATTTGTTTTCTCACAGCTTCCAGCTGTTTAGCTGCTTCTGCTTTCGCTTCATTCCGGGCTTCGTTGATAATCTGTTCTTTGAGACTTAGTGCATCATTGAGAATAGTTACCTGCTCTTCCCTGGCCTTAGTGATAATTTTTTCACCTTCCGCTTTCAAGAGTTCCAGCTGCGCATTTGTTTCGTCTGCCAACTTCAGAGAATTATCAATGTACGCTTTACGTTCTTCCACCATCTTCAAGATGACAGGAAAAGCATATTTGGCTAATACAAAGAAGACGACTCCAAAGGAGAGCACCATCCAAAACAAAAGCCCTGCTTCAGGTTGCAATAATGACATACTTCAATTATTTTTTATAAAGCCAAGAAACAAACTACAACAGCAAACAAACTAACACCTTCCACCAATGCAGCGATAATAATCATATTCATACGAATATCACTTGCAGCTTCCGGTTGACGGGCTATTGCCTCCATTGCAGCTGCACCAATACGACCAATACCAAGGCCCGCACCGATGGCAGCAATACCAGCACCAATAGATGCTCCTAATTCAGCTATACCTAATCCAAGTCCAACACCTTCTACTGCTGATGCTGCAGCTGTAGCAGCCTGTAACAAAATTGCTCCTAACATAATTTCAATATTTAAAAGTTATAATTTTTACTCAATCGTTTTCTTTTTGTGATGCGACTCCACTCTGGACAAGCCTATGAAGACCGCAGATAACATCGTAAACACATATGCCTGAATAAAAGCAACTAAAAGCTCAATACAGTTCATGAAAACACAAAATAACACGGAACCAATAGTCATCGATGTATTGATAGTCGGCCCCATACTCACTGTCACGAACACAAGACTGGTCAAACCAAGCACAGCAGCATGTCCTGCCATTATATTTGCCATCAAACGAATCGTTAACGCAAATGGTTTTGTGAAAATACCAACCAACTCCAGCACAGGCATCATCGGTATGGGTAGTTTCATCCAAACAGGAACTTCCGGCCACAATATCTCTTTCCAGTATTCTTTCGTTCCAAAAACATTAATTGCTATAAAGGTACATATCGAAAGTACCAATGTAATAGCGATATTTCCGGTCACATTGGCTCCCCCCGGGAAAATAGGGATTAGTCCCATCAGGTTGTTGAATAGTACAAAAAAGAATACAGTGAGCAAATAGGGAGCATATCGTTTGTAATCCTTTCCGACACACTTGATCACTACATCCTCATAGATTGTCAGGATAACCACTTCCATCATTCCGATAAAGCCACCCGGAGCTTTTTTGTGCTTATTACTTTTATAAAACCGGGTAACAGAAAGCATGATAACAATCAAAACAAAGCTAGACAGGAGGAGCGAAAAAGTGTTTTTAGTGATTGAAATATCCAACGGACGAATTTCCACACCCTGGCTGTTCTTCTCAACAATTTTCCCTTTATATTCACCTTCGGAAGCAATATACAACCCTTGGTAAACATGACCATTATGTAGTTTAGAAGAAAGAAACAGATGCCATCCACTCTCTTCGGCTTTCACAATGACAGGCAGTGGTATTGCAACAGGATGATCTCCCCACTCTGTAATATGCCATTCATACGAATCAAAGATATGATCGAAGACAATTTCCTTTACATCAATTTCCTTATTTGTATCTTCCTGAGCAGCTACAGGTAGAGAAATCAGTAACGAAAGGCAAGCAACCAGCAATGATCGCACAACTATTTCAAACCCATTACTAGTCATATATCCTCTTTATTTTTCAGTCTTTTCTCGTATCTGTAAAAGAAATAAGTTTCCAGTATCAGATAGATGAAATAAAACATCATAACCACCAATAGAAAATTAGTTCGTTTCTGTTTCATAAAAAACAGACTACATCCAACGAAGACTAATGTGACAAGCAGTTTGAAACCTCTCATCAACATATAACGGTTGACCATGGATATCTCACTCGAAGGTTTGCTGTGCTCCAGCGTATGAACTGTCATTAATCCCAACACGTAATAAAACACAGGAATCGTGGGATAAGCATGAAAGTAATATTGAGGAAATGCAAACTTTAGAAACAAGCCAAACAGAATCCCCAACCCTCCAAACCAGATAGTCAGTTCCCAATCAAATAGCTTCTTAAGTCTTTTCATAATTCTTACTTATTAATTTCTACGCAGATAGTCACCACATTATTCTTCACTTCCACAAAACCACTATCTACTCTCAGACTCTCTTCAGTATCCAATACTTTATACCTGATAACTCCTTTATCAATGGAAGAAATCAGAGGTGCGTGATTCTTTAATATTATAAATAATCCCTTTATGCCAGGTATCGTAACACTATCAGCATCACCATCATACAAGATATTGTCAGGAGTATATAAATGCAGCTTCATTTTGAATTAGTTAGAAGTGTTATTTGCTTTTTCCAACAAATCTTTTCCTTTAGCAATTGCCTCTTCGATGGTACCCACATTCAGGAAGGCAGCTTCCGGAAGATAATCCACTTCACCATCCAGAATCATTTTAAAACCTTTAATTGTATCTTCGATAGAGACCATCACTCCATTGATACCCGTAAACTGTTCAGCAACGGTAAATGGCTGAGAAAGATAACGCTGCACACGACGCGCACGGTTGACCACTTTGCGGTCTTCGTCAGAAAGTTCCTCCATACCCAAGATAGAGATAATATCCTGTAATTCTTTATTTCGCTGTAAAATCATTTTCACCCGTTGAGCCGTATTGTAATGTTCTTCGCCTACAACAAGTGGATCAAGTACGCGAGATGTTGATTCCAAAGGATCAACAGCCGGATAGATACCCATTTCGGTAATCTTACGGCTCAACACTGTGGTCGCGTCAAGGTGAGCAAATGTTGTGGCCGGAGCCGGGTCGGTAAGGTCATCGGCAGGTACATAGATAGCCTGTACAGATGTGATAGATCCCGTCTTGGTAGAAGTAATACGCTCCTGCATGGCTCCCATCTCTGAAGCCAGAGTCGGCTGATATCCTACAGCAGAAGGCATACGTCCCAGCAATGCAGATACCTCAGAACCTGCCTGAGTGAAACGGAAGATGTTATCAATGAAAAACAAGATGTCGCTGGAAGTTCCCGTCTGACTTCCCATATCACGAAATGACTCAGCAATCGTCAGTCCCGATAAAGCCACAGAAGCACGGGCTCCGGGAGGTTCATTCATCTGACCAAACACCAGACTTGCCTGCGATTTTGCCACCTCATTGTAATCCACTTTTGAGAGATCCCAATGACCTTGTTCCATGCTCTTTCTAAACTCTTCACCATATTTGATGACACCCGATTCAATCATCTCGCGGAGCAAGTCATTACCTTCACGGGTACGTTCACCTACACCGGCAAATACAGAAAAACCATTATTCTTTTTCGCAACATTGTTGATCAGCTCCATGATAAGTACTGTCTTGCCCACGCCGGCTCCACCAAACAGACCAATCTTTCCTCCCTTGCTATATGGCTCGAGCAGGTCAATCACTTTGATTCCGGTCCAGAATATTTCTTTGGTAGTTGTCAGTTCATCAAACTTAGGTGGGTTTCTATGAATAGAATAGGCTCCCTCATTATCCAATTCCTTCATTCCATCAATAGGGTCACCGATTACATTCATCAGTCGTCCTTTCACCTGTTCACCAATTGGCATACGAATCGGAGACTTTCTGGATACAACATGAAGTCCTCTTTGAAGTCCGTCAGTACTATCCAACGCTACTGTACGCACCGTATTCTCTCCGATGTGTTGCTGCACTTCAAGAATCAGTAGTTTTCCATTGGGACGTTTCACTTCCATCGCATCGTGGATACGAGGTAAACGGGCAATTCCCTCTTCGTTGCTCTTAAAATAGACATCAACTACAGGTCCTATGACCTGTGATATTACTCCTATTATTGTCGTCATTGACTTACGTATTTAAATCTCTATATTTTTTCGGGTGCAAAAGTAAGCAAAATAATGGAAAGAGCAACCCCTTTTTTAATCTTTTTTTCACTTAGAAAGGCACCACAATACTTTATATGCTCACATCTGAAGACTTACTACTGACTATTATCCTTACTAACTTATTAGAATCCAACTGCTTCAAAAAACAATAATGCAAAGGGAAAGAATGTTCAAAAATGGAAGAAAAAAGATACTTACTTCAGAAAAACAGGTTGAGTCCAGCAATATTTCCCTTTATTTTCCACAACTGCTCTTACATATTTCTCCGATCCCATTATCCTATACTGCGCATTTTCCCCCACTATTTTATCTCCCAACTGCACTCCATCCATGCCATAAAAAGCGGTAATCGCAGTGGAGCTACCTGTGCGAATTGTAATTGTATCACTTCGGTACTCTACAGCATCGATCGTTGCACCATTAGTCGCATAAAAAGCACCTTTAAGCAATGCAAACATAATGTCATTGCGGTTACGGCTCATTGATAAAACCTCCACCCATCCTTTCTTCAGATGTCCTGCCGCATGCAAATCATCCACCGCTAAAGCAAGTACACGCTGATCGTTAGAAAGCATTGTATCCCAGGCTCCCGTCCCGTTTTCCCCGAGCGAGGTGTTCATCGTACCGTTCCATACTTCCACAAATGAAGTTCCTTTACAGGAAGTAATCAGATCCTCTGTTGCCACCGGATATTTTAGCCAACCCGGATGTGCCAATCCAACCACAGCGCTCCTTTTGTACACCTGGTAGTCAATCACATCCTCGATGGAGAGCACCCCTTTGAGCACACTGCCCGCATTATAGACGCACAGATGCGCCTTCTGTGTACTTTCATACGAATTGCATAACCAGATTAGCTCATTACCAGGTGGTTCTGTGGTGATATAGTCATGATCTGTGATGGTAAAAAAGTCATATCCTGCCTCTTTAAACATTGCAGCCAATTCTGAAGGTGAATAGTTTCCATCTGCAGAATTGGTAGAATGACAATGCATCTGACCTTTCAGCTTTACGTTTCCGGCATAACTGTATGGGTTGTAAAATCCGGAAGGAGGTATTGCTGTATTTGTAATATCCTCATCAGTAGCCATCTCAATAATTGAGCGGCTGATCAGAAGTTCCTGATCATCACTCTTCTCGCAGGCAAATAAAGGAAGAAGAAGAATCAGAAATAGAGGAAGATACTTTTTCATTTCCGAAGAATTAGTATATTTGCAGAGATCAGATGCAAATATACTAACTTCTTTATTGAATACAGTAAAATTCTGAATCTTAACACTCATTATCTAAAGAATAGCAGCTATGAAAATAAGAGCATATCTCGTATTTCTATTTATATTTTTTATCTCCATTTTTTCATTCTCCCGAGGTACTGCGCAGACCACCTATTCCATTCGCGGAAAGGTCATTGACAAGACTACGCGCGATCCACTTCCTTTCATCAGTGTCAATGTATACGGCAAGGCACAGGGGGCTTATACCGACTCTGTAGGCAACTTTACAATCTCTCGCGTCCCCTCCGGCATACACCGTCTGCAAGCATCGAGTCTGGGATACAAGACCTTGATTACACCCGAATATATACTCTCAGCACATGACCTGTACGTCAATATCGAATTGGAAGAAAACACCCTTCAGCTGGGTGAGATCCTCGTATCTATACCCGCTAGTTTTTTAGTTGCTGAAAGTCCGGTAGGTGTGCGTACCATTGGATTACAGGAGATAGAGAAAAGTCCCGGAGCCAACCGCGACATCTCCCGCATCGTACAGTCGTATCCGGGTGTCGCCTTCTCTCCCACCAGTTACCGTAATGATCTGATTGTGCGCGGTGGTGGTCCGTCGGAAAACCGATTTTACATGGATGGTGTGGAGATTCCCAATATTAATCATTTCAGCACCCAAGGAGCTTCCGGAGGTCCTGTCGGACTGATCAACGCCGATCTTATCCGTGAAGTCAACTTCTTCACCAGTGCTTTTCCTTCCAACAGAGGCAATGCGCTTAGTTCGGTGATGGATATCAGTCTGCGCGACGGAAATCCTCAGAAGCAATCTTTCAAAGGCACAGTCGGTGCCTCCGAGGTGTCATTGGCGTCAAACGGGTTCATAGACGACAAGACCACCTACCTGGTTTCTGTGCGTCGCAGCTATCTGGAATTTCTTTTTAAGGCTTTAGGTCTTCCCTTTTTGCCCACTTTTACTGATGCTCAGTTTAAAGTCAAACGCCGCTTTTCAGAACATCACGAACTGACATTACTCGGACTGGGTGGCATTGATGACATGAATCTCAGTGATTCTCCTAAAGACGAAGACGCGGAATACATTGTTGGTTTTCTGCCTCAGATCACACAAAAGACATTCACTTTGGGAGCCGTGTACAAGCATTATGCGGGAGCACATGTACAAACTGTTGTGGTGAGTCACAACTTTCTCAACAATAATAACACCAAATACAGGAACAATGCCGATACCTATCCGGACAGTTTGACGCTTCGCCTCGGTTCCACCGAACAAGATACCCGTCTGCGTTTTGAAGATCTCTACGTTTCCGGCAACTGGGAGTTTAACAGCGGTGTCAGTCTGAACTACTCCCAATACAGAAATAACACTTTTCAGAAACTCCTTCTTAAGAAAGCTATCCAAGAGATAAATTACCGGACAAGCTTCGGCTTCCTGCGTTGGGGAATCTTCTCCAGAGCTACCTATGAAGCACCCGATGAACAGTTTATTGCCACTGCAAGTGTACGACTGGATGGCGCCGATTACTCCGACAAGATGCGTAACCCCTTGCAACAGTTTTCTCCCCGTCTCTCGCTCTCCTATCGTCTGGCCGATGACCTCTACTGGAGTGGAGCACTTGGCCGCTATTATCAGTTGCCGCCTTCCACGGCCATGGGCTTTCAGTTGGGTGGTCAGTTTATCAACAAGTCCGATTTGCGCTATATGCTTTCCGATCAGATCAGCACCGGACTCACCTATTCGATTGGTAAGCGCATCGAACTTACCGCCGAACTCTTTTACAAAAGATATGACAATATACCCCTTTCGCTGAACGATAGCATCCCACTCACCTGCAAAGGCAACGACTACGGAGTCATCGGCAACGAAGCTCTTACTTCCGGTGCTCAGGGACGCTCTTACGGATTTGAGCTGCTTGCCGAATGGCGCATACCCGAAATACTCATGCTCTCCTCCTCTTTTACCCTCTTCAAGAGCGAGTACAGAAACAGCGCGCAAGATCCCTATCTAGTTTCATCTTGGGACAATCGTTACATCTTTAATGTGCGAGGCACCTACAACTTCTCCCGTAACTGGAGTCTCGGGATGAAATACAGCCTGATCGGCGGAGCCCCTTATACCCCCTATGACTTGAATAAATCGTCCCTCATCACCGCATGGGATGTGCAAGCACGCCCCTACTTTGATTATAGCAAGTTTAACACCGGTCGATATAATGCTTTCGGACAGCTTGACATTCGTGTTGATAAGACTTTTTATATACGTAACCGCTACATGCTGGGAGTCTATCTGGACATTCAAAATATTACCAACAGTAAGCTCCATGAGCAGGATGTTGTCATGAGCACCGGTAGCATCGATCCGGTTGACAATACACGCTATGTTATGAAAAGACTGAAGAGAGATAGTGGTACTCTCCTTCCAACGATTGGACTGACCTTTGAATTTTAGTTAGCTGCTTCATATGAAAACAACACAAAAGAGTGATTTTTCTATTATAAACCAACATATTCAACAGAAAACAGTCCAAACATAAAAATATTGAAAGAAATCAGCATAAAAATAGAATAATTACATATCTTCGCAACACACTCACTGAAGAGTGCTTTCCATCCGTTATTGCTCAAAGACTCGATTTAAAATATTCACTGTTTTAAAGGCACTTTCATATGGACGATCAAGAGAAAACCAGGCAAGAATTGGCGCAAATCAACGAAGAACTGCAATCAGCCAAAGAATCTACAGAAGAAAGTGAAACAACCTATCGGATGCTGTATGAAAGCATCCAAGATGCCATGTTTGCATCAGAGCTGAAGGATGACGGAACTCTTAGCCATTTTATCCTTGTCAATGATATTGCTTGTCAGCTGCTTGGTTATTCCAGGAAAGAATTATTATCAAAATCTCCATTTGATATAAATTCAGAAAAGTCAAAACAGGAATTTAATGAGAGAATCCAAATGACAATTGAGAAGGGACATGTTATATTTCAAACAGAACATGTCGCCAAAGACGGAAGAATTATTCCGATAGAATTAAGTACAAATATAATACACTTCAGAAGTAAAACTATATTTCATTCTCTAGCCAGAGACATCACAGAACGAAAACAAACAGAAGAATCAATTCGCCTGAGCGAGGAACTTCTATCTTCCTATATGAAATTCTCACCCATCTATTCTTATATAAAAGAGGTCTCGCCAACAGAAAGCAGGGTACTGAAAGCCAGTGATAATTTCATAGATATGATTGGTATTCCGGGGAGTGAGATTATAGGGAAAACGATGCAGGAAATCTATCCTGAACCGTTTGCTGATAAAATGTCAAACGATGATTGGATTGTAGTTTCAAACGAGGAAATCATACAGCTTGATGAAGAATTTAATGACCGTTACTACTCAACAATTAAGTATCCCATTTCACTTGGTGATAAAAAACTTCTGGCAGGTTACACGATTGAAATTACTGAACGCAAACTTTCAGAAGAAAGGCTCCAGAAAAGTGAAGAAAGTCTATCCATCACCCTCAACTCCATTGGCGATGCTGTGATTTCCACAGATATTGAAGGCCTGGTTATCCGGATGAACCCGGTTGCCGAAAAGCTTTGCGGCTGGAAATTAGCTGAAGCACTAGGTAAGCCATTAGACGAAGTCTTTCATATCATAAATGTACAAACACGTGATACTGTTGCCAATCCTGTGAGTAAAGTATTGGAAAATGGTGAGATTGTCGGACTAGCTAATCATACCGCTTTAATTTCAAAAGATGGAACTGAATATCAGATTGCTGATAGCGCTGCCGCCATCAAAAACAAAGAAGGCCAGATCAGTGGAGTTGTTCTCGTATTTTCGGATGTAACAGAGAAATATGCCGCGCAAAAACAGTTAGAGGAGAGTGAAGAAAAGTTCAGACTCCTGATCAGCGCAATGAATCAGGGAATGGCTCTTCACGAAATAATTACGGATGAAGACGGAAAGCCGGTTGATTATGTATTTCTTGATATCAACGATAGCTATACCCGACTTGTGGGTTCTACACGTGAGCAATTGATAGGCAAACGAGTTAGAGAAGTTATGCCGGATGTGGAACAATACTGGATTGAAAATTATGGTAAAGTAGCATTAACAGGCGAACCAAGCTATTTTGAAAACTATTTTGCGACCAATGACAAATATTATTCCACCTACTCCTATCGACCAAAGAAAAATCAGTTTGCTGTACTTGTTAATGACATTACCGAGCGCAAGAAATTTGAAGAGTCATTATTGAAGAGTGAGGAAAACCTATCGATCACACTCCATTCCATTGGTGATGGGTTTATCTCAACTGACATGCATGGTATGGTTGTTCAAATGAATCCTGTTGCCGAAAAGCTTTGTGGTTGGGCTTTAGCAGATGCAGTAGGCAGGCCTTTGGAAGAAGTGTTTCACATCATCAATTCTGAATCTCGAAATACCGTAGCCAATCCTGTGACTAAAGTATTGGAAAATGGTGAGATTGTCGGACTAGCTAATCATACCGCTTTAATTTCAAAAGATGGAACCGAATATCAGATTGCTGATAGCGCTGCCCCCATCAAAAACAAAGAGGGTGAAATTAGCGGGGTAGTTCTGGTCTTTTCCGATGTGACAGAGAAGTATGCCTCACAAAAGCAATTAGAAGAAAGTGAAGAAAAATTCAGACTCCTGATTACCTCTATGGATCAAGGTATGGCTCTTCACGAAATAATTACGGACGAAAATGGAGTTCCGGTTGATTATGTATTTCTGGATATCAATGAAAAATACACTAAGCTTTTAGGGGTCACACGTGAGATGTCTATTGGAAGGCGCATCAGGGAAGTAATGCCTAAAGTGGAACAATACTGGATAGATATTTTTGGAAAAGTCGCTTTAACAGGCGAACCAAGTTATTACGAAAACTATCTGGAAACAACCGGCAAATATTATTCTACTTATTCCTATTGCCCAAAGAAGTATCAGTTTGCTGTGCTTGTGAATGACATCACTGAGCGCAAGAACGCAGAAAAAGCCTTGCGTGAGAGCGAAGAGACTTTCAGAAACTATTTTGAAAATTCTCCAATTGGAAAATCAATAACCGGGATCGACGGATCATTGAAAGTAAACAAAGCCTTTTGCAACATGTTAGGCTATTCAAGAGAGGAGCTTACACATCTGGATTGGATGAAGTTAACGCATCCAGGAGATCTTCAACTGAGTCAGGATGGAGTCAATTTGCTTATTACCGGCGAGAAAGATGTTGTTTATTTTGAGAAAAGATACATTCATAAAGACGGTCATGTAATCTGGGCGGAAGTTAATACGACGCTTCAAAAAGATGCGCAAGGAAAACCAAGTAATTTTATTACCACCATTCAAGATATCACCGAACGCAAAAAAGCTGAAGATGCAATTCGCGAGAAAGAAGTTCAATATCGCAATCTGGCCAACTCTGGTTTGGCTCTGATCTGGACATCCAACACGGATAAACTATGTACCTATTTTAATGAGCCGTGGCTGAAATTCACCGGACGTACGCTGGAAGAGGAATATGGGAACGGTTGGGCAGAAGGAGTTCACCCCGATGATTTTGATCGCTGTTTGGAAACCTATGTGACTGCATTTGAGAAAAGAGAATCGTTTGTTATGGAGTACCGTTTGAAACATCATTCCGGTGAATATCGCTGGATATTGGATATGGGAACTCCCAATTTTAACAGTAACGGAGAGTTTGTCGGTTACATCGGCCATTGCATTGATATATCCGAGCGAAAGCACATGGAAGAAGATCTGATAACTGCCAAAGAACGGGCTGAGGAGAGTGATCGTCTGAAATCTGCTTTCCTGGCCAACATGAGCCACGAGATACGTACACCAATGAACGGCATTCTGGGGTTTGCCGAAATACTGAAAGAACCCGACCTTACCGGTGAAGAACAACAAAATTACATCGATATCATCCAGAGCAGCGGTAAACGGATGCTCAATATCATCAACGATATCATAGATGTTTCAAAGATTGAAGCCGGGCTGATGAAAATTGAAATAAAGGAGACAAACATCAACGAACAGATCAAATATATGTACACCTTCTTCAAACCGGAGGTCGAAGCCAAAGGAATGAAGCTCTCCTTCCGTATTTCCTTGCCTGCGGCAGAAGCTACAATTAAAACCGACAGTGAAAAACTGTATGCCATCCTGACTAACCTCCTGAAGAATGCAATCAAATACAGTGATGAAGGATCTATCGATTTCGGCTATGTATTAAACACAGACAACCCACCCGGTGAATTGGTCTTTTATGTAAAAGACACCGGAATTGGTATTCCAGAAGAGAGACAGGAAGCCATTTTTGAACGGTTTATTCAAGCCGATATTGAAGATAAAAAAGCACGACAGGGAGCCGGACTTGGTTTGACCATATCAAAATCGTACGTCGAAATGCTGGGCGGAAGGATCTGGGTGGAAAGTGATCATGCCATCGGTTCAACTTTCTATTTCTCATTGCCTTACAATCTGGTATCGGAGAAAGTAAAAGAACTACCCACAGATAATACGATTGAAAAGCTCAACAGTCAGGAACCAGCTATCAAAATTCTGATTGCCGAAGATGATGAGGTATCAGGGCTGTTACTTAAGATAGCACTCAAAATATTTGGTAAATCTATTCTGGGTGCCCAAAACGGATTGGAAGCCGTTGAGATCTGTCGTACAAATCCGGATATTGACTTGATCCTGATGGATATTCAAATGCCAATAATGAACGGTTATGAAGCAACCCGGCTGATCCGACAATTCAACAAAGAAGTCACCATCATCGCTCAAACAGCCTACGGACTATCGGGTGACAGAGAAATAGCTCTTGCAGCAGGATGCAACGATTATATCGCCAAACCAGTTAACAAGGCAGAGCTTCTTACGATCATTCATAAATATTTCAGAAAAAATGCACATCGCCACTAACAAAGGGATACAGTTTTGCGAAGCAACATGAAGTAGATACGAATTGTTGCCCGGAAGCAAAATTATTTACCAAAAAAGAACTATACTATGAATAATCAGAAAATATCTGAACAACAAAATTTACGGGAGTTTAAGCCTACCCGCACAGAATTTCTGAATGCCTTGATTTCCGGAAATCATATCTTATGTTCTGAACTTGCACACACCTGTATGACGGATCATATTCCCATCAAAGAGCTTTATGAAAAGATTATTATGATGGCGATGTATGACATCGGAGAGTTGTGGGAATCTAACAAAATCAGCGTCGCAACGGAACATATGGCATCAGCTATTGTGGAATCCGTTTTGAATCAGTTATATTTTGAAATCATTTCAAAAGAGAAGAAAAACAAAACAGTTGTTGCATCCTGCGTGGAAAATGAGTTTCATCAGATTGGCATCAAGATGATAAGTGATGTTTTTGAGATGAATGGCTGGAATGCGTTATTCTTAGGCTCTAATACTCCGACATCTGAACTCATCAGTTTTATCAAACTTAAAAATCCCGATCTATTAGCCATCTCATTAAGCCTCTATTTTAATCTTCCCGGACTCGAGAAAATGATTGAAAAAGTGCAAAAAGAATTTCCGGAACTTCCTGTTATAGTTGGTGGACAAGCTTTTCGGCATGGCGGACAAGACGTTCTGTCAAAGTATAAGAATGTTTTATATCTTCCCGATTTAGACAGTGTGGAATTATTCATCAGAAACTTTCAATCATGCCATTAAACGATGCAAAATAAAGAGATCTCCTACATATTATCAGAATGGTCGGACGAATTTAATGAATCACTCAGCAAAACCAATTCACTTTGTGTCGCATTATTTAGTGTGGACAAAGAATTGCTTTTTGCGACCCCTGTCATGAAATCTCTTTTAAAAGGAGAACCATCTGCTAGTTTGATTAATCCGACCTTTGATAAGCTATTGACCATAAAAAGTAACAAATCACTCATTTTCGAAGGTTTCCTGACTATAGGTGATTACTATTCCATCAATAGCTCCATCGTGGCACACGTATTTAAGAAGAAAGATCAGTTGCTCATTGTTGGTGGTGCAGATACTGCACAACTACTTGATCAGTATAAATCCATGCAGAATCTGAATCAACAGATAAATAATCTTCAACGACAGCTACTCAAAGAAAAGTCAACACTTGAAAACACATTAAACCAATTAAATGAAACAAATGCTGAGCTGCAACAAGTCAATGCGACCAAAGACAAGTTTTTTTCAATTATTGCCCACGATTTGAGAAGCCCGTTTAACTCCATCATCGGCTTCAGCGATCTCCTTGTCGAACAGATCAAGATGAAAGATATCGAAGGCATTGATGAGTATGCGCAAATAATCATAGAATCATCCAACAAGGCGATGGATTTGCTGATGAACCTGATGGAATGGTCGCGTTCGCAAACGGGCAGAATGGATTTTAAGCCGGAATTATTGAATATTGAACACTTTGTTCAGGAAATAATTCCATTATATGATAACATAGCCGAACAGAAATCAATCACAATCAGTCATAATCTGCCACACAACATATCTGTTCTTGCCGATAAAGCGATGATCAGCACCGTATTCAGAAACTTAATCGCCAATGCCATAAAATTCACAATGTCCGGTGGTGAGATCACTGTTTCTGCCATTGAACAACACAACGAAATTCTTTTTTCAATACGTGACACCGGCGTCGGAATATCCAACGACAACCTGGGAAAAATATTCCAGCTAGACCAAAGCTGCTCAACCCTCGGTACCAGTCAGGAGAAAGGAACCGGACTGGGATTGATTCTTTGCAAAGAATTCGTTGAAAAGCATGGTGGTAAGATTTGGGTAGAAAGTGAAGAAGGCATTGGTTCCACATTCTATTTCACCTTACCCTACAAAAAAGAAGAAAGCTAATCCACTCCACAAAGCATGAGGAGTGGGATCAGGAGATTGCGGGTCAAGCCCGCAATGACGAACTCTTGTTCCTTTACCTGACGTCATTTTTTATCTTTGTGCCATTATCGCGTACCCTGTGCCGTCATTGCGGGCCTGACCCGCAATCTCTCTTTACCTCATAATCTCTTATTTCAATCAGTTGACCCCGAAATTCCAACACACCATGTAAAGCCAACTCTTTTAAACGCCAGTTTAAATAACCATCACCAACACCAAAATCAATATCAACCAACGTCGGCCCTATGACTCTGGCCGCTTTCTGAAACTCTTTTGTGACGTATGACAATAAGATAGCATCAAAATAATCCACTTGCTTGTGACAGATCCTCCCCTTCTTATCCAATATTCTCAACAGCGAATCTTCTGAACAAATAGTCTTCATCCACAGTTCTCCCCATTTTTTTAAATCCGATGATTGTTGTTTCACAAAGTGTTTTGCTACATCCCTGATCTGAAACGAAGCGGTTTGTACCAAGGATTTTGGCGTTACTGTTTGACCATAACTATTTTGCACCTGAACATTGGAAAAGTTCAGTATATAAATACGTTTATCCAAGTCCATGAAGTATTTCATAACTCTCGCAGTGGCAATAATTTCTGAGGCATTATAACCTGTCCAAATATAAATATCTTCAACATGTTGTGCAGCCTCTGTAATCGCAGCCATTGTCGCTATATCCTTATCCACCGCAGATAACATATAGTCACTGAACATTTCATTCTGAAAGGTTTTCTCCAGCCATGCCTTCCTTTTTTCGACACCCTTCATGGAGTCCGGATCACACATCGGACCCATGGTCAACAAATCATTTAAATGGAATAAGAGAACATCATCCGGATCATAGGCGCCACTCTCCATGAATGTCCTGTCAGCATGAAAAAACACAATATGTAAATCCTTCTTCTTTAAACTCATTGTCTGTCTCCGTTATTTATTGGTAAAGAATATCCTTCTAATCCACAAATATAGCTACTTTAGGCTCATAGGTGCTGATTAATTCGAAATAAAAGACTGATTGAGCTGAATACCATCCTTTGTCACAAGTACCTGTACACTCTAATTCTCTCATAAAGACGGACGTTGCGTTTGACCCGGGTCGCACTCCCGTTTGACGAACGTTGACTTTCCGTTTGCCGATCGTCAAACGGAACAAACGTCCTTGCTCGTGGATTCATGAGCAAGGACGCGTAAATCGGTTCTTCCTAGTGTTCAGATTTGTACCGTATGTTATTTCCATTTGTACCGTATATTCTTCCGGTTTGTACTGTATGTTCTCTGCTTTTCATTTAATCGTTTTTCAGGGGGTGTTAACAATCTTGACGTGAGGAGATTGCGGGTCAAGCCGGCAATGACGGCAAGTGGTGAGGGTTTGCGGGTCAAGCTCGCAATGACAGTCATTCCTTCGTCATTGCGGGCTCCGACCCGCAATCTCATATTTTTTTTTATTTTCATTCTGCAAATGGTCGGAACCCTTGATTTCAATGCACCAAGTCCCCCATGACAAGCCTTACAGCATACTGTAAAGCCTTTTGACCTTTATCTTTTTTACTTGCTCGCTTGATAATTGCTTCCATTATTGTTTGCTCAGAGGTCATTTTGTAACCATTTCTGCAACCAACACAAGTACTATTGGTACACTTTTCAATTACTACGTGGCAGTTTTTTTTGATTATTATTTAACTATTTACCACCCCAATCCAGCCCAAAAGTTTTCTAATAGTTTTGCTCCTAACTATTAGAAAACTTTGTCGAGCGAACCGTATATCTTTCCGAAGTTAACCGTATATTTTTTTGGAGAATTCTCTTTGTTTTATCGCGTTTCCGGTAAATAATGTATGAAAAGAGCCCTTAGAGCAAAAAAAAATGTATTCAATTTAAACCGAGAAAATCTAGAAAGTGAAAAACAGAAGGCCTTACAGAATGCTGTAAGGCCGATCTGGTGTAGATGGTGTAGATAAATACTTCTATTTTACTCTTCTCAAATTTTGAAATAAAAAAAACAGCAGAATTGAAACTATGGACTCACATTTCCATTCACAGCAATGCCTCAATTTATTCCGGTAAGATAACAACCTCACTACAATAAAACTTCTTTCAAAGGGTTTCTTAGATTGCACTTTTTATTTTGAGAATCTCTATTATCAAATCCATAACTAATAATAAAAAGAATGCCAGCAGTAATTTGTTACTTGTTTTCATAGATTGTGCCTTCTGAGCAAAAAAGATTATTTCGACAACCAGTTGTTCAAATAGTCAACCATTTTTTGTTTCTGACTCGGGCGTGGTGGTTTGGTGTCCACTACATTTCCCTCCCGGTCAATCAGTAGATAGGTCGGGAACGAACGTATATTAAAGCGTCGTTCAATCAAATCTTGTTGCTGACTGGGCAGACGATAGTGTACACTGTTCTCACCTGTCAGCGAGTAACTTTTAATCACGTTTTTCCAACTATCTTCGGGTGAGTTATTGGCAAAATAGATGAAAATTAAATCTTTACCTACAAACTGTTTTTTAATGCCGGCAATATACTCCATCTCAGCTTTACAAGGCCCGCACCACGTACCCCAGAAATCGACGTAAATGATCTTTCCTTTGTATGGACTAATCAGCTCCTTCCATAAGGAATCGGCATCAGCAACTTCCTTCAAATGATCGGTATTTTTGAGACTCTCGGTGTGTTCCAGCGTTTTGCTTGACAATTCGGCATACTGTTTCTGTAGGGCAACGATTTTGTCCTTGAACAGGGGCGTTTCTATCCGACTGATCATCTCATTGAATAACTCATCATCTATCGGTTTACGTTCATTATCCAGTGTTTTGTACAGAGCAGTACCTATAAAATAGTCGCGAACAGTCTTATCAGAAGTAACAGCATTAATCCCTTCATAATCTCGATGTAAGCTCATTTCGGCGAACATTCGATTCACTTCTTTTTCCTGTAGCTCACTATTTTGTGTGAATATTTCTGCATACCTTTCTATCTCCTTGGTTGTTATTTTACTCGCCATCTTTTTCAGTTCGATGCTATCAACTCTATTCCCTATTGCCAAATTATAGCCGGAGACTAACTCCACCACGTCGCTATCAGCTTTATCTAAATTCAGTTTGCCGTTCTTTAGCAACGAAATCATCACTTCATTTGAGTTGATGGATAGGTTCTCTTTCAGGTCATTATTGTAGCCTACATAGTCCCTCATAAAAGAGAAATAATTGCGGCTTAACGTGATTGGTTTTACAGGATTTGGGAGTAAAGAGTCTCGAACATAGCCTATGAAGATATCGGGAAGCTTTTCTTTTGAATTTCGGTTTAACAGAAAGCGATATTGCATAAGTACAGATGCGAATTCGTATTTATTGATATTGGCAAGATAATAGTGCAGCTTTTCCGAAGGATTTGGCATCTTTTCAATCATGGCATTCGTATGCTCTTTCACCTTTTTGTACTCTTGCTGTTTTGATGTTAAGTAATCGAGTGGCTTAGGCCTCGTTTGAAAATCAATCCACTGAATCCATAAATAATCACACGTAGCTAATTCATTGTGAATACGGGCATTTCCCCCCATAAACAATGTTTGTTTTGTGTTCTCGTCGTAGAATAAAAATAAGTGCTCGTTTGGTTCCAATACATTTCTCTGTGACATTCGTTCCCAATCCAGAAATGCCTCCGAACTGTTGTACAATGGCACTTTGATCTGGAAACATCCAATACTATCCACATCGCCATAATACGAAACTTGTTTATCAGCAACCATATCATGAAGTGAAATTTCAAAGGGCTTCGTGCTCTTCCTGTTTCTTACGTATCCAGTAATGTAAGCTGTATCTATCCTGGCAAAATGATTGTCGGCAAAGGGTGTTGTATCAGCTGTTTTGTAATGTGGAATTGTACGACCTGGCAGTTTGTATGTAACCGCTTTTTGTTTGCCCGAAACAATTTTCAACGCGCTGTCATTTTTCATTTTGAGTTTGAGCTGAAGGCTCTTCTCCCCATTTTGTAGGGTAATAGTGCCTTTCTTCTTTTTGAAAGTCAGCTCTTTGTATCTCCAGAACTCTCCATCGTAAATGGCGAAGTCTTCAAAGAAGCCATAGCTCCATTCGTTTTTTGAAGGATCGTACCAATTGCCCAAAATGGCACATTGATCCAAATCACTGCTTTGCAAACGTAACGTGTTGCTGTTTTGCTGCAGATCACCCTGATGTTGAGATGAAATTTGTGTTTGGACAGATGCACTTAGATTCATTGCGAAAACAAGTGCGATACATGCTACAAAATAATGTTTCATGACTTTGATCATTTTATTTGATGTTGTATTACCCCGTAAAAACCGAGCAATTAAATTGTTTGAATTTCTTAGGCTATTATATTAATGAGATAACCCCTACTGTCAAAGCCAGGACAATTAATAGAAAGAATCCCAGCAGTAATTTGTCACTTGTTTTCATTGATTAGCTATTTATGTTTGACGATTGATTTTACATATGATTTGTATTGGGCATTGATCTCCTCGACTGACATTCCCAACAAATGCATCGTTTTGAAAACACCGGGAAGTTCTTGTTCCAAGAATTGTTTCCGACGGTAATCGATAATCTTTGTTTTCGCACTCTCCGCCACAAAATATCCAACGCCTCTTTTGTTGAATATAATGTCAATGCTTTGTAAAAAGTCATAGCTTCGCATGACAGTATTCGGATTTACCTCCAGGGCCACACCCAGCTCTCTGACTGATGGAATTCGGTCGCCCTCCTTCCATCGTTCCATGAGAATCTGTTCGCAGACATAGTCACTTATTTGGAGGTATATACTTTGAGCTTCTTTGAATTCCATGTTTATACTTGTTTTTCGGTTAAACGGAAATAGCTTACTAGCCAGAAAAAGGGAATAAACGCATACTTGAAAAGAATAAAGACAATGTTATCTGGTGAAAATAGTTTAGTAATTAAATCAATAGCCGCGATACGCGATTGGTGGCTCTCAGAAGATTTCATAATCATTTCAACAAGTAAAATATTAAAAAAATAAAACAACAGGATTGCTGCTACAATTATAACAAGTGTCGTTTTACCAAAGACATTGCCTTTAAAATAGATAGATCCAAGCAAAAATACCGATTGAAAAGCAGTAAAGAGAAAAACCGTATTGAATAGGGTCATACCTGTTTGTTTTTGGAAAGAGTACTCTGACGTGGATTGGATAAGTTCAAAACAGATCGGGTCTTGCATACCATAGATAAAGTTACTTATGGTTGTTCCAACTGTTCTTCCAACTACGTGCGTTATCACGATCATGGCGACAAAGTAAACAGTACTTAATAGTATGGCTGTTATCAATTTCTCCAAATGTGTAGCGGGAATCAATAAATAATGCATTCCTCCAGAAGTGTAATTGAATATTTTGAACATTCGGGAAGTAAAAAGGGACCCAGAGATAAGTATTATTATCAGGGCAATAGAGGTTCGATCTATTCCTGAAAAGGGGAACCATGCAAAAAGCAAGGTAGCGACACCCCAGAAAGTGAGTTCACGCTGTCTGTTTTCAAGGAAAAAGCGTTTCAGGAGCATGCCTAAACGATTGATATTAAAGATTGGTTTCATATCGGTTTTGTGTTAATTTGTGTGAGGTATATGAGTGGCAATTAGGCTGTAAAAAGCTGTTTTATTCGATTCTTATCTTTTATGATTGCATTGAATAACAATTCGATATCCAACTTACTTTCTTCACCGGTTTTATTTTCACGAACCTGATAGTATCCACGCAAAGTCTCTTCCGAATGGATCACTGATTCATCTTTCTCATTTTTGTCGTACACTTTAAACAACAGTTTTTCAGTGATGCCTTCAATAGATTCGTTGAATACAATTTCGTGCGCTTCCATGACGATTATATTGTCAATTAAACTATCCAGATCGCGCACCTGATGAGTTGAAATAATCAGACAACGATCGTCAGTAAGGGTTGAAGCCACCATGCGGCGAAATTGACCTTTGGAAGGAATATCAAGACCGTTGGTTGGTTCATCCATAAGCAACAACTTTGTATTGGTTGCCAATCCAAAAGCAATGAAAACCTTTTTTTTCTGACCAAGGGAGAGTTTGTTCAACATCGCCTTTTTATTATCAATTTCAAACTCCTTCAGATAACTGTTGAATTGTTCGGCACTAAAATTAGGATAGAAAGGTGAATACACTTTTTCGTAATTCTGTATGCTCAATAGTATCTGTGGTAATTCTTCGGTCAAAAAGAACACCTCACGCAGCATTTCAGGATACCTTTTGACAGCGTTATATCCAAGTGTCTTAATTGAACCTGATTTTGGAAAGTCCAATCCGGAAATAAGTTTTAATAAAGTACTTTTTCCTTCCCCATTCTTTCCAAGCAAACCGTGAATATGTCCGGCTTCGAGTTTTAGACTCAGGTTGGAAAGCAATTCTGTTTTTCTTGTGTAACTAAAGGTTACGTTTCTAACATCTACCATTTTAACTTATTGTTTAATGATGTGAATAATAAGCATTCAACTACACAAGACTTTTAGTGTATTAGTGTCGTAGTGCACCGCAAATGTATTGCAATAATTATATGCATCAATAGTATTTGTGTTAAATAATATCAATCAGCAAAATATTATTTCAATCGCCTGATAAACTATTGCACTAAAGAAAGGCCTAAGCTGCAAATGTAGCTTAGGCCTGCGTTAGCAAAGATAAGTCGGATAAGTCGTGCTTGGTACGTTTTTCGAGAATAGCTTATTTCTTCATTAGGACCTCCCAGAAGCTCATAGGAAGGAATACATTGTCCTGATCGACAGCCTCCGTAAACATCGGCGCAATCTCTTCCGGAGTATAGCCGGCGATGCCGCATCCTATTGGAGTGACCATAAACTTCAGTTCAGGATGCTGCTGAACAAACTGTATGAATCGATTCACCGCAAGTCGCGTGCTCTGCAACCCTTCCATCGTGGGGATAGCATACGACTGCCTTTGCAACCCCTCTCCGTTCCCCCACTCCGCACCAAACTTATTTAATGCTACACGAGCAGCGCCTGCGTGGTGTAAACCCTTAGCGTTGCTTCCAAAAACAAATATTTCGTCGGGAGCCAGTCTATTGATCACAGTAGGTATGACACGGGTAGGTTCTGAACCAGCAGTACCACCGATCATCTCATCTCTTTCTTCGTTCGTGTTGAGGTTTGCTTTTTCCATCTTGCTTTAAATATTAGTAATCTACTCTAATAGGCCATTTTAATCATGCTTCAATCTCGGTGATCAGAGAAGCCTCTGTCATTCTTCTACGAATTTACAGAGAATACAGGTATAACTTAACAGATGCGTCCATTATTTTTCTCCAAACAAGGAAACCCGAAAAATAGAGAGACTGCCGGTGGATCCTTTCTTCTTCCTTGATAAACGAGCACTTCACACAACATGATTACCTCTTCCTAACGTCAAAAATCCCGAAAATAGCCCTTTGAGCAAATATAATTGTATGCATTTTTGATCGAGAAAAACCAGAAATAGAAAATCGAACTGCCTTACAGCATACTGTAAGGCAGTTACTGGGTGCAGGGGTGCAGCAAAACAATACTTTTTTCCTATTCCCAAATTCTGAATTCAAAAAAACAACAGAAATAAAGAACTAAGACAAACTCGACTTCGCCAACCTCGGCAGCATCTCTAAATATTACGGTGAGATAATATCTACGCCAAATTGATAGTCAACCGTGCCGATGCGACGTATCCCAATAATAGTAATGCAAGACTGCTCGCTCAAGAACTCAACAGATTCCTCTTCAACATTGAAAAGGAAGTGATTTCATTAATTCTTTATGAAAGAGTCTAAGATTGCTTTTGACTTGTATCCAAGAATATCAACAACAAGGTCTTCCGTTACGTTGATATTCTCTTTCTTGAAATATTCCAGGAGAATCTTTTCTTTCTTCACATCTGCGTGCTCTTGTTTCAATTCTATAAAAGAACGAAGAGGTGAATCAATGTAATCCCCCTTGGTTATCCCTTTTCTATGAGTCACAAAAATCGGATTAATTATTCTCTTATCCTTAGCGTCTGTTTGCATTAATACAAGCTGATCTTCTAGTTTACAAATCTTGACTTTATGATCTTGTGATAATTTCTTTATATTATCTTCATAGCATATATGGTCAACCACTTCCCAAACCAATTTTGAAGGTCCACATATTTGAGCACCATCATTAATATATGCATTTCTGATCAGAATACCCAGATAGTAAGACTTATCAAGTGAAAGACACACATCAATTCCGGCATAATTATAGAAACGGATTTCTGAGTCTTTTCCTTTTCGATGGAAATATAGTTTGCCAAAGCGATCTGATGCACCACGTTGCAACTCATTACAATGGACACATTCATCCTTAAATTCGGGATCCTTGTAGAAATACGCTTCTACTTCTGTTGGATACAAAATATAAGAGTCATCTACTTTCAACATACACTTAGTAAGAATCATTGCATTGATCTTTTGAAGCTTTTCAATAATAGATTTCTCTTCTTGTTTTCGTTCTAACTCCTCTACTAATTTTCTTAACTCTTCCATAGCATTTAAATTATTAACAGTTTTAGATCATAGGTACGAAGTGCAATTGATGGTTTCGCGAATATATCAATTAATATCAAGCATGAGTTATTTATTTAAATATATTCTTAATTATCAGAGTGTTAAATTCATTCCTTCGATACAAATAAGTTCGGAAAAGTGTAGCTAGTTCTTGAAAGTATCATACTTTTGCAAGTGTAAGTCATTGATCTTTAATATAATAATTTAATATTTACATAATGGTTATATCTAACAAAAAGAATCTTGTACTCATACTACCTGATCCAAAAAAGGAACAGCTTTTCGAGTTCTATAAAGAGCTCATTCGAATTGTCCGAACAAATCTGGAAGAGAACATTCTTGTCTTTGGAAGTGAGGAACAAATCTTACTGATCACAGAAGGAGCTATAACTTGTGAGTGTCTGGAGAGTAATAAATCCTCAGAAAGATTCGTTCAGGAAGTTAACGTGTATTGGTGCTTTTGCGATTCTATCGTTCCCGATATATGGGTACGCGATTATGCACCAGTATATCTTCATAATCATTGCGTGAAGTTTACGTATGACCCTTATTATTTTTATAAGCATGAGAAGTGTATTGCGCAAGAATTGCAGAAATTTGGAAGTACACTACCCTATTTATCTGCATCCATTGTATCAAATAGTTCAGATTCGATTGGAAGAATGGATGTCAATCTCATTGATCTCCCTCTTATTCTGGATGGTGGAAACTGTATCTGTAATGGCAAAGGAGATGTCGTCATGACGCGCAGAGTGTTGGTCGATAATCCTTCGTGCTCTGAAACCGATATTGAGAATCTTCTGAAAGCGTATGGAGTGAAGAAGATTCATTTCATCGATTGTGAACCGGGTGATGTAACAGGTCACGTGGATGGAGTAGTGAGATTTGTTGATTCTGATTCTGTTGTTGTATCTGATTTGCCCCGCTCCTATGTTGCGGATAGTAATCCTATCAGCAAGAAAGAGTATATGGAAGATCTTGCCTATCTGGATAAGGTTGCGGATGAGATGAGCAGATACTACAAAGTAACGAGGTTGATAAATTGCATCCCCAGGAAGGATGTGAAAGAGGGTATGCCGTCTGCTTTTGGTAATTTCACAAACTTCTTCTTTTTTGATCATTGCCTGTTTGTGCCACAGTATGGCATAGAAGTCTATGATAGTAATGCGTGCAAGACTCTTTCCGAGGCTTTTCGGAGTCTTAATCCTACGATCGTAAAGGTGGATTGCTCAGTACTGTCAAGCTATGGTGGTGTATTGACTTGTATTACGTGGGAATTTTAATGAGAAATAGGTGGTAGATATATATATCCCCATCTGTTGAGCCACAACCATATAAAAAGCGGGTGCACTACAAAAAGAGTGCACCCGCTTTTTATCTGGTTGCCCGAAAGAATCAGAGAGCCACTTTTATCGTCTTGCCGGCTACGGAAATCAGATAGGCATGGCCTGCAGTAAGGTTGATGCGAAGCTGATCGTTCGTTGCAACAACAGTTTGTATGCAAGCTCCTGTTTCTGAGTACACAACTACCTTCATACCCGGCTTTACACCCTCCAGCATAATTGCATCTCCCATTGAATACAGCGTCAGACCCTCCAAGGAAGGTGTTTGAGGAACGGAAGTCACTTCTTCTTCAATGATACGGGTAAACTTGCTCCACTCAGCGGCTGTGGCATAGGCATTATATGAGCCAGCCGGCACAAAAAGTGTAGTGGAATCGGCAAGATTGGAAAATGCAGATTCTCCGGCTACAGGCGGTATTACACTTTTACTGTGAACATTAGCTAAACTCCAGCAATTCATAAATGCTGATTCTTCTATCGTAAGAAGCGTGCTTGGCAATGTTACGGAAGTTAATTTTTCGCTGTAATTAAAGGCATTTTTAGCGATTACGGCGACTCCTTCCAAAACGGTATAATCACCCTTTTTAGACTGGATAGACAGGTACAAAGTTGTTGCATCCTTATTGATAAGATTTCCGTCAGCTAAAGAATATTTTTTATTCTGTTGAGAGATAGTAATATTTGTCAAAGAACTACAGCCGCCGAATGCATCCGAAGCTATCGAGTCAAGATCAGCACTCAGCACGACTGATGTCAACTGTCCACAACTGCCGAAAGCAGAACTTCCAAGAAAGGAAACGCTATCAGGTAAAATGATGGATGTTAAGCTTGTGTAGTTAAAGGCATACATTTCTATCGAATGGAGTGTTTGTGGAAAATGAACGGAAGTCAGCCCTTTGCATGAATTAAATGCATAATACCCCACTGTCTTCAGAGAAGAAGGAAGCGTGACGGTTCGAAGACTCAGTTTCGCTTTATAGGTGTTAAAATCAAAGAATGCACTGAATGGAATGGTATTAGCCGGATACTCAGTTGCCCAAATCGTTGGGCCATAATCACCCTCATAAGCGACAATAGTCGCATCGTTCATATCCAATATTTCCAACACAGGAAAACTATCGCGCAAGGTTACAAAGTCACGCGCATCTAAGATGCCGGATATTGAAAGAGATAACAGATTCTTTCTTTCAGCAGGTGCTACCAAAGTATGCAACTGACCGGCTTCAGGAACCTCTACTGCTACGTTTTTGTAAATATTCAGCGGAAACGCCTTCACCCATTTCTCCGTACCTGAAGTAACAGTCAGCGTTAGTGTATCTATTTTACTGAGGGAAGTGGATGAAATGGTAAACCTGAAGTCTGTACTAATAATTGAATCCGGTTGAATATCCGCCCAGTTTTGTGTACCATTCAATAGTGTAACATTGGGATCGGAACAAGATAATACCGCAGTCACATTTTCTGCATCTGATGATCCATCATTTGTCATTGTAACCGGGATTCGTATCGTTTCGCCGGGTTCAGGAAGATGATTACTGTTACCGATACTCCCCTCAACAGATCCATCCTGTAACTCATTGCCTGTAATGCGGATGAATGGAATAGAAACCTTGTTGATACCAATGACAGCCGTTGCAAACCAATTGTAGTCAATATTTCGCACGGTCAAATCATTCATATAAAAATAATTATTATCCTGACCGCCCCATCCCCAGTTGAAATGGAAATAATCGTTATCCTGATATCCGTCACAGACAAAGGCATGATAAGCGCCTGCGTACAAAACCGGCCTGTTGTTGTCAAGTTCATTCTTCAACAACTCTTTCCAGTCAAGATATGAATAGTTTCCCTTATCTATATATTGAGATGAGGCCGAATAGTTGAAATAGTTGCATAATGCAGCCGGAACTTCTTTTACATCAACTTGGGAAACAGAAGTCCCATAGTTCATTTTAACTGCTACGCCACAATGATACAGTAGTTTGCCAACCGCATCTATTTGCTGCTCACTGCTCGTCTCGTCAAGTTTGTCTGCCATATCTCCCCAATTGTAAGTTGTGGAGGATATATTATCTATCCAGCCATAAGAGGTCTTCCCCTTGTTTTCATGTGTATAGCCGGGTATATCGGTACAAGCATCGGGATATTTGTGGTAATTCATGATTTGCCCCATTGCCACCGCAACACAACCGACCAATGTTCGTCCACAATATTTGCTATTCGCATCCTCCGGACAATACTGATTATAATAGCAACCTTGATTCCATTGGGCTGTAACCAACGGTGCCACTTCCTTTATTGAGGTTTCAGCCTGAATAGAACGCGCGGTGGTTCTCCCCTCCCGCCACTGCTCAGCGACATTGCCTCCTGTTTCCGACGGGTTTGCCTTGATATCTATGATCTGCTGCTTGTATCGCTTCATCCACTCAGTAAACGCCGGGGCTTCATTAGCTGGATTATATTCCCCGTTAAATGAATAGCCTAATACCGGAACAACCGCATCTTCAGCTGAAACAATCACATACCCTTTTCCACCTTTTATATTATAGATGTAGTATAAAGGTTGCGTGTTGGCAGGAGACACAGAATCGTCATACTCCTGATGTGCCAGAATGAGTTCCACTCCCTCAGCAGCTATACTTCTGGCACTCGGCTGACTGCTTTGAGAAGCTTTGGATAGAAAAAACCTGGTTGCTACAGACTTAGCTTTTGTGGTGTCGACGGTGCGGCAAAATGCGGCATTCAGGATGAATAATCCGGATAAGACTAAGAAGAAAAACTTTTTCATGATATAGATAATGTATTATTAATAAGATTTGAAACAAGCGTAAGTTCATTCACTTCTTCACAAATTTCAGCACCAGACCAGGATCAGACACATCTCCTTTCGAAGCAGCAGATAGTCCTACTTTACGAATCACCTTGCCCGGTATCAAGACCTGATTACCTTTAATGGTAATTTCTTTTGTAATATTTACGGGAGTATCACCCGCAAGATCTTGTCCCCAGATCGTATACGTTGACGCTTTGATTGGTTGAGGTAATACAAGGGTCAATGACTCATAGTCTCCAAAAACTCCAATTGGCTTCTCAATGTCGGGGATGGCTTGTTTAACTCCTACCCGTTCGGTAATATACTTCCGGTTGATGGAACGGCCAATAGTGACAATAGCCACAGCTCCATTGGGATATGCCGAAGATAAAACAAAAGGACGCGATAGGGATGAACATGCTATTTCAGCTAAAGGCAATCCCCTGCTCACTCTTGCCGGAGCACTCTCTTTTATTCTATCTCCTACTTTTCGGGATGTGTTGTATGTCTCGTTTTTACCCAATACCCAATAATCATCCAAGGCAATCGTATCGATACTATAAACTGTCGTACCGACTCCAAAAGGCTCTGCAATACGGTGCCATCTCACTCCACGTACCGCTTCATCAAGTCTGTTTTTTATATCACGCCCTACAGCCGGAAAGACAAAATCCGCAGTATCATTCGGGAGATTTCCTGCGAAAGGATGACGCATGACACCGATCGCACAGCCCATACCAACGGCAATATAAGGTTCGTCTTCGCAATTAATGAGTGCTTTGGCATCACCTTGTTTTTTGTATTTCAATAAATCAGCAACTCTCCGGATAGTTACCGGCTGGGCAGTAATGTTCTCCACATCATAGGTGCGATAGACATCACTGAAAGAAATATACTTTCCTTCCATGGCATGCTCAATAATCAAATCGGGTGCATAGATACGACCCAGACGAGTCAGCATCTGTCTCCATTCCTGGTTTCTCGATTTATTTCCCCAGTCCACCTTCCAGTATTTAAACCCTGCTTCGCGAGCTGATTTCATTCGTTCTTCCCAATAAGCTTGTGGATTTACATTACCAAAAGCGACTGCTTCCTGGGCGCAGGTCCAACCTCCCAGACCTTTCCATCCTTTTGCTTCTACTGCATCTACAAGTTTCTTGAGTCTTTCGGTTGGATTACCGGTGAAAGAAGGAAAGCGTTCCTGGTTGAGTTCGACAGTACCGACTTGATCATTCTTAAACTTCTCGTCCAGAGGTATATCCCAAGAATCATCCATGACAAAATATAAATCTTTACGAATCTTTGGAAAAAAGCTGACCCAATTCTGATAGGTTCCATCTCCAAACATATTCTTTTCTGTCATGGCCAGACGTTGCTCTTCACTGCTTGCGTAGCTGCAAATATAACCTTGTATATTCCAAGTGCAGAAGTAATCGGGAGCTTTGGAAGGTGACTCGGGTATCAATGAGGCCGGCGTTTGTGCAAAACCTGTTATTGTGAATAATAAAAGAACCGAGCCAATGGAAAATAATCGTTTCATCTTCATGGTTTGTTTGTAATGAGGATGTAAAAGTACGAATGTTTCATACTACCCGCAAATCTATCCATAAAAAAGAAGGTGGTAAGCAAAGTGTTTCTTACACTTCCCTTACCACCTTCTTACATTTTGTATCCGTTTATTCTTTTGGTTTGTATTCTTCGACTTCAACAGTAGGCTTTTTATCACTTCCTGAAGTTGTTCCG
Organism: Bacteroidales bacterium; assembly: GCA_028709785.1. GTDB lineage: Bacteria > Bacteroidota > Bacteroidia > Bacteroidales > JAQUTK01 > JAQUTK01. The sequence continues at coordinate 30,860 of JAQUTK010000007.1, forward strand.
CAACTTCCTCCCGGACAGGTCAGATTAAAGACAGCTTGAACAGCAAATAGGATCGCAAAGATTAACCATATATTTTGGCGATCGTAGTAATATACTATCCCAAATGTTACTGCCAATACAATGCGGAAGATTCGTGGTGCACCCCAGCCTCGAAAATAACTTTTAATTTGTTCCATGTTTCTTCTTTTTAAACAGATCAAATACCAGGTAACCCATCAACGCTCCATAAGCAATACTCATATAAGGATTGGAAGTGATGGGACAACTGCCAGTGGTGCAGCCAACATATAGATAATAGAGATAACCGGCAAGACTTCCTGTCAGTACTCCTATTATATTCAAATAGTGTTTCTTTATCAATTCTTTCATGTTACCTGTTATTTCTTAACCGGAAGTTTGTTTCCTGTCCAGCCTAAAAAGCCATCACTCATTTCATAAATCATTTTGAACTTACTTTTTACCATGTGTTTCACTGCCATCCCGCTACGGTGACCGGAACGGCAATATACAAGATAAGTCGTGTCATGATTAAGTGAGTCAATCTTCGTTGTTGCATCGGACTTAAGAATATCAATGTTTACAGCCCCTTTGAGATGTCCCTGTTTAAACTCATCGCTTGTGCGTACATCAAGCACCACAATCGCGGTGTCTTTTTGAAGTAATGCACTTGCCTCTTTTGAGGTGACTGCTACCTTGTTGAGGGCTTGAACGGATCCGAATGATGAAAAGAGCATGATAATTGCAGAAAATAAATTTCTCATAACTTTAATATGTGTTTAGATGTTTGTTTACTTCTTCTTTTTCTTGCAGGTGTTGATCCCGAAAGGCTGATACAACGGACAAAAACCGACGACTGATGTCAAGACGAATACTGCGGCTAATACAAGCAATACAACAGACAATGTCCCAGTAATCACTTGACCGGAATACAATCCAATAATGACCATAGCTACCAGTATCCTGGCTGCTTTGTCTATAGTTCCAACATTTGCTTTCATAACTAAATGAGTTAATTGGTTATTTGATGCGACAAAGATAAAGGGAATAAATTGAATTACAATAGTATCACCAATAAATTATTATAGCATCACTATTAAATTATCATAATATCACTATTTTATTATTTTAGTATCACTAGTTATTACTATATTTGCAGCGAAATATACATCATAATAAAAAGGGACATATGTTATTTAAAGAAGATCTATCCCCTACGTTGGCTCAGGAGTTATTTGAAGATAGTGAGAAGACTATGAAATTTATTGCCGATGTCAAATGGGAAAATGGTTTTGTATGCCGTAAGTGCGGCCATACAAAGTATTGCATTGGGAAAACACCTTCATCACGTCGTTGCACGCGTTGCAAAACAGAAGAATCGGCTACTGCTCATACGTTGTTTCACAATATCAAGTTTCCCATTAACAAGGCTTTTTACATAGCATATAATGTGTGTGTGGAAGGTAAGGATTATTCGTCCTACAATTATTCGGATCAGCTGGGTCTCAATCAAATGACTTGCTGGAAATTTCGCAAACGGATTAACGATTGTTTGATGAGACGTATCGATGTAAAAGGCAAAACCGCTATTCAATCCATATTATTATCAGAAATAAACAAATAAAAACAGTACACAAGATGGAAGCAAATTTTAATTCATTAATTAAAGAAAACAGGCCTGTCGTTGTCGACTTTCATGCCACATGGTGTGGACCTTGTAAAGCACAAGCACCTATATTAAAGAAAATTGCAGAAGAATTTGGTGAACGTGTCAGAGTTATCAAGATCGATGTAGATCGTAACAGAGATCTGGCTGGCAGATACGAGATACAGAGTGTTCCTACATTGATGGTCTTCAAAAACGGCCAATTGAAGCACAAACAAGCCGGCGTTCACTCGAAAGCTCAGCTTCTTACAATTATTACACAAAACCTCTAAACATATTTCATTATGGCTCTTTCAATTAGTGCGCATAAATGTCCGCAAAATCATCGTTGTCCGTTGCTTAATGTGTGTCCTGTGAATGCTATCTCACAAAATGGATATGGGCTACCCATTATCGATAAAACAAAATGTATAGAATGCGGAAAGTGTACCAGATATTGTGGTATGCAAGCTGTGTATAAAGCAGATTAAACATATATGACAAATAGATATTAATTCAGACTCTACGATGCATATTAATCCTTCACATAAGATTGTAATCTTATATACGACTCATTTTGTTGATTCATTTACCTTGTCACAATATCGTAAGTTAAAAGAAGAAACATCTGATCATGCAGATGTTGTTTTTCTGGTACAGACGGATATGCTGGAGGAAGATATTCCTGATGATATCGTGTATTATCCATTTTCTCTCGAGTCTCTGAACGAGCTCGGCTATAAACCTATTTCTGAGTCAATAGTGCCTGGTAGTGCTCACTTCTCATTTCTTCAGTTCTACAAAGATTATCCCAACTATGAATATTATTGGAATGTGGAGTATGATGTGGTGTTTTCGGGTAACTGGCATACTTTCTTTGATGCCTTTTCTGATATAGACACGGACTATATTGCATCTCATATTCATAGCTATGCGGAAAAATCTGCGGAGGAGAATAGTCTGTGGCCTTGGTGGAAAACATTCTGTCTGGTGGATATTGATCTAAAACAGGAAGAGTATTTAAAAGCTTTTAATCCGGTGTACAGATTGTCTAACAGAGCTATTGCCATGCTGGATAAGGTGCAGTCTGCCGGAAATATGGGACACCACGAGGTGATGATTCCGACAATGGTTCATTATAATAAGTTTTCTATCGGCGAAATGGGTGGAAGTGGTCGTTTTGTATTACCTGGTTTTCAAGGTTTGTTTTACACCGATTCATTGGAAGAGGTCTGTTACAGGCCGAGTACAATGAGATTCCGTCCCGTATATTCTAATCGACAGGAGATCACTCTTTCGAATAAGTTGTATCATCCGGTAAAATTTTAAACCCAAAAACAAAAAGAGCGCATCATCACTGACGCGCTCTTTCCAATCCTTTACCTTAAAACAATCTTAATTTACCCAATTCTCCATATCTTCATCTACTGTAGAGATGGTGGAGATACCAAAATTTTCAACCAATACTGAAGCTACGTTTGGTGATAAGAATGCCGGGAGTGTCGGTCCGAGGTGAATATTCTTCACTCCCAGGCTCAGCAACGCGAGCAACACAATCACTGCCTTCTGTTCATACCATGCAATATTGTAAACGATAGGTAGGTCATTAATATTATCCAAACCGAATACTTCTTTTAATTTTAATGCGATTAGTGCCAGTGAATAGCTGTCATTACACTGTCCGGCATCAAGTACACGGGGAATTCCATTGATAGATCCGAGCGGCAACTTGTTGTAACGGTACTTGGCACAACCTGCCGTGAGGATAACGGTGTCTGTCGGCAATTCATTTGCAAACTCCGTATAGTAGTCGCGATTTTTCATGCGGCCATCACATCCGGCCATCACCACAAACTTACGGATCGCTCCACTCTTCACGGCATCCACTACCTGTCCGGCGAGCTCCATCACCTGATGGTAGGCAAATCCGCCAATAATCTCTCCTGTCTCGATCTCTGTCGGAGATGCGCAGGTCTTTGCCTGAGCAATGATCTCCGAGAAATCTTTCTGTCCACCTTCAGCACGTGCCGGAACATGTTTGAAACCGGGATATCCTGCCGAATTGGTCGTATAGATACGATCTTTGTAGGTTGCACCTGACAAAGGAGGAACAATACAGTTGGTCGTAAACAACACCGGACCATTAAATGATTCAAACTCTTCCCGTTGTTTCCACCAGGCATTCCCATAGTTTCCGGCAAAATGTGCGTATTTCTTGAATGCGGGATAGTAATTGGCAGGAAGCATTTCGCTGTGGGTATAAACATCCACTCCTGTTCCCTCGGTCTGTTTGAGCAGTTCTTCCATGTCTTTCAGATCGTGCCCACTGATGAGAATTGCCGGATTGTTGCGTACACCGATATTAACATGAGTCATCTCGGGATAACCGTATGAAGTTGTATTTGCCTTGTCCAGCAATGCCATAGCCTTTACGCCATACTCACCGGTCTTCAAGACCAGTGCCACCAGTTCGTCTACCGTTTTCTTTTCTGTTACAGCAGCCAGAGAACTCTGCATGAAACAATGTATATCTTCGTCGTCAAATCCGAGATGCATGGCATGTTCGGTATAAGCAGCCATACCTTTCAAACCATAGACAACAAGTTCTTTTAGCGAGCGGATATCCGCATTTGCTTCGCGTAGCACACCTACTGTAGCGGCTTTACCGGCAAATGATTCTTCGCCTCCATTCCAGATGATCTCGTCCACGATCGGCAGTTCGATGCCATTCAGTCGGGCCTCTGCGATCAGTTCGTTGCGAAGTTTCAACCCGTTGACTACTCTCTTGTGGATGCTCTCTACATCAAAGTTGGCATTTGTGATTGTAGAGAAGAGTCCGTCAGTGACAAATTCATTGACTGAAGCCGGGATGGTCGTCACCTCGCGTAAGCGACTGGCAGCAATCGATACTCCCCGTAACACAAAGAGAAGCAAATCCATTTCGGCAGCAGTGACATCGTCTTTTCCACATACTCCTTTTACTGTACATCCAGTGCCTCTTGATGCTTCCTGACACTGAAAACAAAACATTTTACTGTCCATATCCATTTGTATTTAATGATGATTACTTATTCTGAATCTGACGCAAAGATCGGAGTTAGTGCATAGGCAAACTGTATCATTTGTTACATCACACCTTTAAAAAATGTTATTAATCAAGGAGGAGCTTCATATGGGTTAAAGATAAACTTATTATTTGTACTTTTGTCTGATCATAAGTTTATTATATGGCCTAATTATACGGAAAGGCAATGACCGAAATATCCACTAAGACTCCTCTCTTTCAAGGACTTTCAACCGCTGAACTCTCAAAAATACTGGCAGAAACGCCGCACAGTATCCGTACCTACGATATGGGTGATCCGGTTGCGCTGCAAGGAACCGTGTGCAATCGGTTGATGGTCGTGCTTGATGGCATCGTAGAGGCTCAGATGGTGAGTGAAACCGGCAAACAGATTGTCATTGAAAGAATTCAAACAGGCAATCTACTTGCTCCTGCATTCATTTATGCGCGTGATAATCGTTATCCGGTTTCTATTGTGGCTGCCACTAAGTGTTCCATATTGAATATTCAGAAAGATACGTTCAGCCTGCTCATGCAACGGGAGGTTCGCATTCTTACTAATTTCCTTATGTTGATCTCTGAGCGAAGTAATTTTCTGAGTAAAAAGGTGTCTTTCTTTGCTTTCAAGAGTATCCGGGGCAAACTGGCGAGCTTTCTTCTTTCACAACCTGTTGACAAAGGCGTGATTCTCCTTAAAGAGTCACAACAGAGCATTGCCGATCGCTTTGGTATTGCCCGTCCTTCGCTGGCCCGTGCATTGGGCGAACTTGCTGAGGAAGGGCTGATCAAGGTGAACCACCGTTCCATAGAAATACTCAACCCTGAGGGACTTCACAAAATTTCTGAAACATAATTTTTTCATCCTATGCTTCGTAAAATAAAGATCGTAGTAATCTCTTCTCTCTTTTTATTTCTCTTACTTGTTATTGGGGTGTACGCATTGAGAAATACGTTGCTCAATTGCTATGTATCGGGTAAGACGCAATCGCTGTCTGCTTCTTTCGGATTGGCGATCCATTACGAAAAACTAGCGATGAATGGTGTTCGTACTATTCAGCTCAATGGTCTGACGGTGGTTCCTCAGCAAAGGGACACACTCCTACAGCTTCATCAACTGGAGGTCAAATTGGATTTTTGGTCGCTTCTTGGACTGCATATCAATGTATCTGAAGTCAATGCCGACGGATTGAACGTGAGCTTTGTCAAAGGAGACTCTTTGTCAAATTATGACTTCTTGTTTAAAGCGAAGAAGGAGAATACTGATATTTTGGAGGAGGAAAATGAGAGTGACTTCTCTGATCGCGCTGAACGGATGCTCCATCTGGCATTTGGTTTTCTTCCATCCAACGGAGAGATGAAAGGAATAAGAGTTACACACACCAAAGGAGACACTGTGACTGCTATAGGGATGGACTCTCTGATCGTTTCCAACAACATCTTTAATGGTACGGTGACGGTTACAGAAAAGCAGGTAAGCGGACGTTGGACTATCAGCGGTACTATTGATAACAAAGAAAAGAATGTGATGATGAAGATCTGTTCGGCAACGAACGGAAAGGTGCAACTGCCGTATATTGGAAACTATTACAATGCAGGCATCTCTTTTGACACACTCGCCTTCAGTCTTGCCGAGTCACGTAAAGATGAGCTGCTTCACCTGCAAGGAAAGGCAGAGGTCAGTGGATTAAGCGTCTTTCACCAGACACTTTCTCCGGACACAATCGATCTGAACGAGGCGCGTTTCAACTATCTTGTGCATATTAGCAAGGAGTACATCGAACTGGATAGTGCTACTACAGTACTGTGTAACAAACTGAAATTCAATCCCTATATCCGTGCCGAAAGAAAAGGGAAATGGCATCTCACTGCTTCAGTCAATAAACCCATGTTTAATTCGCAGGAACTATTCAGTTCGCTCCCCGGAGGACTCTTCAGTAATCTTGACGGAATACGTTCGGAAGGCAGACTCGGCTACCATTTCTTCTTTGATGTGGATATGAACAAGGTCGACAGTCTGCGACTGGAGTCTGAAGTTACTACCGATCATTTCCGGATCCGTCAATATGGAGCTGTGGATCTGAGGAAGATGAATGCACCCTTCATCTATACGGCTTATGAACAGGGAGAGCCCGTTCGCTCTTTTGAAGTGGGTCCGGGCAATCCCGGTTTTGTACCATTGGATTCTATTTCTCCACTGCTACAAATGTCGGTGCTTCAGTCTGAAGACGGGGAGTTCTTTTGGCATCGTGGCTTCCGGCTTGATGCAATGCGCGAAGCACTCATCCACGATCTGAAGGTGAAGCGATTCGCACGTGGAGGCAGCACGATCACCATGCAGCTCGTCAAAAATGTATTTCTGAACAGAAAAAAGAACATTGCCCGAAAGGTAGAAGAATCTATCCTGGTATGGCTCATTGAGAATGGTGGTCTCACCACCAAGGACCGGATGTTTGAGGTCTATCTAAATATAGCAGAATGGGGGCCAAATGTCTATGGAGCAAAGGAAGCCTCTGAATTCTATTTTGCCAAACAGCCTTCACAACTATCGGTTGAAGAGGCGATCTTTATGGCCTCCATCATTCCCAAGCCGAAACGTTTCCGTGGTTCCTTTACACCCGATATGCGGCTCCGTGAGAGTCTCTCCGGTTATTACCGTTTGTTGGCTCAGCGACTCGCGATCAAGGGACTGATCAGTGAGGAGGAAGCAGCGGCAATCAATCCACAGGTGGTGCTCAGAGGAAGAGCAACGGAAACCTTCCTGCAACCGACAGACACGGTACTAATGCCCCTTTCCGACATTTCTTTTCCGCTCACATCAGACACCCTGCAAACAAAAGCAATTGCTCCGAAATAGGATTATTCCGGAGCAATTGAGTTTATTCCTTTAGTATGGCCACCCCCCAGGCAGCGAGGTTGATCTTGTCGTTTGCTGAGTAGCTCTTACCAGTCAACAAATCAACACCTTTAAACGGCAGATCCACGGCATTATCCGCAGCACTGTAATTAAAGATATAGTGGATCTTCTTACCGTACTGATTGACACCTGAACGGATAATCGTTGGGAACGAATATTTGATGGCGGGAAGATCAAGTTTGGCTCTTTCAGCCGCACGTGCCACCAACTTCTCCATACTATCTTTGGAAGGAACGGTCGCACTATAGATAAGATGTCCTTTACCAAATGCATTCTCTGTGATACACGGCCACTTACCAAAGAAAGGATGATCGGCATAGGCTAACGCTTTGGCAGTTTCGGGAATGATGAATTCCATCCAGTTGTCTATTCTACCGGTTAATCCGGCATCATTCGGTTTGAGATTCAACCCATAAATGCTTGAGTACTCCTGATAATAAAATCCACAAGCTTCACGCAATGGTCCGGGAGCCAATGTGTTGCGAACCGTGGACTCTTCATTGCAATAACCACTCTTATAAAGCATAACGATTTCACCACCTTGTTTGACAAAGTCACTGATCTTAGTAAGCAACAGATCTGATGCTATATACAAAGGAGGTATAACCAGTAGTTTGTAGTTACTGAAATCACTCTTTTTGTCGCAGGGGATAATATCCACCTCAATATTTTGCTTGTACAATGCATCATAAACCAGAGATATCGGATAATTATCATTGTTACGATAAGGCATGAACTGCAAACCAAAATGGGAATCATGGCTATACAGGATCGCAGCCTTGTTCTCTTTCTTGAGATTGACAAGCTCCTTGCCTATTTTTTTCAGTTCGCCGGAGGTCTCTTTAAACTCATTGTAGATTCGGTTTGGTTGCTGATCATGACCGAGAATTCCTTTCCAATAGGTCTCCTGTCCGTAATGGAGTGTCGACCAGTGCCAGTATTCCACCATATTGGAACCGGAGGCCAGATGACTATACACGTTCTGACGCAACTGACCATCATACGGAGGACGCTGATTCTTACTGTCCCAACCGATACCTTGCGCATTGGTTTCTGTCACAATGTAATTACCTCCGGTTACGGTGCGCATAAAATCACCTGAATAGGCCACCGTTTCACCATCCTGTCCGTCCTGCACATCGTGATAGATATTGATTGCCGGATACTGCATCTGTCTGAAGCTCTCAACCTGATCTACATTGTGAAAGGCATTCATAAAACAATGGGTCACAAACTGATCTTTTCGTTTGTACTCATTGACAATATCCACCTGCCAATTGAGGAAGTCGGCCACAGACTTACGATTCCATCGCTCCCATTCATTCTTGTACGCCGTACTTGTCACACCATCACGGGTGTAAAGATCCTCCCAGGTATTTACATTCATTCCCCAATAATTCCACCCCCAGGCTTTGTTTAATGCCTCGAGATTATTATTGAACTTGTCTTTCAGATAGTTTCTGAAACCATCAAAATAATCGTGGTTATTGATGCCCCGGGCTTCACACTCATTGTCCACCTGATAGCCGATAATAGCCGGATTCTTGGCATAACGCTCCATCATCTTCCGGATGATCCGCTCGCTGTAAAACAAATAGGTCGGATTGGTAATATCCATGTTCTGACGGATACCGTAATGGCTTTGATTCCCATTCACCTGTTGGGCAAGAACCTCCGGATGACGTTGTGCCATCCAGGTAGGAATCGAATAGGTCGGTGTACCCAAAATGACTTTGATACCCGCTGCGTTGAGTTTTTCAAGGATCCGGTCCATCCATTCAAATTCGAATACCCCTTCCCTTGGCTCAAAAAGTCCCCACGAAGATTCGCCGATGCGGACAACAGTCAGACCACAATCTTTCATCATCTGAATGTCTTTGTCCAGTCGTTCAGTTGGGTTATACTCGTTGTAATAAGCTGCTCCATATAAGATATTATCAAATACATATTGTGCGTGAGCAGAGGGAGAAGCGGCAGCAAGAAGTGCCGTAAAGGCTAATCCTTTGAAAAAAGGCTTTAATTTACTCATAAAAATCTCTGTTTTCCGGTTGATAAATGGATTTAATACGCAAATATACACTTTATCTGACATTCCGCTCTAATCCGGATTAATATTTGTATTTCAACTGTTTTTGACTCTTCATCTGTGGTATTCGAAAGGAAATAACGGATCATTCGGCTCTCTTTAGCGAGGGTAAAGAATGTTATTTTGTTGCATATCTGATTATTAATCAGTATATTTGCAGTTCACCCACACAAAAATAAGGGAATTTCTCAACCAAAACTATCTTTATGAAGCTTTATATTATATCCAATCGACTTCCTTTAAAAGTATGTAGATCAGACTCCAATGAGTTTCAATTTACACGTAGTGAAGGCGGTCTTACCACCGGTCTTGAATCTGTAACAGGTGGACTGGAAAAACATTGGATCGGATGGCCTGGTATCTACACAGATAAAGAAGATGAACGGGAAATAATTACAAAACACCTTCTTGCATTTAACTATCATCCCGTCTTTCTTGAACCAGAACAGATCGAGAACTATTATGAAGGTTATTCCAACAGTACTATCTGGCCGCTCTGTCACTACTTCTTCTCCTTTATTGAATATAAAAGTCAATATTGGGAGACTTACAAGCAAGTCAATAAGCTCTTCTCACAAATTTGTAAACTTCATATCAAGCCGGGTGATATCGTATGGGTACAGGATTTTCACTTAATGCTCCTGCCAAAGATGTTACGGGGTACCATCAGAAATATCAGTATCGGTTACTTCCACCATATACCATTCCCTTCCTATGAACTTTTTCGCGTACTTCCTGAGCGTGCTGAAATCCTCCACGGACTATTGGGAGCTGATCTCATTGCCTTTCATACGCACGACTACATGCGTCACTTCGTCAGTGCGACCGAACGGGTACTTGATCTTCATTTCAAGCTTGATCAGGTACAGCTGAATAATCGTATCGTATCAGTGGATGCTCTTCCTATGGGAATCAATTACAAGCTCTATCATGATGCGGTGCTCAATCCAGAGATTAAGAAGAAAGCGACCGAACTGCGGGCAAATTTGGGTTCAAGCAAGGTTATTCTCTCTGTAGACAGGCTTGACTACAGCAAAGGAATCCTTCACCGCCTCAGAGGTTTCTCTTTGTTTCTCAAAAATCATCCGGAATACAGGGAAAAAGTGTCACTTGCCATGGTAATTGTTCCGTCAAGAGATCAGGTAAAAAAATACGCCAGATTGAAAACATCCATTGATAAAGCTATTAGTGAGATCAATGGTGTCTATGCAACGATCAACTGGAATCCTGTCTATTACTTCTACCATAGCTTTAGTTTTGAAGAATTGGTTGCGATGTATCACATTGCTGACATTGCATTGGTTACACCTCTGCGCGATGGGATGAATCTTGTGGCCAAAGAGTATGTGGCTACTCAACGTGATACTCCGGGCGTACTCATCCTGAGTGAAATGGCTGGTGCATCAATCGAACTGAGTGACGCTGTGATTGTAAATCCCAATGATATCGGAGAAATAGAAAACGCTATTCTTCAAGCTCTGGAGATACCAGAAGAAGAACAGAGAATACGCATGAATGCCATGCAGGAATACCTCTCCAAACATACGGTAAACAAGTGGGTAGCAGACTTTCTGTTAGAGCTCCAGAGCGTGAAGAAGCAAAATGAGGCACTAAATAAAAAAACAATCAAAGAAGATACGCTCGTTCAGATACGAAGACGATATCATGAGAGTACCCGACGACTACTCATTCTTGACTATGACGGCACACTTGCCGGATTTAAGAATAATCCAGACAAAGCTATTCCCACCAAAGAGATGATGGATATTCTGGAACGTCTCTGTAATGACGAAAAGAACCATGTCGTCATCAGTAGTGGACGAAATCATAAGACTCTTGAAACTTGGTTTGGACACCTCAATCTCACTCTTGCTGCCGAGCATGGTGCATTTTACAAGGAAAAAGGAGAATGGCATGAAAATATTCAAACCATGCACTGGGATGAAGAGATTCTTGATACACTACAAAAATTTGTAGACAAGACTCCCCGTTCCAAACTGGAAGTAAAAGAGACTGCACTCGTGTGGCATTATCGCGAAGTAGATGCCTGGCTTGCCGATTTGCGCGTACAGCAACTCATCAACACGCTGATGACTCCTTGTGCCCGCCACAACCTTCAGATTATGCGCGGAAATAAGATTGTAGAATTCAAATCGCCACGTTTCACCAAAGGCTCAGAGGTCCGCAGATTGTTGGAAAAAAGGCAGTATGATTTCATTCTTGCCATGGGCGATGATGTGACAGATGAAGATACCTTTCACGAATTGCCCAAAAACGCTTTCACAATAATGATTGGAAGCATTTCTTCTTCCGCCCGTTTCAGCCTGCTGGCACAAACCGATGTGCTTCCCTTTCTCCGTCTGCTGACACAGATCCGAAAATTACGGTTTGATAAACTTGGATCTCTCAACCTCGTCGGCAAAAAGAAGAGCCGTATTAATCAGCGCGAGGTGGGAATAAGCCTGGGGAAAGTTGCCGAGTTGACTCTTGGTGGCAAAGTCAAGATCCTCACTGAAAAGCCCAAGGTGATTGGAATAAGAGAGAAGTTCATCAAACAACTTCAACGCCTCCTCTTTCCGTCCCGTTACAAATAGCGCCCGTACCATCCAGAAGGTACATATGGTAAACGCAGATGTTGGTGTACCAAAGTCATCCGTATTGCGATAACGATAGAGCAGCCCTTCATGCATAAGTTGTTTCATGATTACATTGACAGTCATTTTGTAACGTGGATCATCGGGAGAGATAAATCCATAGACTTCCATCAACAGTAATGAAGCGTCTACCTCCGAGTTACAATATGTCTGAGAAAAACTGCCGATCTCCTCTTTCCAGCCATGTTCCATCACATCCTGTCGGATCGTTTCTGCCACAGCCATCCACTTCTCCGCAAAGCCAACCTTGCCCAGCAGTCTGGCAATACTCACCGCACGATCCATTGCTACCCAACACATCACCTTAGATAGTACAAAATGCTTCTCCGGTCCGCGAATCTCCCAGATCCCTTTATCCGGTTGCTTCCACCGCTCAATCACAGTACGCACGATATTTCTCACCACACTAAACATATCTTCAATCTCATTCAATGTGCCCGGAAAGTAGAGATAATATTGGTAAATCACATCCATGAGATAACCATAAGAATCATTCTGTCGTTGGATATATGCCTCATTGCCTATTCGGACAGGACGCGAATTCTTAAACCCGTTTAAGTGACTGAGTTCTCGTTCTACTAATACCCGTTCGCCCCGTATGCCATACATGATCTGAAAGCGATCGCTCTTGCTGAGTAAAATACTCTGAATAAAATTCATAAAACGCTCCGCGGCACCTCTATGTCCCACGCGCAACAATGTCTCAATAGACATAGACGCGTCTCTGATCCAGCAGAAGCGATAATCCCAATTGCGCACCTCTCCCACTGACTCAGGAATACTGGTAGTCAAAGCAGCTAGCACGGCACCGGAACGCTGATAAGACATCAGTTTAAGAACCAATATACTCCTTTCTATTATATCATTGTATTTCGTGTATTTCTTTGAGCGATTGCTCCAGTCCAGCCAGTACACTTTCGTACGTTCATATTCCAGTTCGACACGATCCAGATTGATAGAGATGAGTTTGAGATTGTAAGAAAGCAAGATAAATTCATCATGGACAAGAGTGATCTCTTTTTTACTGAGGATATCATCCAGTTTTAAGCTGGAATACAGATAGACCGAGTCTCCCTCATTAACGATAGAAAAGCTCTTTATATACTCTGGTCCGGATTTATGCCTCACAGCTTCACTTGCATAATTTAGCCGTGGTTCATAAATCACTTTCAATCGTGGTTTACCATACTTCAGGCGGATGATCCGATAGCTTTCTGGAGGCAGATAGTGGTTATTGAGCGATTCAATACGATATTTTGGCATAAAGTCAATCAGTTCAAAACCACCTTCCTCCGAGTCAAACATGGTAGAAAGTATATTGGTATGATTCACATACTTCTGAGTAATCATATAGTTATCGCCAACCTCCACACCCATGCTTCCCCCTCTCTCCACATCCAGTATTTTTGCAAATATGGATGGAGAATCAAAGTCGGGAAAACAAAACCAGTCTATGCTTCCCTTGTCAGAGATCAGAGCAGCTGTCCGGCCATTACCTACAGCTCCATAGTTGAGATATTCCATGAATGATAATATTATTGAATAATTGATAGGGACCATTATCGCAAATATAGTGATTAATAAAGAATAACCATCTTGATTCTCGACTAAAAAAGGCGGATGCTATTCCTTTTTGGAATAGCATCCGCCCTGTATATCTATTGAAACAAATCAGTTATTTCTGGTATCCCTTACAATTACATCGTGAGCACCACCTTCTACAATACTGGTAGACGACACCAATGTGATCTTTGCATTGTGCTGAAGATCCGGAATCGAGGTTACTCCACAGCTGCACATCGTTGATTTTATCTTGCCCAATGTGATAGCAAGATTGTCTTTCAACTTGCCGGCGTAAGGAACAAAGCTATCCACACCCTCTTCAAACTTCAGACTGTCAGAGCCACCCATGTCATACCGTTGCCAGTTGCGGGCACGGTTTGATCCTTCACCCCAATACTCTTTTACATAGTTACCGTTGACCATCAATTTGCGTGTAGGACTTTCGTCGAAGCGGGCGAAATAACGACCCATCATCAGGAAGTCAGCACCCATTGCCAACGCAAGCACCATGTGATAATCCTGCACCAAACCGCCATCCGAACAGATTGGCACATACACTCCGGTCTTCTGAAAGTACTCGTCACGAGCTTGTGCTACTTCAATCAATGCTGTAGCCTGACCTCTTCCGATACCTTTCTGTTCACGGGTGATACAGATTGATCCACCTCCCACACCGACTTTAACGAAATCGGCTCCAGCTTCGGCAAGATACAGGAAGCCATCTCTGTCTACCACATTACCTGCACCGATTTTCACCTTATCACCATAATTGGTACGAATATAGTCCAATGTTTCTTTTTGCCAAACAGAAAAACCATCCGAAGAGTCAATACAAACCACATCTACGCCGGCTTCGATCAATTTAGGAACACGCTCCATATAGTCACGCGTATTGATACCAGCTCCTACAATCAGTTTTTTGTTTTGATCGGAAAGTTCATCCGGATTCTCCTTGTGCTCGTCATAGTCCTTACGAAACACCAGATATTTCAGGTTTTGGTCTTTATCAATGATGGGCAGACAATTCAATTTATGTTCCCAGATGATGTCATTCGCATCAGACAATGTGATACCAAACTCGCCGGTGATCAGCTTCTCAAAAGGAGTCATAACCTCTTTAATAGTCGTATTTAAGCCATCTTTACCGGGTCTGTAATCACGTCCGGTAACAATGCCAAGCAGTTTGCCATCAGCTTTTCCGTTTTCTGTGACACCAAAAGTAGAGTGACCCGTCATTGCCTTGATAGCCAACATATCTTTGATGGTCTGATCGGGTTTGACATTGGCATCACTAATAACGAATCCTGCTTTATATTTCTTTACTTTTCTCACCATCTCAGCTTGTTCATCAATGGGCTGCGAACCGAAAATAAAGGAGATACCTCCGTTTTTCGCCAACGCGATGGCCATGTTGTGATCAGAGACTGATTGCATGATTGCAGAGACAAAGGGTGTATTCAGAGTAATATCGGGAGTTTCCCCTTTTCTGAACTTTACCAATGGTGCCTTCAATGAGATCAAATCAGGAGTACAATCTTTAGTCGTGAGTCCCGGAATGAGCAGGTACTCGCTAAAAGTTCTCGAAACGTCGTTTAAGTATTTTGCCATAATTCTTCCTCGTTTTTATAATTCTGCAAAAGTACGAAATTCCATCTGAAAAGCAATAGATATTTCCGAGAAAACGGGATTGTAGATAATTCTCTTCCTGCTTTAAGCCGATATTTCCATAGAAGAGGCACACTCTTCTCTCGTATGAATCATTTTCAACGACAGCAACCATTTCCCGTTTCACTGCAGCGAAGCGGAAATAATGCCGGAGCGAAACGGGAAAAGTGCCCGAGTGAAACGAGGAAAAGGTATAAACGAATCAGAGAAGTCTTCTAGTAATCTGAAAGACTTCTCTGATTCCGTACTGACACTCTAACGAATAGTCAAAGACACCTCATGCCCGGTATCTACTTCTTCAGCAGTAAATAAGAGTAAGAGTTGTCATTCACCTGCAACAAACCGATAAAAATTCCTGTAGGCAAACCGGAAGAAGGAATGCTTTGAATCCCTTCACAGAGCTCCCACTGGCCAATCAGTTGTCCGCTCAATGTCATGAGCACAAATTTTCCAGGTGTGCTGATCTCAAAAGTAATAAGGTCACTCACCGGGTTCTGAAGTAGTATTGGTTTTTCGGAAACAACTTGCTTCAACTCACTGACATTCGTGTTATACGGCACCAGTTCGAAGGGAAAGCCTGTCAATGTACTCTCATTCTTTCCGATTATCACAACATCATTACTAATCCCCCAAAAGTTTGTACCTGATTTTTCACCATTCTGAATAGCATAAAAATCACCTCCAATAGCATTAAAGAGCGAAAAGGTATTCCACTCCTTTAAATATGGATTGGTACCAAATGCTCCATTCTCGTTCAGATAAGCACCATTCTTTTTGGATACAATCTTATAACGTGAGCCATCTTTAGTTATCGTCCAACACTGGTTTACGAGGTTTTCTGTGTTTAATGATCTGAACATCACCGAAGAATTTCCGCCATTTGTCAGATAGGTTCCGGTCTGGGCATTCTTGATAAAGTAATCTCCATTGGCAAAAGTTGTATTCACCTTATAGACATTTACTGTAAACGTATCCAAAGATGTTTGGTTCTCTTCATTCGTATAGGTAACAATACGAGATGTCGGTTCGTTGAGTCCACTCAGCACAATAGAAGAATCTGTTTCTCCGGAGTTCCATTTCCAGCTTCCTTTTCCATTGTAGGAATGAGCTATCAACTCGACATTGCCGACAGTTGACACAATCGCCGAATTTCCTTTGGTTCGTTCACCGGTACCCGACTTCACATAGGGAACCACATCCGAAACCTTAATTTCATACGTCAGAGTGGTTCTTGCACCACCGGTGTTTGTATAAAGAACCGACATCGTTGTATCTTTCACAAGGGATGGGAACGTCATGGATGTAAGAATCTTACCATTGCTCCATCTAAAAGTACCGTATCTTTCTGTCGTACTTAATGTCACCGATGTGCCCGGCGTTATCCTTATCTTTCCGGTGTAAGTGGTCTCATCCTTGGTGGATAGTACAGGTTTTATATCTGCCAAGATACAATCGCCTTTGACAGCAATGAAGTAGGCCTGGGTTGTTTTAATTCCCTTAAAGTTGGTATACACAACACGATAAATTGTACTTTTCTCTGGAAATACGACACGCACTTGTGCAGCAGTGCCATCTTCCCAAAGCCAGTCGCCTGTATCGACTTCATCCAGCGGAAGTTGCGGACAAAGAATCAGAGAGTCTCCTAGATTCACACCAATACGTTCGGCCAGATCGTAGGTTTTATTCTTATAGATATACCTTGATTCCAGGGTTACAGGTATCTTATCACTCTCCAGTGAATCCAACGTATTCATGAGTGTGCCAAATCCGAGAGCATCAAATCCGCCGCTATTGGGTCCATAGTCACCTCCACCGCCTTCTGTGCCACAAGCCTCCATCATCTTCCGGCTGTATTTCATTTTAATACCTTTCCGGTTTTCAAAATGGTTGAGCACTTTTGTCCATATCGGACGAACATTTCCTCTTCCTGAACTACTTACTACCGTCTGTGTTTCACCCTCACAGGTTGTATAGGCATTGTCAGGCACATCCTCTCCCGAGTTGTAACAAGCCACAAATTCAAATCCGGCAGCCAGTCTGTTTTCAAACTCGCTATAGACATCATCACCCTGATTCCATGCTATTTCACAAATATCTGATGCAAAACCAACAGACAAGGTACAATGTCCCTGATCGCGGTTAGCTTCCTGCATTTGTCCCAGAAAGCCAAATGGTCCCCTCGCATCTTCATGCATATACCAAACCAGGTTCTTGATTTGTTCGGCGTAGTTGTTCTCCTTGA
This sequence comes from Bacteroidales bacterium, assembly GCA_028709785.1. Taxonomy (GTDB): domain Bacteria; phylum Bacteroidota; class Bacteroidia; order Bacteroidales; family JAQUTK01; genus JAQUTK01. The sequence goes on from JAQUTK010000007.1 coordinate 48,690, forward strand.
AATAGTCCATCGCTTCATTGTAGATATAGACATCATCGCACAAGATTCCGATGCTTATGGCAGAAAGAACGTTGCAAAGACCCCAGTTGGACCAATAGTGCGTATTGCACGTACCGTGCCTTCTTCTCAGAAAATCTTTGTTGGCGGGATAAAACACATTGAGCATGAACTTCTGAAAACGAGCGAAATCCTCCCGGTCCCATCCTTCATAATCACGCACCAGTTCGGCAGCATTGGCAAACTCATAGCCATAGATACCGGCAGCCAACGAACCGTTTGTGTTTCCAGTCACCAACACACAGGTATTCGCCCATTGATTCAGTATGCTCACAGCCTTATCCGCATATCGTTTGTCACCGGACAACTTCCAGCGCAACCCGCACTGATAGGCTGCAGCAGCGTCATTCATCGCTCTGCTGTAGTTTTCCCCCACACCATCTACTGCTGCCCCACGTACGATCCATTTCGTCGCAGCCGGAGAATAGGTTAGTTGGGCATGCGAATTAGCCGTTAGTCTGGCATATCCTTCCACATACGGAGATTCCTTTGCAGCAAGCTTGGCTTTGACTCTGTCAAAATCAGCCTGCGTATGCAACATACCTGGATGCACAAACCCTTGCGTTGCATTGTTTGCATGGATCAAGCCGGATGTTATGAACATCCCGGCTAAAAGAGATAAGATTAAAACCTTTTTCATCGCGTATTTTAATTTGTTTCAGTATTAAATACGAACCTCTTTCCGATTACACTCAATCTGTTACAAATTATATTTCTAAAAGAGTCGCAAACGACAGGCAAGGTTTTATTTCCCAATCACCACTTCGCCACCTTTCAGCCAGGGAGCAGTGAAGCGAACCACCGCACGTCCTCCTTGTGGATTGCGTACATAAGCCAGCAAGCGTCCTTTATAAACTCTCTGACTACGATCACGTAAATTGTCTGTTGTGCTCATATCACCCGATTCCATTCCAAGCAGTCTGGCATTACCCTCCACAAAACAAGTCACCTCGTCATCAGCGAGAAGCACCGGAAGGCCTTGTTCATCGATAATCTGAACAGCAATCTGTTGAACTTCATCACCGGGTTCAGACTCAACAGAAACTTTGATGGCAGCCGGACGGCCAAAAGTCTGAATAGCATATCTGCATACTTCCTTTCCGTCATTCATACCCACAGCTTCGAGTTTGCCCGCTTCATAGGGAACCTCCCAAGAGATAGACTCTTTTGTCTTATCCAGTTTCTGCACCTCTCCCACTTGCTTGCCATTTAATAGCAGCTTTGTCTCCGCACAGTTTGTATTGCAGACCACACGCACTTTTTGTCCGGCTTCGTAATTCCATAAAGGCCATCCTCCCTCACGAGATACTCTCATAAAGCTTCTTTCCATAGAATAGGTACCCAGATAGCACATCGGTTTATCGCTCCACAAGGAAGCCCTCATATAGGAATTTGGTTTGCGGAAACCGGCGATATCAAGCAAACCGGCTGACGAACCTCTTGAAGGATAGGCTCTCGCTTCTCCCAAATAGTCGATACCTGTCCACAGGAACTGACCAATAATATATTCATTATCTCTGACAGCAGTCCACGCTTCAAAGGAATGTCCATTCTCACTGCCATATAAGATACGGTTGGGATACTTCTTATGATCCTCCGCATACCGATTTTCTGTATAATTGTAGCCCACCACATCCAGAGCTCCCGGATATTCCGTCTCGTTAGACATAATAACACCAGCCAAAGCAGCAGTGACCGGTCTAGTTGTGTCATACCTCTTCACGACAGGCACCAACTGTTTGGCAATCACGCCCAAACGATCAGCGTGTGGACGTTCCTGCACATAAGCACCCTGCACCGGCTGATTGATTTTTCCCGTTTCCATCACAGGATGTGAATAGGGATCATTGGGATAATCAATCTCATTACCAATGCTCCACATCACAATGGAAGCATGATTACGATCACGCAGCACCAGATCTCTCACATCTGCTTCATACCATTCCTTAAAGTAAGAGGAAGTACCGTTGAGTCCCGGAGTGCCCTGATTCCACCCCTCTATCCATTTCTTTTTGGGAAGCTCCCATTCATCATACGCTTCATCAATGACCAGAAAACCCATCTCATCGCACAAGTCATACAAAGCGGGCACATGTGGATTGTGACTCATACGTATCGCATTACAACCTATTTCTTTTAAGGTCTTCAGTTTGCGCTTCCAAACCTCACGAGGCACGGCATTACCCAATACTCCGGCATCCTCATGCAGACACACGCCCTTCATCTTCATCGGTACGCCATTGAGAGCAAAACCTTTGTTGGCATCATACGTCATCGTGCGAATACCTACTGCCTGCGAACTGCTGTCAATCAGTTTCTTCCCCTGATACAACTCAGTGGTCAGACGATATAAATTGGGTGATTCAGGAGACCACAATTCCGGATGCGACACTTTCATTTTAAGGGATGAAGGGGTAACACCAGACGCCAGACTCTTTACCGAAGAGGAAGAGGAAGCTACTTTCTTACCATTCTTATCTTTCAGAGTAAGTTGTACTTTGACTGTTGCCGGTTGTTTGCTAACATTAGCTACAGCCACCTGAACTGTAACCGTAGCCTCTTTGCTGCTCACCTCCGGAGTCTGGTAAAACACACCCCACTGATCAATATGAATATCCCCTGTTTCGATCAACCATACATCGCGGTCAATCCCTGAACCCGTATACCACCGGCTATCATCAAAAATAGTGTGATCCACGCGTACAGCAATCACGTTCTCCTCGCCAAACTTTAACCAGGGAGTTGCATCATACATAAAAGAGATGTATCCATTCGGACGCTTCCCCAGTGAATGACCGTTGACAAACACTTCGCTGTGATTATACACTCCTTCAAAATAGAGATAAAACTTCCGCTCTTTTTTCTCTACTGGCAGAGTGAGATGTTTGCGATACCAACCAATTCCACCCGGTAAGAATCCGGTGCTACTGGCAAGTGCCGGACTCATTTGTTGGGTGACACTCCAGTCGTGCGGCAGATCGATGGGTCGCCATCTCTCATCATTAAAGGTTGATTCCTCTGCCCCCTTTACATCCTCAAGAATAAATTTCCAATCGTTGTTTATCCGTTCGGGATGACCAAAAGAGACCTGCGACTTCACCGTCAGGGAGACAGTAAGCAATGCAATTAATGCGATAACAAAAGAGTTGTTCTTCATTTTCTTTAAATATTAGATTTCCAATTAATTATACACGTTTATATAAACTATAAATAGAACCTTTATCTGTATGATTTAGAATAGATATCAAGCTTCTCTTCATTGGTAAGTTTCTGGGGATCATACTCAAACAGCTTGCCCATCGTCTCCGTTGCATTTGTCACAAAATGGGGAAGATCGCTACTCTTGATTCCGTAATCGGAAAGCTTGATTGAATCGACACGGCATCTTGTCAACATAGCAGCCAGCGCATGGATAAACTCATTCGGATCGGTCACTTTCTTACCTGTCATCACCTCTGCCATCTTGATGTATCGTTCGGGAACATCATAGACGAAATGAGAAAAATAAGCCAGAGAAAGAGCAATCAGTCCGGCAGCATGAGGCAGAGCCGGATAGTAAGCACTCATCGCATGCTCCAAAGAGTGTTGAGAGATGCAGCTGGAAGTGGCGATTACCATACCGGAAAGTGTGCTGGCCCAAGCCACTTTTGTACGTGTTTCCAGATCGTTGCCATCAACCACGGCTTTGTGCAGATTTGTGGAGAGCAGACGAATGCTCTCCAGTGAATAAAGTTCGCTGAGTGGAGTTGCGACATTGGCAATATATCCTTCTGCAGCATGGAAAAATGCATCCATGCCCTGAAAAGCCGTAAAGACCGGTGGAACGGAAAGCATCAGTTCAGGATCGACAATGGCATATGCAGGAAACGTATGTATATTCCCAAAGCCTATCTTTTCATGCGTGTCCTCATTGGTAATCACAATTCGTTGATCCATCTCGGAGCCGGTTCCGCCCGTTGTTGGAATTGCTATTAAAGGCAAAGGGATCTCTGTCATCGGTTTCTTTTTGCCGGTTCCACTGACAATGTAGTCCCAATAGTCTCCCTCATTACGTGCCATGATGGCTGTAGCTTTGGATGAATCAATCGTACTGCCACCTCCCAAAGCAACAATATAATCACATTTCTCCTTACGGCAAAGTGCAGCTGCCTCCATGACATTCTTCCTGGTGGGATTAGCCTGTACCTTATCATAAATAATTACTTCCGCATTATTTGCTTTCAGAGCCGCTATTACCTTGTCCAGATATCCGAATCTGCTCATCGAAGTGCCACCGGAAATTACCAATAAAGCTTTTTTGCCTGGGAGTTTCATCGTAGCAAGGTTCTCCACACTTCCACAACCAAATATTAATCTGGTCGGAATACACTGATCCATACATCTTGCTTTCATACCCTTCAGATTTAATACCCGCAAAGATAAAATTAAATCCGTATATCCTATCGTTACGGCTCTTAAATCTTTTGTAACCAGGATCCTACATGCCTGTGGCTTATAATTGGCTTATGAATAGTAAATAAGTTTCTTAATAAGCCTGCTCATTTAAATTATTTTCTAACTTTGTGATTGGATGGTGACAAGTATACATTCACCTGAAAAGGAAGTATCTCACTCAAAAAATGATGCCTGATGAAAACAATACACATTGAAAAGATGGGCTTTCAACTCATCGTCAAGAATCCTTTCATAGCTTGTATGCATCATAAGGATTTGTTTCCCACCGGTAATGCCAAAATGGAACCCGTACATTACCTTCCGGGACGAAGTATTGGCAATGATTTTAATCACAGCGCGCCATGGCGCATGTATTACGGAGATAAGATTCCCGGGTTTCCCGTTCACCCCCACCGTGGTTTTGAAACAATCACCGTGGTGACCAAAGGATTTGCCGACCATCATGATTCCAAAGGATCACAAGGGCGCTACGGCAAAGGAGACGTCCAATGGATGACGGCCGGAGCCGGTATTCAACATTCGGAAATGTTTCCATTATTAAATGAAGATGGTAACAACACAATGGAACTTTTCCAGATCTGGCTCAATCTCCCTCAGAAGGATAAGTTTGCGACACCGGCATACCGAATGATGTGGAATGAAAAAATCCCTCTTTTGGTGCAAACCAATGAAGCCGGTAAAACTGCCCGCATCAAACTGATTGCAGGAAGCTGCAAAGGAGAAAAGAGTCTTGAACCACCACCCGCCTCCTGGGCTGCAGACCGAAAAAACCATGTCGGAATATGGCTTGTTGACATGGAACCGGAAGCAACAATAATCCTTCCTCCCGTTTCCGCATCTCTCAACCGAATGATCTATTTATTCGAAGGAGAGAAACTCTCCATTTATGAGGACGAACTTAAGAAAGGCTATTGTGCGGAACTGGATGGCAATGCCGATATATTTATCAAGAATGGAAAGAAACGTGCTCATTTGCTTTTATTGGAAGGAGAACCTATCAACGAACCGGTTGCAGCCTACGGACCCTTTGTCATGAACAGTATGCCGGAAGTCCAGCAAGCGTATGAAGATTATCAGAAGACTCGCTTCGGTGGCTGGCCATGGGATACCGATGACCCTGTTTGCCCGAAAAAGAAACCCCGCTTCGCAAGACATGCGGACGGCACGATTGAACGCCCCTAAACCCCTGTAATACACAAAGAAGGCCGGCTGCACTACGCAACCGACCTTCTGCTTTTTATATCTGATAGATATTTACTTGATAAATGAAATGGTCAAAGGATAACGGAATGTATTACCATTAAAGCCTTTGATTGCACCAATGATTGGAAGAATGAGAATAAAAAGAAAAACTACCAATCCAAATCCGGAAAATCCAACAGCTCCTAATGTTGTTCCTAATGTTCCTAATACACCCAATATTCCAAGTCCTCCCATATTAAAGCCCATACCATGATCCGCCATCATTCCCATACCCGTACCGAACATCGCGATTCCAGCAATGACAGATATGAACAACATAATAATGAAGAGACCAATGCCATACAACAAATAACTGATCATCCAGTTTAAGATATTCTTTCCCTGTATATCAATCTTTTCAGATTTTTCCTTGCCAAGTATCCACGCAACGATTGATAGAATCCATCCAATATAAGGCAGAAGAACGATCAGGTTCATCAAACCCATATAGGTGTTTTCAGTCAGATTAAAAGGTATATCACCCGAAGCAGAAGTATTCGTTTCCTCATTCATCAGCTTTTGCTTCTCTTGTTGAAATTCTGCATCCGTAAGCGCGCCATTTTTTCGGAGTTCGTTCAGCTTCTCCAGTTTTTTTAAATTCATTGTTGTATATGTTTTAGTTCACTTTATTCCTTATAGTAATTAGATGTTATTTCTTTATCTCAGAATGAATTACTCTTTGCGGGAAAGGTATCTCTATTCCTTCTTTGTCGAAAGTTGCTTTTATTCTTTTTCTTAATTCGCCACTGACTTCCCATTGTTTTATTGGTTGTGTATCTCCTAATATCTTGATTACAATTGCAGAATCTGCAAAATCATCAATTCGAAGAAATTGGGGAGCCGAAATAATAGCATCTTTCCATTTTGGATCCTCCGCCAACTCTTTGCCTACCTGATTAACCACTTTGATTACATGATCAATGTTTGAATTATAGCTAACACCTATATTCATATTTACTCGTGAGTAAGTTTTTGAAAGATTAGCTACTTTCTTTATTTCTCCATGAGGTATATGGTGAACAGTTCCATCCAAGTCTCTAATTGTGGTCATTCTCAAACTTATATCTTCAACAAGCCCACCTGTTCCATCGAAGTTTACGACATCACCTACTCGATATTGGTTTTCAACAATGATAAACAATCCGGATATAATGTCACGAATAAGATATTGACCTCCAAATCCTACAGCTAGACCAACTATTCCGGCACCGGCCAATATTGGCCCGATTTCTAATCCAACTTCAGAAAGAATCATTAGTGTTGATATAGAAAGTAAGGAGATTCTGATAACCCCGGTACAAATTCTTATCAATGTATTTTCTCTCTTGGTTTCCGCTTCTTTCGAAACATAATTTCCCCCCCTGACAGATATTCGAATAGATCTTTGAACTAACTTCTTTAAAATGCTATTCAAAATCAAATAGCCTACAGCAATAAGAACTATTTTAATTCCGTGATTTAAGAGCCATGGGAGAATAAGCTCTAAAATTTGATCGAGGTGATCGATTTTTTCTTGCATACTACAGATGTTTTTTATTACTAAGCTATTGACCGTGTATCTGAAAGCAAAATATTGAATTTATTCGAAACAAAACATCAGTTAGCTTAGCTGTACTCTCAAATTGACTTGTGGTTTAAAATTTTAGCATTCAACCCTTCTTTGTCTAAGTAAGAAAGAGCTAAGAGAGATCTTATTTTCAAACAAAAGAGTCGTTCTCTATCGGAGAAATTCGATGGTAAGCGGATAGCGCCAGGTTTCACCATTCAGGCCTTTAATTCCGGCAATGATAGGGAAAACGATAACAAGGACCCCTACAACCACCGCAGCAGGAATGAGAACAATTCCAATCACCATAAGAATCGAGCAGAAAAAGATAAGCCCATATAATGCATAGCTAATCATAAAGTTCACAATGTTTTTTCCTTGTTCGTCAATCTTCGCTGATTTATCTTTGCCAATCACCCAGGCAATAATAGAGAGAATCCATCCAACGGTTGGAACCAAAAAAACAAAGTTCATCAACCCGAGATATGCACTTTCACTCAGGTCAAAGGGGATTCCACTGTTGCCAGCACTATCCTGTTGTTCAAATAATTTCTGCTTTTCACGCTGAAATTCTTCTTCGGTCAAGGCACCACTTTGGCGCAGATTATTCAGTTCTTCCAGTCTCTTGTAGTTCATTGTTGCTTGTATTTAAGGATTGGTATGCAAAGTAAAACAATTATTTAATATGTATCCTGCTTTTTGAAACAAAAAACAAGATTTTGTAAGTTTCATACCGATAAGACGGATTATTCAAATAATTATAACATTCCGTCTGATAAATAGTTTTATGTCTCTTCGTTATCGTAAAGTCAAACTTAGAGCGGAGAAATCAGAACTTCCAATGGCTTCAACGATCTTTTGATTCCATTAGGAATATTCAGTTCGATCGACTCGGTCCTACTCGTATTGGAAGCAATAACATACCGACGATTTTTATCCTTTTTAATCATGTAGTGCAGATCATTGAGCGCTTTCTTCTCCAGCGTATGCATTGTTATGACTGGAATGTTTTCATTGAGTTGAGTAAGTACCGGTTCAAGAGCCTGAAACACTTCGGGCGACAGCGAACGGTCGTTCCAAAACATAATACCTGTTGCACCATGAATAATTGATGTGTAAATCTGACATTTCAGTACCTGTGCAAAATCTTTCGCCGACAAATCAGAAGGCTTTGCATACCCGTTTCCATCAAAATAGAGCCACACAGGAGTCTCCTCTCCCACACCGGCTTTAATGCCATCTACAGCAGTACCCGCCAATACCGGATATGTATTAAAGTCGATAAATGTGTTACTGCCAAAGACGTCGCCACTTTCCTTGTACGCGGCGGCAGATATTTTGAGGTTCTCATAAAACAACGTTTTTAATGTCTCCAGGTCATAATTGGTATAGTCGGCAGTTCCGTTATCATATACCGGTCTGCCATCATACGCACGAAGGAATCCAAGCAAAGGACGATTTTCCATGATCTTGGCATCTTCTCCCAACGCATCATAAGGAACTGTCGCAGGCATCGAATCATGTGTTTGCAGATATTTACGTTCAAACAGGTAGGCATTACCTCGTGCTATACCAACAAGATCGGTATAAACCAGTGTATTCTTTTCCTGTTTCTTGATGCGTTCTTTTATTTTCTTGCCAACCGATGGATGCCAGCACCAGCCACTCCCGGCACCACCATTTACAATCTCATCAATCGGTGCCCATATATGATCTGCATCCCCATTTGTTACCCGAAGATTATGGATTGCGCTATCCAGTAGATATTCCAGATGTTTATCTTCAATATGCTTGTTCAGATATTGACGTCTTACGTAATCACTGTCAATACCTCTTTTTAATCCTTGAATGTTGTCCAGATAGGCTTTCATGGTTTCCTGAAAAGTAATTGAACCGGTTACTTCCACTCTCTTCTTTGCATATTTCGTCTTACCCGGTGAAAGATACACCAGATTATATAGAGGCGATTTATCCAGATAAGGCTTTGCATTAATTCTGTAGGCAACCTGATCTTCTTCCATAGCCTGAAGATTGTATCCCGGAATATTCCATACACCAACAGCAAAGAACTTCTCATATCGGGAGCTACCCGGAGCTTTACGCAAAGCCCATCCATCTTCCGTTTTCCATGATGATTGTTGAGCGAATAATTCTGTTGTCTGGAAGCATAAAGCAACCAATAAAGCGAGAGATGTATACAAAGATTTGTGGTTAATCATATCCAGTGATTTAAGTGAATGATTTGTTTATTTGAAACCGCAAATATAAGCTTTTCTGTTCATCACATACTTCTGTCATCAGGAATATAAATGCAATTAGAATATTTTACACCCATTACAAACTTTTTATACTTCTGCATTTCAAGTATTCTTTCTGGTAAATAGATTTCGAAGAATTAGATGAAAATATTTTCTGATTTATTTTGCAAATCAAAACAATTAAATTATATTTGCGAAAAGCCTTCTTTTTATCAAAGGTATCATCACCTTATGATGAAGAATAAGAAGGCAACCTAAATCATTAAGATATGAAAAAAATACGAGCATTCATCTCAAACCTTGTCATTAGTTTCGGATTCTTTTTGTCTGAGCTCCTTGCGAAATTGAACTGGGGATTCTTTTTGTTTCGAACAGTTCTAAGAAAGAAAGCTTCTTGAATCTGTATTCGTTGCTTTTGTAAGAAATTCATTTTTGTGCCCAAATTTATTCTCCTTTCATTGAGTCTCTTTGAAGTTTCTGAAGTAACTTAGCAGAAAATTTCAACGAAACACAATGAATGATTCAGAACAAATAGGTTTTGACAATGACAAATACCTTCAGGAACAGACCGCTGCAATCCTTGAGAGAGTAAGTAGGTTTAATGACAAGCTTTATCTGGAGTTTGGCGGAAAGATACTATACGACTATCATGCAGCAAGAGTTTTACCGGGTTTTGATCCAAACGTCAAAATGCGTCTTTTGCAACTTCTGAAAGACAAGATTGAAGTTATCATGTGCATTCATGCAGGTGATATCGAAAGGAATAAAATCAGAGCTGATTTTGGAATTACCTATGATAAAGATGCGATCAAAAGTATCGATGATTTAAAATGGTATGGCATCCATGTTGCCGGGGTTGTTATTACCCGATACAAAAATCAGCCTGCGGCAACCGCCTTTAAAAACAAACTGGAATTAAAGGGAATCAAGGTCTATCTGCATTATCCGACAAAAGGATATCCGGCAGATGTGGAGACTATTGTCAGCGATGAAGGATATGGAGCCAACGAATACATCAAAACTGAAAAACCAATTGTTGTTGTTACTGGTCCCGGGCCTGGCAGTGGCAAACTGGCTACTTGTCTGTGTAACCTCTATCATGAACACAAACAGGGTATCAAGGCCGGATATGCTAAATTCGAAACCTTTCCTGTCTGGGATCTCCCCCTCAATCACATGGTCAATACAGCTTATGAAGCTGCCACTGCCGATTTGAGAGATGTCAATATGATTGACACACATCATTTGAAAGCTTATGGCAAGGAAGTGGTGAATTACAATCGCGACATTGAAGCCTTCAACCTGCTCAGGCGCATTCTGGAAAAGATCACCGGAGGAGAATCAATGTATCGCTCCCCAACTGATATGGGGGTCAATCGTATCAGTTCAGGCATTATCAACGACAGTATTATAAAAGAAGCCTCTTTTCAGGAGATTATCCGAAGATACTTTAAGAGTGCATCGGAATATGCCATGGGGTTATCAGATAAAGGAACACTTACCCGATCACATGAAATAATGAAAAAGGTTGGCGCCAAAGAAGAAGATCGTAAAGTCGTGTTGCCTGCCAGAAATGCTGCTATTGAGGCTGAGAAAACAGGAAAAGGATATGGAGGTATCTATTGTGGATCTGCGATTGAATTGCATGACGGAACAATCATTACCGGTAAGAACTCTCCTCTGCTCCATGCATCTTCCGCCCTTCTGTTAAATGCTGCGAAGCATCTGGCCGGACTCCCTGATACAATGATTCTTTTACCTGAGAGCATCATTGACTCAGTCACTCATCTCAAAAAAGAAATCCTGAACTTAAAGAAAGTCAGTCTGGATGTAGAGGAGACTCTGATCGCTTTAGCAATCAGCGCCACCACAAACCCTGCTGCTCAGATGGCATTGGAAAAATTGACCGAGTTACGTGGTTGTGAAATGCATTCCACTCATATCCCTACCGCGGGTGACGAAGCGGGTTTACGCAAACTGAAAGTGAACCTTACCTGCGATCCGGAATTCTCGAGCAAACGACTTTTCATCAGTGAATAAAGTAAAAAGATAAGGATGGAAGTAACCGCTGCAATCATTCGTAACAGACAAAACGAAATCCTTATTTGCCAACGACCTATCCAAAAGAATTGTGCCTTCCTCTGGGAATTTCCCGGAGGAAAGCTGGAACCGGGAGAATCATTGGAAGAGTGCCTGATCAGAGAGTGTCTGGAAGAGTTGGGTATTACAATAGCGATTGAAGGTAAATTTGCAGAAACAAACACGGACCATTCGAAAGGAACCATACATATCCACTTTTATACTTGTTCTTTCCAGTCTGGTACTTTGATTGCCAATGAGCATAATGACTGCAAATGGGTACTCCCGGAAGAGCTGAAAGAGTATCAGTTCTGTCCGGCAGATAAGATCATTGCTGACAGGATACATTCCTGAAACAGGACGTTTCCAGCGATTTACTCGTTCTATCAGGAGAGAAGTCATTCCAAGAAAACCTGCGACTATTCTTCGGTAAGCAGATGACTTTATTCTTTTTGCATTTGAAGAAAAAAGAATAAATATCCACACAAAATGGCAAGCACTATTAAATAATAGTTATTTTTGCTCCATTCAATAACTTATCTCTACTATATGAAAACACAAAACAACAAAGCGATTCTCAGGGCGACGAAGCTTTTTCTCTTCTCTGTAGCCGTTGGTTTATTTTCGACCTTCAACGTCGATCAGATAATGGCTGCCAGTTCAGAGATCATTTTCAATGTCCGGACGTATGGTGCAGTCGGCGATGGTAAAAATCTGGATAGTCCGGCGATTGATAAAGCGATCGATGCTGCTGCCAAAGCCGGTGGCGGCACGGTATTGGTACCTGCCGGTATCTATCTGAGTGGATCAATTCATTTGCAGAGTAACATCCATTTGGTGATCGATGTGGGCGCCACCATACTGGGAGCTCCGCAAAAGATGAATGCATACGACGAGACCGAACCTTTTCCAGGTACTGCCTATCAGGATGGCGGTCACACCTATTTTCATAACAGCCTTATCTGGGGTGAAAATCTAACGAATGTTTTTATCACCGGCAACGGAATGATCGATGGTGGCGGATTGGAACGGAATGACGGTATTCTGGATCGTATGTGCCATTATGATCATTGGCAGAAACCGGATAGTACTTTAGCAGCACCCGTGCGATTAGGCAATAAAGCCATCGCACTTAAGCTCTGTAAAAATGTGCTGATCCGTGATATTACCATCTATCACGGTGGCCATTTCGCAATACTCCTCACCGGATGCGACAATAACACGATTGACAATGTAACAATGGACACCAACCGCGATGGTATTGATATAGACTGTTGTCGCAATACAATGGTATCAAACTGTCGCATCAACTCACCGGGAGATGACGGACTTTGCCTCAAGAGTTCCTATGCACTCGGAGAAGCGCGGATTACGGAGAATCTGACGATTGTGAACTGTCAGGTTTCCGGTTTTAAGGAGGGCACCTTACTGGACGGGACGATGGTGCCCGATTCTTATGCCCAGGGGCGCATTAAGTTCGGCACAGAAGCCAGCGGAGGCTTCCGCAACTGTACGGTCACCAACTGTACCTTTCGCCATTGCTGGGGACTTGCACTTGAGGAAGTGGACGGCGGTATCATGGAAGATATCACAATCAGTAATATCACAATGATTGACATTGTAAGGTGTCCTATTTATATCACGACAGGTGCCCGCAACCGCACTCCGAATCTCACTACCCCCAGCCGTTTGAAAAATGTTATTATTTCAAACATCATTGCCTCAGGAATTACTAAAGAGAGTGGCATTCAGATCACGGGGTTGCCAAACGTTCCTATCGAGGATGTACGTCTGGACAATATCCGACTCATCTTTCAGGGAGGCGGCACAAAGGAACAAAGTGCCATTGTACCAAAAGAACTGGGCACCGGCTATCCCGAGCCGAAAGAGACAATGCCTTCCTACGGAATCTTTGCCCGCCATGTCAAAAACCTTGAACTGTCTAATATAAAAACAAGTTTCATGACAGATGATCTGCGTCCGGCAGCCCTGTTTACGGATATCGACGGACTGGAGATTGATAACTTCAAACCACAAGTTGCTAATGGAGTTCGTGCTGCAGAATTTGCGAAAGATGTAAAGAATCTGATCGTTCGTGACTCACCACTGATCAAATAAAAGAGGTAACGGAAACGTACTTCAAATCACAATCGTTGATATAAAAAGAGAAAGCGTGCCGGCAATGGCACGCTTTCTCTTTTTAAGTCTGTAATTTTGACTATTCTGCAAGAATCGTGATTTCTGCTCCCGTTGCAAAGTCTTGTCCCGTTTGTTCTGACAGTGCTGTAAAGCGGATATATCGCGCCTTTACCGGTTTATCAAATGTCACTTTCTTCTCCTTCTTATTTCGTGCGAATGATCCTTTGAAAACAGATTCGCCCCAGTTCTTTCCATCCTGGCTTACATGAATGGAAAAATCCTTCACATCCCCATTGGATCCTTCCTGACGTGGCAGGTAGGTGAAGCCTTTAATCGTTTTGACTTCGCCTGCATCCAGATCTACCCAGTGCGGATATTTAGCCACTGTAACAGAATACATTGTATGCCAGATGGTATTTGGATCGCCATCAGTCAGATTAACAGCATCCCCTTCTCCAGCTTCCTGACTACTTGCAAATACAACGGTGGTTTGAATACCTTCAATCTTTGGGAAAGATATCGTTGTTTTCATTTGAGGAGTCTCTTTAAACCAAGCACTCACACTACCACCATCGCGCAATGGAATCACTTGCGAATAGTCCTTCGATATCCCTTTATTTATACTATAACAGATCACGGCACCCTCCTTTTTTGAAGATATTGTCACTTCACCCGCACGGTTGCGGGTGATGGAAACCGGCACATCTCCTGAAGGTGCAACATTTGCTATTTTTGTCAGGTCGTTACCAGCAGGACGAATAATGAAACCCATCATATGCGCTTCGGCTTTGATTTGATCTAGCGGTAGAGGACCACCTTGACCGCAGCTGTTTCCTCCCAGTCCGGTTACTCCTAAATCCAGATGCAGATAGGTATCTCCTGCTTTCGGCAATTGATATGGATGAGGAGCCAAGGTCAGATCCATAGCTGAATATTGGAGTGCTGATATTGACAGGCTTTCTGTTGCCACAAATACGGCACCGTTACCACTCTTGTCAGTCAAAGCACACCAACGTACATCTTCATGATTACCCATATTCTGCGGCTTTGGAAAGTTGACAAATTCCTTTTCCACTGTACTCTGATGCTGTTCAATAAACTGACCGGACTTACGATCTGCATAATTGTCAATGGGTCCACGACCATAATAGCTCAACTCAGAATATTTCTGAGGTACTTTCATGACATATCCCAAACGAGGTAATATCAACGCATCCTGAGTGGATGTAATGCTAGCCTCCAACTCAACAGAGCCATCTTGATAGATGGTAAAGATCTGGTTGGTAGTAAACTTGAAATCATTCTCTCCAAACACTTTGTCCGTTAGTTCTTCCACACTATTTTTGCCTGAACTTGTACCACCAAGGATACGAGCAGCATTGGGAGCCTGCGACTCAACAGTGAAAGAAGCTACAACAGTGCCATCCGCTTTTTTCAAGAAATTACTGCTTATTGCCTTGTGCTTCAAATTATGCAATCCACGCTCAAACCATTGCGAATAAAACCAGTTATCATTATTGACAAAGGCACGCAGAGCATCCAGTTTAGGTCCGTTGCCCGGAGTTATTACTGTCTCTTTACCATAAGTCAGACTATATAGTGTGCCCGATGCCATATCAAACTCAGCCACAAAGCCCTCTCCTTTAACCGACTTAATAGAAGGAGAAGTCTCCTCTACTTCCAGTTTCCCTGTTGAAGATGCCTTGGCAACAGTAGCAATTGTTGGACGTGCTGTAGCTTCTTTGACCATAATCTGCTCTTCTGCCTGAACGAAATCTTTCTGAGCCCAAGGCATATCGTCTTTCAACAAGAATTGCAGTTTGACGAAATACTCTGAAGATTCTTTCAAAGCATCCATCTTATATGGAACTTTCACCATAGTTTTGGTGCGTGGAGCTACTGATCCCATATTGAGAGTACCGGCCTCTACTTCTTTTCCATTTTCATACAAGGACCAACGAAGGGTGTACTCTGAAAGATCTTTGAAATAGTATTTATTAAATATCTCAAAGGATCCGTCTTTAACACTGACTGGATTTACTCCAATATGCTGATAGACCTTTTTTACTTCATAATATTGCGGCTTAGGTTCGAGATCTCCAAAGATAATACCGTTCATCACAAACTGTCCGTCGTTTGGTGTATCGCCAAAGTCCCCACCATAAGCAAGATAACGTTCTCCTGTCACCTTATCGTAGTTATACATGGATTGATCCACCCAATCCCAAATGGCTCCACCACAGAAGAAATTGGTCGATTCAATCGCATTCCAGTAATCAATCAAGTTGCCGCAGGCATTACCCATTGAGTGTGCATATTCAGAGACATGGAACGGATATTTTATCGGGTAAGTACCCTTTACAGCACCCTGTATCCAACCAATAGATGGATATTGGTTGGATCCCATATCCACGATGTCATTGTTGCGCTCATACTGAACCGGACGGGAAGTATCGACTGTTTTTATAGCATCATAAGCGGCGACAAAGTTTGGACCGGGACCGGCTTCATTACCCAGCGACCAGATGACAATAGATGGATTGTTTATATTGCTGTGTACCATTTCCATTACACGTGCCACATGAGCCGCTTTCCACTCAACAGGATGGGACAAAGATGCCTCCCCGTAGTAATACTCATGAGACTCGATATTTGCTTCATCCTCCAGATAAATGCCGTACTTATTGCATAAGAAATACCAGTATGGATCATCGTTATAGTGAGAGTTACGGACATGATTGATATTCGCACGTTTCATGAGCATGATTTCTTTTTCCATCATTGTGCGGGTAAGGGCATGACCTGTTTCCGGATTAGTCTCATGACGGTTTACACCTTTCAACTTGGCTGTTTTACCATTGATATAATAATATCTGCCGGCAAGTCCAAACTCATCATCTTCCGCTTTTGTATCTTTAATTTCCACTTTTCGAAAACCGACGATAGTAGAAACAGTTTCAATCGTTTTATCCTTTTTATCTTTCAATTCTGCAATAAGCGTGTAACGATATGGCTTTTCTGCAGACCATTTATTGGGCTTTTGAACCTTCATGACAACTTTTTGAGCTTGTGCAGTCTGACCGGACAGAACCTGATCAATCACTGCAGTAGTTGTCATATTGGTGACCTCAGTGTTCTCGTCGGAATATAGTTTGTTTGCATATAAGGTATAAACCATTTTATAACCTTTTGCCTTGTTCTTTGCAAGATTACGGATATCAGCATCAATCGTCAAAGTACCGTTCATATAGGTTTCATCCAGATCAGGGATCACATTCAAATCGCGCACATGTACTTTTGGCACAGAATGTAACCCTACTGTACGAAAGATACCGGGCAGACGAAACATGTCCTGCGCTTCCAGAAAAGAACCGTCCGAACTACGATAGACTTCGGCAGCAACGACATTCTTTCCTTTTTGCAGATATCCGGTAATATTGAAGCTCGCCGTATTGCGGGAGTTTTTAGAAAATCCGACATACTTTCCATTGATCCATAAATAGAAGAAAGAATCAACTCCTTCAAAATCAATGAACACTTCACGTCCGTCCCACGTTGCTGGAATTTCAAAATCACGACGGTATGAGCCCACTTCGTTCCGATAGGTATATGTAGTCCATTTTTCAGGTGGTGTACGCATCACTCCGCCTCTCCAATCATCCACCGCAACACGATGTTGAAAGATGACAGGTTGATTGACATAGATGGGCACGCCATATTTTAAGTCGCCATTCTTCTGAACGCCATAAATGTTCCAACTGGATGGTACTGGTATGATATCCCATGAAGAGACGTCAAACGTTGTTTCATAAAAGTTCTTGGGACGTAAGTCCGGTGACTTCACCCAGTTAAACTTCCATTCGCCGTTTAATGATTGCCAGTAAGCCGAATTTTCAGGCAATACTTTACGCGCATTTTCGACGTTCTCAAAGGAGAAGAACCAGGCACGAGGCTGTTCCTTGTTTAAGGCCAGATTTTCGGGAGATTCCCATTCATTTCCTACCGGTGCATTGACTGACGCATAACTAAATCCCTGTAATACAGGTTTTGATGCAAAGCTTTGTGTTATTAGACAACACAGACAGAGAGCTAAGATACTTTTTCTCATAGTTTGTAATTAGTGGTTTCTTTCATATTATTGAGGTCTTCACTTCTGACTTCACAACCTTACTTACTGCAAAGAAGATCAGACTATTGCAAAGAAGCTTCAAAATTACAACAATAATTCAATTACACGATCATTTTGCTTTCGTTTATGCTTGTTTAAGAAAGGTGTCTGTTACACTTACGTTCTGTATGTTGTATCATTGAAGCAGTTGATCACTATTTATTAAGTTTTGCGAAGCATTAAAGGGGCTTAATCTCGAAAGCAGCAGTCAGTAAGAATTTCAAACTTTATCCGTATCACTGGATAATTCAAACAGAAAAAGACAAGCTTACAATTTATTCATCTATCCGAATTACTGAGTTGAACCATATTCCGCATTATAATTATCAAAATCAATTGTATTCATTACTAAGATTTCTATTATATTTGCGGTCTAAAAAACAAAGAGATCATTATGAGTAACAAAAGATGCCTATACAAGCCACCATCGAATGTTGTATATCTCTGTCTTTGAATGTAATGTAGAAAATGAAGGAAACGATTTGGTTACAAAAGAATAAAACAACGCTACTGAATGAAACAGACAAGAGGGCAACCAGATATTGACATAGACTGAAATGCGTCAATAGTAAGAAGATGAAGAATAAACCGGAGACCAGCAACCGAAAAAACGGGGCGTAACTGAAAAGCCTGACGAGTAAGAAAACAAAACAGAAAAAAATGAGGAAATATTTAGCGTTACTTTTATTTGTATTTATTGCAACAGCATCATTTGGACAAAACAATTACCAAGATGTTGTGTATTTAAAAAACGGAAGCATTATTCGTGGGGTGATTATCGAACAAGTAATAAACAAGTCAGTCAAAATAGAGACAGCAGACAAAAGCGTTTTTTTCTACCAAATGGATGAGATTGAAAAAATAACAAAAGAAAGTCCTGTTCAAAGTAAAACGGCTAATAATCAGAATAAGAGAAAAGGATATATCGGACTTTCAATGGGGCCATCCATGCCGCTAGGTGACTTTGCAGATAAATCAAATGGTGCAGCTAAAACCGGTATGCAACTAAATCTGATAAACTACGGCTATCTTTATTCAAAAAACGTTGGAATAGCAGCAATGTGGTTTGGTGCTTCTCACCCAATCGATTTAAAAGGTATAGATCCATGGTCCTGTGGCGGTGTGATGGTAGGACCCTTGTTTTCCTTTCCGGTATCCGAAAAAGTAGACTGGGATATTAAACCTATGTTAGGCTATTCTGTTACATCTCTTCCTGATCTGGGTTCGGGAACAGAGGATGCAGCCTCATTTGCGTTTAACCTTGGCGCCCAAATACGGTTCCATGTTAGTAACAACTTCTCTTTGTTGTTGAGTGCTGACTATTTCTCGACAAAAGCAAAATTTACAGATTATCGTATTGAACAAAAGATTAATACCCTCTCTTTTGGATTTGGAGTTGCATATCGCTTAAAATAAACTCATATTATTGATAAATAGCAAGTTACAAATATGTCTTATACTGAAAAAAGTTTACACTTTCCCAATTGTAAATTTTTTAAAACATGAAGAAAAGTAAAGGAGTTACGGATGATTTTCGCTTCCAAATCATCCAGGAATATTTAGCTGGTGCTAGCAAATATTCGTTAAAGAAGAAGTATAATTTGTGTGATTGTGCACGTATTCGTCAATGGATGATTAAGTTTGGGATTGAAGATTTTCGATGTGGACGGAACATCAAAATCGGTGTTTTAGAACAATTTGGCTTCACTTCCTATCGTTATCAAATTCACTGTAAAGTGAGAAACTTACATCGGGTATGGATGAATTTTTCAATGACAAAGAAGAATGAGAAGAGCACCCATCTTGTCACTTCTTACATAAATAGTTTGTTTGGAATTCTCTTTTTTCATATCTTTGAAAGATCAGATTGTTTATTACCAGATTGGAGACCACTTCGCTGGTTATTGTTATTAATTTAATACTTCACCCTATGAAAAAAAATGCATTTACTCTGATTTTGGCTCTTGTTGCTTTCTTTGCCTCTTTCAATGCACTGAATGCGCAAACTGCAAAGTACTACAATTCACCCATTGAAAGTACAGCTGGCTCTCCTGAATGGTTTTTCATTATGAATATGGGCACAAGCAACAAAATTCTGGAGCTGAGTTCCGGTGGAACTGCAATCAATGCGGTAGCCACCCCTATTACCTCTAACAATGATCGTCAACTCTGGCGATTTGAAAAAAGTGGCAGTACGTACACAATTATCAACAAAGCTCAACCCGGAGCTATTACTGTGAACGGTGCTGCAATGACCTGGAATGCAACAGCATCTACTGCATTTACTATTTCGGCAGTAGGCACAAACTGGGCCATTCAATCTGGCACACAGTACTTTGATGCTACCGGAACTACTCTCGCCGGAGTGACCAGTACCACGGCTACTAGTGCACAATGGATCTTTGTCAAAGCTCCTGTCGCAAGTACAGCAGCTGATCCGGTATGGATGCAACTGACCAGCCGAAGAACAGCGGCAGTAACTATTCCCGATCTGGAAAGTGGTGTTGTGAAATGGACATCTACAAGTAATATGGGCGATGAAAAGCAGCTTTGGCGTTTGCAGAAAGCGACTACCGGCTATAACTTGTATAACAAATCGGCTGCTACTTCACCCATTCTCTTAGGGACTGTACACACTGCCAGCAACCTGACTACTACTGCCGGAACCGCACTGGAAATTGTTGCTACCCCTCTAACAGATGGCTATTTCTTCTTTTATGTACCGGGTAGTAGCTATAATCAGTTTGATTACAGTTCCAATCTGACATGCGGCATTTACACTTATGCTGATCAGATTAAGGTAAACGGCGGTTTTAAGCTGAAAATTGCAGATGAATCAGCCCCGCTTGAGATCTCGGGCGTTTCTTTGAGCCAGGGAACAATGATGACCGGTATCGGCAATCGCGATGTCCCCGTTATTCGTATGGCAATAGAAGTAACAGGAATGGCCGGTTCGCTGCTGATGAGTAATCTGAAGATGAGAGCTACCGGAACAACAGATATCACAGATGTGACATCAATCAAAATTTATTATTCGGGTAAGAACGCAAAGCTTCATCGGGCTACAGCTACTCTTCTTGATTCTGTTGAGGCTTCTTCCTCTGCATTGACACTTACTTTTGACAAAACAGCCTCTCTTAAAACCGGTACGAACTACATCTGGATAGCCTACGATATTGCGGAAACAGCTGTTGAAGGTAACAAGGTAGATGCACGTATCACTGGTTATAACGTAAATAATACGGATATTACTCTTTCTACCGGTAGTACCGCAGCGACAACAACTATCTTCCTGAGTGCTGCCACACTTTTTGAACCGGGTGATGATGGTTCGAGATATTACCGTATCCCCGCCCTTATAACAGCAGCAGACAGTTCGCTGGTTGCAGTTTGCGACCGTCGTAATAACAACAATGCAGACCTACCGGGTGATATTGATGTTGTTGTAAGACGCAGTACCGATAACGGTAAGACCTGGAGCCCACAGTTGAAGATTGCCGGTGAAGGTACTACGACCGGATATGGTGATCCTGCGCTACTTTTGGACAAGTTTTCAGGAAAGATTCACTGCTTCTTTGCAGCCAATCAGGGACTTTGGGCTTCTACTCCAACCGATCCAATCCGAATCTATCAGTCTGTCAGCTCCGATAATGGCATTACCTGGAGTACTCCGAAAGATATCACAGACATGATTTATGGAGCCAATGCACCTATTGCCGCAACAAAGACATGGAAAGCCGCATTTATAGGTTCCGGACATGCTCTGCAACTGCGCGACGGACGCATGATGTTTTCGATGGCTGTGCGCGAAACAGAGGCACAATCACTCAACAACTACATCGCATACTCAGATGACTTTGGTGAAACATGGACTACTTCTACAAGCAAAGCCTGTAATGGTGGCGATGAATCCAAACTCGTAGAGCTGAGTGATGGAAGAGTCATGATCAGTGTGCGTCATGCACCAAACCGTTATGTAAACTATTCTTCTAATCGTGGAATTACCTGGGGTACTCAGTCTGTAAACAGTTATCTGGTGGATCCGGCTTGTAACGGGGAGATCCTTGAATACACCTCTACAAAAGACGGGCTGGACAAGAACCGTATCCTTCATTCTCTCTGTTATTCGACAACCCGTAGCAACCTTACCATTCTGATGAGTGAGGATAATGGAACTACATGGCCTGTAAAGAAAACATTGAACAGCCGCGGTTCAGCTTATTCTACCCTGGCAATACTTCCCGACGGCTCTATCGGTTGCTACTTTGAAGATGATGCCACCGGCGATGGTTACAACATGCAGTTCGTAAGCTTCTCTCTGAGCTGGCTGACTGATGGTGCTCAAAACTGGGATATAGTCACAGAGGAACCTGCTATTGAAACAAAAGCGGCTTCTATCTATTCCAAAGATGGAATGATCTATGTCGTGGGCGATGATGCACCCTATACCATCACTTCAATTACCGGATTAGTTCTCGATCCATCTCAAAAGTTGGAACCTGGTATCTATATTGTCACCATTGGAGGTATTTCTACAAAGGTGGAAGTGAAATAGTAAAGGCATTGCCCGTTTATTTGTATCTTTGCGCCACAAAGAAACAAATAAACGGGATGGCCGGATTATATATACATATACCTTTTTGTCTGAAGAGATGTGCTTATTGCGATTTCTTTTCCAATACAGATCTTTCACGCAGAAAAGAGGTGGTGGCAGCACTCAGTGAAGAGCTGAAGCTGCGAAGTAATTATCTGAGGGGTGCTCCTGTCGAAACAATCTATTTCGGCGGGGGCACTCCTTCTTTGTTAAAGGCTGAAGATTTCAGATTAATTTTCGAAACGATAGAGAACTCTTTCTTGCGTCGCAAGTATCAGGAGATTACGCTGGAAGCAAATCCTGATGATCTCCATCCCGACTTTCTGAAGATGCTTAGAGAATTCTCGTTCAACCGGATCAGTATAGGAATCCAGAGTTTGCAGAACGACGAACTGAAGATGCTTAACCGACGCCATACAGCGGAACAAGCAATTGCTGCTGTTGAACAGTGCCGTGCCTGCGGACTGGACAACATAAGTATCGACCTTATGTATGGTCTGCCGGGGCAAACATTGGAGAGATGGGAAGATACGTTGCAACGGGCTATTCAACTTCAGGTGCCACATATCTCTGCCTACCATCTCACCTACGAGAAAGGCACCACTCTTTGGAAGCAAATGGAAAAAGGAGAAGTGATTCCGGTAACAGAAGAGACCAGTCTGGCCATGTTTCAAATGCTGATAGATCGGCTTGAAACAGCCGGTTATGAGCATTATGAGATCTCCAACTTTGCTTTGCCGGGCAAGGCTTCCCGACATAACTCTTCTTACTGGAGGGGTATCCCCTATCTGGGTGTTGGTCCCTCCGCTCATTCATTTGATATCGAATCGCGTCAATGGAATGCCGCTTCGATCTCTCAATGGCTGGAAGGTATCAAGTCCGGAGAATGTACTTTTGAACGAGAGGAACTGGATGAAGAGACACGATATAATGAGATGATCATGACCTCGCTGCGCACGTATTGGGGAGTATCACTCTATGCCGTCGAACGGGAATTTGGAATGAAATATCGTTCCTATTGTCTGGATAATGCTTCTGAACATCTGAAGCAGGGTACACTTTCCTTGCAGGGAGATCGTCTGAAGCTGACCCGTGAAGGAATTTTCATCTCCGACAGTATCCTCTCCGACCTGGTGTTTGTCCGGTAATCCTTTGGCGCTTTCACAAAAAGCAGTTACATTCGCAAAAAAGTTAAGTATGTCACGCATCTTTGTCTTGTCAATCATATCTCTCCTGTTCTTTTGCACGTTCGCAAAAAGTGCGGAGACGTATCGCACGGAAGGGAAAATACCCGGAATACATACGCTTCTTGTTCGTCACTCGGAAGACTGGATGCGACCTCCCATTCTGATTGAAGGTCAGGAAGGGAAAATAGTCATTGGCTTTGACGAGTTTTCGCTTAACTATCGGGATGTCTATTATGAGGTGATCTATTGTGAAGCAGACTGGACACGCTCCCGCTTATCTTCGCTTGATTACATGGAAGGATTTAACAATATTCAGTTACGCAGCTATGGCACTTCGTTCAATACAAGGAGAGATTACACACACTATTCGCTGACGCTACCCAATGAAGAACTCTCCTTTAAGTTATCAGGCAACTATGTCGTACGCTTTTATGATCATGATACCGATGAAGAACTTGTCACCGCTTGCTTTTCAATTGCAGAAAATCAGGTATCCATATCGGGGTCGGTTGAGATCGATACCGATTCTGGTTTCCGAAAAGACTATCAACAAGTAGCATTCTCTATCAATTATCCGAAATATAACATCAACAATCCGCAGACTGAAGTCAAAGTCTTCATACAACAAAACAGAAGACCCGACACACAAGTGACCGGATTTCAACCAACCTTTTTGCAAAGCAATAAGTTAGTCTATCAACACAAGAAAGAACTTATTTTTGAAGCTTCTAACGAGTATCGCCGTTTTGAAATGGTTACAACTCACAACACAGATATGGGTGTTGAAAAGATGGAGTATGTCGCTCCTTATTACCATATTGAGTTGCAACAACCGATCACCAACCGTCTTCTTTCCGGATACGTGTATAATCAGGATCTGAATGGCCGCTCTTTCATCCGGTACGACAACGCTGATAACAGTGATGTGGAAGCTGATTATTTTGTGGCTCACTTTCGGCTGCCTATGCAACAGGTTGCAGGCGGCGAGATGTATGTATCGGGAGAATTTACCAACAATCGTTTTACTGAATTCAACCGTATGACATACAATGAGTTATTACAGCAATATGAAGCCGTGATACCCATGAAACAGGGTGTGTACGATTATCAATATCTTTTTGTACCAAATGACGCTACCCGTGGCACAACAAAATACACGGAAGGTAATTATTACGAAACGGAAAACGAATACCTGATCATGGTCTATCACCGTCCGCTGGGCGGCCGTTACGACAAACTTATTGGATACAGTATCCTGCAAAGTAACAGTAAATGAAAGAATATACTTGGAATGACTGGCTGCCGACTACTAAAAAAGAGGTGGAAGCCAGAGGTTGGGACTATGTGGATGTGATACTCTTTTCGGGTGACGCATACATTGATCATCCCTCGTTTGGTGCGGCTGTGATCGGTCGCGTGCTCGAGTCAGAGGGACTTCGTGTGGCAATTGTTCCTCAACCAAACTGGCGCGACGATCTGCGTGACTTTAAGAAACTGGGCGCTCCACGTCTTTTCTTTGCAATTTCAGCTGGAGCGATGGACTCTATGATCAATCATTACACAGCCAATAAACGGTTGCGCTCAGATGATGCCTATACTCCTGACGGGCGTGCAGGTATGCGTCCCGATCGTGCCACTATCGTGTATTCAAAGATTCTCAAGGAACTTTATCCCGATATTCCTGTCGTTATCGGAGGCATTGAAGCTTCTTTACGGCGTGTCACACATTACGATTACTGGGAAGACTGTTTGCATCCTTCCATTCTGATGGATAGCAAGGCCGATCTGCTTATTTATGGCATGGGCGAAAACCCTTTGCGCGATATGGTTCGACAGATGAAAAACGGAGCTTCAGTCAAGTCACTTCGGGATATTCCCCAAACGGCTTATCTTGCACCTGTTGCCAACTTTGAAGCTTCGGTTGACGATTGCGAGCTGGCTTCTCATGAGAGTTGTCTGCACAGCAAACTGGCTCAGGCGAAAAACTTTCGCTGCATCGAAGAAGAATCCAACTCGATTCATGCCAAACGTATTGTGCAGCAGTGTAGTGATCAAATGGTTGTAATCAATCCTCCCGGACCAGTCATGACAACCGCCGAACTGGATGCTTCTTTTGATCTTCCTTATACCCGCTTGCCCCATCCGAAATACAAAGGCAAGGTTATTCCTGCTTTTGAGATGATTAAGTTTTCTGTCAACCTCCATCGTGGTTGTTTCGGAGGATGTGCTTTTTGTACTATCTCTGCACATCAGGGAAAGTTCATTGTTTCCCGTTCGCAGGAGTCTGTGCTCCGTGAAGTGAAGGAGATCATTGAGCAACCAGACTTCAAAGGCTATCTAAGCGATCTGGGCGGACCTTCGGCAAACATGTATCAGATGCATGGAAAGGATCTTACTATCTGTGAGAAATGCAAGAAACCATCTTGTCTGCATCCTGTCGTTTGTCCGAATCTCAAGACCGACCATCGTCCGTTATTAGCTGTTTATCATGCGGTAGATGCCTTGCCGGGTATCAAGAAGTCGTTTGTCGGCAGTGGTATCCGTTATGATCTGATGCTTCATACGACGAAAGATGATGCACTGAATAAAGCTGCATCAGACTACACCTCCGAACTGATACGCAATCATGTCTCCGGAAGATTGAAGGTGGCTCCGGAACATACGTCAGAGAATGTCTTGAAACTGATGCGGAAACCTTCTTTCAAACAGTTTCAGGAGTTCAAACAGAAATTTGAGCTGTACAATAAGGTTGCCGGACTGAAGCAACAGCTGATCCCCTACTTCATCTCTTCTCACCCAGGTTGTCAGGAAGCAGATATGGCCGAACTGGCCGTGGAGACAAAAGAACTTGACTTCAAGTTAGAACAGGTGCAGGATTTCACTCCTACACCACTCACTTTAGCCTCTGAAATATATTACACTGGAATTCATCCCTACACTTTGGAGAAAGTATATACTGCTCGTACAAAAGAAGAAAAGCTCGCGCAACGACAGTATTTCTTCTGGTACCTTCCCGAAAACAGACGGCAAATCGGTATGGCGCTCCGCCGCATCGGACGAGTTGATCTGGAACAGAAACTCTATCCGGCTCCCAACTTCAGAAAAAATCGATAATCCTTCTTCACAAGTATAGAAAACAGAAAAGGCAGCTCCCGTTAAGTGAACTGCCTTTTGTCTGTGAGGATATTAGTTCTTAGAACAAACTATATGTAAGTGTTAATCCGGCCATTACAATTGCAACCATACTCATCAATTTGATAAGTATGTTCAAACTGGGACCAGATGTATCTTTGAAAGGATCACCAACGGTATCACCGACAACAGTTGCTTTATGTACGTCACTTCCTTTGCCACCAAAGTTACCTTCTTCCACATATTTCTTTGCATTATCCCATGCACCGCCTGCATTGGCCATAAAGATTGCCAGAACGAAACCAGAACTTAAACCACCAATCAACAAACCAAGGACTCCGGGGACGCCAAAGATGAGTCCGGTGCCAATAGGTGCAATGATAGCAATCGCGGAAGGAAGAACCATTTCTCTCTGGGCTCCTCTGGTGGAAATCTCCACACAACGTTCGTAATCAGGTTCAGTCTCACCTGTAAGGATACCTTTGATCTCTCTAAATTGGCGGCGAACTTCATCCACCATATGCCCTGCTGCACGTCCAACAGCATTCATGGTCAGACCGCAGAAAAGAAACGCCATCATCGATCCGATGAACATACCTGATAGCACCAATGGATTGATCAGTGAAACATTGTAATGATTCATGAAGTCAACAATTGTTGCTTTTTGCAAACTAATTGTCTGGCCATCACCAAGATCAAGAACAGTCTCACCCATTCGGATCAAATTAGAACGGATCTCTTCAACATACGATGCTAACAAAGCTAATCCCGTCAATGCTGCCGAACCAATTGCAAACCCTTTACCCGTTGCAGCAGTTGTATTTCCCAGTGAGTCCAATGCATCTGTACGTTTGCGTACTTCTGGTCCTAGCTTTGCCATCTCTGCATTTCCTCCTGCATTATCAGCGATTGGACCATAAGCATCTGTTGCCAATGTGATTCCAAGTGTTGAAAGCATCCCGACAGCAGCAATACCTATTCCATAAAGCCCCATACTTACGTTAGCAAAATCAAAGTTTGAAGCAAACAAGAAAGAGAGTACAATACCAGTTACAACAGAGATAACGGGGATGCAGGTTGACAACATTCCCAATCCAATACCTGAAATAATTACGGTAGCCGGTCCGGTTTGTCCTGCAGCACTCAGACGTTGAGTAGGCTTATAAGACTGAGAGGTATAATATTCCGTAGAACGGCCAATTACTATACCTATTAATAATCCGATAACAACAGCGCAGGAAATATTAAACCAGTTTTCAAGTCCCAGGAAATATAAAATACCAAAAGTTGCAAATACAATTAATACCGAACTGAGGTTGGTACCCATCGAAAGTGCATTGAGCAATTGTTTAATACCTGCATTCTCTTTTGTGCGAACTGAAAAGATACCAATGATAGAAAGTAAAATTCCGACAGCGGCAATAAGCATTGGAGCAATAACTGCCTTGTATTGCATGGCAGTATCTCCTGAACTGATATATGCGGCAGCACCCAATGCAGCTGTTGCCAAAATAGACCCACAATATGACTCGTATAAATCGGCACCCATACCGGCTACATCACCCACATTATCACCCACGTTATCAGCAATGGTTGCTGGATTACGAGGATCATCTTCCGGAATACCGGCTTCCACCTTACCTACAAGGTCGGCTCCGACATCAGCAGCTTTTGTATATATACCACCGCCGACACGGGCAAAAAGAGCCTGTGTACTTGCTCCCATACCAAAGGTAAGCATGGTCGTTGTAATGATACATAGTTTATGAGCAGGCATCATTGCATCTTCCGGAATAAAATAATTTAAAATCAGATACCAGAATGAGATATCCAACAAACCGAGACCAACAACGACCAAACCCATAACAGCACCACTACGGAAAGCAACACGCAGACCTTTATTCAAAGATGTGCGGGCGGCATTTGCAGTACGTGCTGATGCATACGTCGCAGTTTTCATACCCAGAAAACCTGAAAGACCGGAGAAGAATCCACCTGTAAGGAAAGCCATGGGAACCCATTCATTTTGAATCTTTAGAACATAAGCCATGAAAGCGAAAATTAAAGCAAGGATAACGAATACAATCGCAACAACTTTATATTGTTGTCTAAGATAGGACATAGCCCCTTTGCGCACAGCTGCTGCAATTTTTGCCATTAGTGGAGTACCTTCATTCTCTTTCATCATCTGATTGAAAAAGTACCATGCAAAAAATAGAGCCAGGCACGAAGCGGCAGGAATCAGCCAAAAAACATAGTTTTCCATATTAAGTGAATTAAATTTATTAGACGGTCAAAAGTACTTATTTATCATGATAACGCAAACATTTTTATCGAATTGGAATTATTTTAACATACAGAAGTCTCATATTGTCATTTTAGACCTATATTTTCGTACCTTCGGTTATTCCATTTCTGCGGGTTTTCATGGAGCAGTTGATTCCTGCATTGTTCTGTTTTAGTAGAATATAATCACAACTATTTGTAAAAACCTCTCTTTACATATCTGGAATGCCTTTTTAACGCGAAAGTAAATAAAGTATAATGGCTCCAAGCTATAGCTTTTATTAACAATTGATTGGTGCTGCATTCAAATTATGCATGTATCTTTGGCAACTGATTGATCAATCGTATTCGTCGAATGTTTTCCTAATTTTCAAATTAATGAGACTAAAAGTTTTTTTTGTAAGCTTGGCTATTCTTGGTTCTTTTGGTTACCTAAAAGCAGAAGGAGAAAAATGTGATAGCGTGAAGGTGAAAAAATGCAGAGTTGAGAGTAAATCCGATTCTTGTGCCAGCCAGACAACAGAGAAAATGGATAAAATCATCGAAGAAAAGAGAGATGAGTCCGCTAGTGAAAAGAGAGATTCGACTAAAACAAATTCAAAGATAAAAAATAGCAACAAAAAGGTTGTAGTATTATAATAGTCATACTATAAATTAACAAGCCGGATAGTTTTATCCGGCTCGTTTTGTTTATAATCAGAGGGTATGAACAGCGATCTCTTCAAATTAACATCCCCTTCTATTTGCATAAAGCATTTAGAAAGGGATATTTAAAAATCTGAATAACAATCAGTAAATACAAAAGGAATTAGCTGCGTACTTTGCGTTTTGCTTCCTTTTCTGCTCGTTTCTCCTTCAGGGTTTTTGTAGGAGCTTTCTTTGTCGTTTTTTCTTTTCCCTGATCTTTGTCTTTTGACATAACGTATACAATTATTGTTTCTTTGATACGCATCCCGCAATCAGGTTTGTGAGAATAAATACGTATTGCGGGCTATGCTATCAGGCTGTTGGGCTCAAAGTTATATTTATTTCGAAAAGAATGCAACTTTTTCCACTAAAAGTGATTAATTCATTAATTCTGTTTTTTTATTCAAACAAAATGCGCACCTTTGCAGCCGAAATAAAAAAACATACAACTTATGAAACATTTGATAATGATATTGTTACTCTTGTGCAGCTTGAATATCCAGGCACAAGATAACTACAAGACATTAAAAGATATTTCTTACGCTCCTACGACAGAAACGGACACTTACAGAATTGAAAGATGCAAACTCGACATCTATTATCCTACTTTTAAAAAAGATTTTGCAACGGTTGTCTGGTTTCACGGAGGGGGATTGGAAACAGGTGAAAAGTTTTTTCCCGAAGAACTCAAAGCTCAGGGATTTGCTATTGTGGCTGTCAACTACCGACTCAGTCCGAAGGCGACTAATCCGGCTTACACCGATGACGCCGCTGCCGCTGTAGCCTGGACCTTTGCAAATATCGATCAATATGGTGGCAGCAAATCACGCATCTATATATCCGGACATTCAGCGGGAGGATATCTCACACTGATGCTTTGTCTGGACAAACGCTATCTGGGCAAGTATGGTGTCAATGCGGATAAAGTGGCTGCCTACCTGCCTGTCAGCGGACAGACGACTACCCATTACACGATCCGTAAAGAACGAGGATTGTCTCAAGACTTGCCAGTCATTGATGAGTATGCTCCATCTAATCAGAGTCGCAAGGAAACCTCAAAACTTCTGCTTATTACGGGCGACAGATCATTGGAAATGACCGCTCGCTACGAGGAAAACGCGCATTTGGAAGCTGTGCTAAAAGGCATTGGCAACAAGAATGTGAAACTCTATGAGCTCCAGGGATTCGACCACGGTTCGGTACTTGACCCTGCTTGTATCTTCATTAGAAATTATATCAAAAACCAGAAATGAGAATAACGATATTAGCTCTTTTCACACTGAGTTTATTCATTAGTGCATGTGAGAATAAGAATGAACTAAATATGGTCGTTGGCACCTATACCGACGGAGATAGCAAAGGGATGTACAGCTATACCTTTAATCAGGAGACAGGTAAAGCAACAGCTCTCAGTGAAATAGAAGTGTCCAACCCCTCCTATCTGACTTTTTCAGAAAATGGAAATTTCATCTATTCGGTCAGTGAAAACGTGGGCGATGAAGCGACTGCCAATGCTTTTAGTTTTGATAAGAAGAGTGGTCAAATGAAACTGATCAACCGGCAAAAGACACAGGGAGATCACCCCTGTCATATCGCCACTGATGGAAAAAATGTGGTTGTAGCCAATTATACCGGTGGTAGCTTTACTACCTATAAAATTGAAAAAGACGGATCGTTGAGCCCTGCTACTTCGTTTAATAATTTCAAAGAGAACCGCATTGGTCCGGACACCGTCCGCCAATCCTCCTCGCACATCCATTGTGCCGTATTTGCTCCTGATAACAAACATTTGTTTGTGACCGATCTGGGAGCAGACCGTATCTATCGATATAAAATTAATCATAAAAGAATCGCGACTGAAAAGCCTGCATTTACGACAATAGCTCCAGGTTCCGGTCCGCGACATTTTACCTTTGCTCCCGACGGAAAACATGCCTATCTTATCAATGAGCTTTCCGGTACTATCGTCAGCTATCTCTATCACCAGGATCTGTTGGAACCCTTGCAAACAGTCCGGGCTGATAGTGTCGGCGGACGTGGCAGTGCCGATATCCATATCAGTCCTGATGGAAAATATCTGTACGCAAGCAATCGTCTCCAATCAGATGGTATTGCCATCTTCTCGATTAACCCCGAATCCGGTAAACTCGCGAAAGTCGGTTACCAACTGATCGGCATCCATCCCCGCAATTTCATTATCACGCCCAATGGTAAGTTTCTCCTGGTTGCTTGCCGCGACAGTAATGTCATTCAGGTATATCTTCGTGATCTCAATACCGGACTACTTACTGACACAAAGCAAGATATAGCACTTAGCAAACCGGTTTGCATTCAGTTTGCTTCGAGCAACTAACGACAATTAAAGGTTACTGAATAACCGGCGTTATATTCCCTCTTTCAGCCACCGTGTTGAAAGAGTTGTTTTGTGTTTATTTTTATCTAAACATTTGATTGATAATAAGTATTAGCTATATTTGCACTCCTGTCGTTATCAAAACGCAAGGGATTCAAATCCGCCACTAATATACAGACCATAATGGAAAGCATTCTTACCACCATTCGCAAGCAGTTAAGGGTTAATGCCGATAAGAAAATCAAAGAAAGTACCCAGCGCTACTTCAAAGATGAAGCTAAACTTTACGGAATGAATTCTGCAACGATGACTCAAATTGGTAAAGAAAACTTTGAACTCATCAAACACAAAAGTAAAAAAGAGATTCATGCCTTGTGTGAAGAACTGATGAAATCCGGCTTTCTTGAAGAAGCGGGCATTGCCTGTATGTGGTCGTACAATATTCGTTCAATGCATGAATCTACCGACATCTCTCTTTTTGAGCGATGGATTGATAACTATATTACAAACTGGGCTACCTGCGATACGCTCTGTAATCATACTGTGGGCAGTCTGCTTGAGAAATATCCCGAGCACGTGCAACACCTTAAGCGCTGGGCTGGCTCTGACAACCGGTGGATGAAGCGTGCAGCTGCGGTTTCGTTGATTATACCTGCCCGAAAAGGACTGTTTCTGTCTGATGTTTTCGAGATCTCGGACACCCTTCTGACCGATAAAGATGACATTGTACAGAAAGGGTACGGATGGATGCTCAAAGCTGCTTCCAACAAACACACAAAAGAAGTCTATGAGTATGTGATTTCTAAGAAAAAAGTCATGCCGCGTACGGCCTATCGCTATGCCATTGAGAAGATGCCTGCTGAGATGAGAGCAAAAGCAATGGAAAAATAGCACTTTGACGTGGTGCAATGACATTGTAATGGAATTATCATATTTGTGAAATAAGTTAAAGATAATTTTGTGACATAATCAAATGATAGCACCAATGAAAGGAAAATTTCAAGCAACCC
This sequence comes from Bacteroidales bacterium, assembly GCA_028709785.1. Lineage (GTDB taxonomy): Bacteria > Bacteroidota > Bacteroidia > Bacteroidales > JAQUTK01 > JAQUTK01. Next base: position 81,883 of record JAQUTK010000007.1, read on the forward strand.
TGGTTGCAGATCTGCAACGGTTCCTGGCTGAACAAAAGAACAAGTATCCTCAAAAAGATATTCTGAAAATAGATCTTCACTGTCATGATTCTAACAGTGATGTACCCGATGAGCTCTTAGGTCGCATTTTAAATGTTCCTGAAACCTGGCTGCCCGGAGAGCGGCTGATTGAAGAACTGAAAGCGAACGGATGCAATGCTTTTACCATTACCAATCACAACAATGCACGCTCATGCTATGAGTTACAGGAGAAAGGATACGATCTCCTTACCGGATGTGAGTTCAGCTGTATAGTGCCAGATTTCAATATTGGGATTCATGTACTCGCCTATGGTTTTACACCTGAACAGGAAATCAGGCTCAACAAGTTGCGTAAGAATGTGTATGTATTTCAGGAATATGCCCGTGAAAATAACATTCCAACAATTTGGGCACACCCGTTGTATCACTATACCTCCGATAAGATGCCTCCTTTGGCGTTTTTCAAAAAGATGGAACTAATCTTTGAACGTTTTGAAGTACTCAATGGTCAGCGCGACACCTGGCAAAACATGTTGGTAAGGGAATGGATCACAGGCATCGATCCCGACAAGATGGCCAGCTATGCCAGGAGTATTGGTACAGATCCTTTTGTCTATTGTGCCGATCCCTACCGGAAAAGCTTTTCAGGAGGTTCTGACAGTCACATGGGTATCTTTGCCGGACTAACAGGCACATATCTCTACGTACCTAATCTGGAGGAAAGACTGAAAACAGAAAGTAGTGCGTCACTTGCTCTTGAAGCATTACGAAACGGCAACATGGCACCTTATGGATCGCATCAGAACTCGGAAAAACTAACCATCGCATTTCTGGATTATGTAGCGCAAATAGCTATTAACTATAAAGATCCCGGTTTGCTCCGTATCCTCTTGCATAAAGGCAGTTCAACAGATAAAACTCTTGCATTTATCTTATCCAATATCTTCCAGGAAGTACAACGTCACAAAACAACGATCTCTTTCTTTAAGATCTTTCACGAGAGTATTATGGGTATCTCTCCCTCGATACTGAAAAAACTGATCCTTAATCCCGCTTACCGTCCTATTTTTGATGAGACGGCAAAGATGGCTAAAGTTCACCAAAGTCATCCACAACACATTGTGGAGAAATATAATGCTTCGATAAATGCTATTAACGACGAACTCAACACAATTCTCTATTCCCGACTGAGCAAGAAAGTAGAAAAGATAAACAGAGATAATGAACAGGCAAATCAAACTTTGGAGGAAGTGATCTCCAAACTTGAACTGCCAAGCAGTCTCCGCTCCTATTTGGGTGAGGAATCTGAAAAGCAGGCAAAAGGCATCCGGCTTGCACAATTTCTGGATGGACTCTCTTTCCCGTTCTTTGCATCAGCATTGCTCCTATCCGCTCATTTTACCAGTGCAAGAGTATTGTACAACAACCGTTCCTTTCTCAATGATTTCTCAAAAAAGACAGGAAAGTACATTCATCCCGAACGTGTGCTATGGCTTACTGATACGTTTGATGATAAAAATGGAGTTTCTACTGTCCTACAGTCGATGCACAAAGAAATCAAGGAACGAAAACTGCCCATTGACATCCTCACATGCAGCAGTACATTACAGTCTGATGATCATCTTATCGTGCTTAAACCTGCCAGCGAGTTTGTAGTTCCATTTTACAAAGAACAGCCTTTACGCATTCCCAACCTCCTTGAACTTCACAAGCTCTTTCACGAAGGAGAGTACGACCGCATTGTCTGTTCGACGGAAGGTGTCATGGGGCTCATGGCTCTTTACCTCAAGAACGCCTACTCAGTTGAAGCCAGTTTCTATATTCATACAGATTGGGTTATGTTTGCCCGCAAGATATTAAAACTTGATATCCACAATGAAAATCGGATAAGGCGAATATTACGTACTTTCTATGGATCATTTGACAGAGTGTTCGTACTAAACACAGACCAACATAAATGGCTTACAGGTCCCAATATGAATCTTAAGCCTGAGAAAGTGAGACTCACCGCACACTGGGTAGATTCCGTGTTTATCCCCTCTGAGATGCGTAAGAAAGAGGTTTTCGGAGTTGATAAGAAAGTGCCGGTACTCCTGTTTGTCGGTCGAATCAGTGAAGAGAAAGGAGTAAGAGAACTTCCACGAATCTATAAAGCCATCCAACAAAAGCATCCGGATATTCGGCTGGTCGTTGTAGGACAAGGTCCGGCTAAGAGACAACTTCAGGAAGAGTTACCGGAAGCCCGGTATTACGATTGGATCGAGCATACGATGTTGCCTGAAATCTACTCATCCGCCGACTTGCTGCTATTCCCTTCCCGCTTTGATACATTCAGCTGTGTTGTACTTGAAGCTCTCAGTTGTGGACTACCCGTAGTGGCTTACCGGACGAAAGGGCCCAAAGATATCATTATCCATGAAGAAAACGGGTTTCTTGTAGAAAACGAGAAGGAGATGTCAGAGACTGCAATCAACTATCTGAACAACAAGAAACAGCATGAATCATTTAGGGCAGCAGCTATCCAACGTGCCAAAAACTATAACGTAAACACGATTCTCAATAACTTTATTCGTGAAATCGGACTCTGACTTTCAGGCATAACAGACAATACTGCCGTGCATATGAATAGTCCGTTGAAATGGTGGCAACAAGGTGTGTTTTACCATATCTATCCGCAAAGTTTCAAAGACTCCAATGCAGATGGATATGGCGATATCCGGGGCATCATCCAACAGATGGATTATCTCTGCGAACTGGGGATTGATGCCATCTGGCTCTCTCCTGTTTACCGTTCGCCGATGATAGACTGTGGATATGATATCTCAGACTACACGCAAACCGATCCTATATTCGGATCGATAGATGACCTCAAAGAACTGATCACACTGGCTCATGGACAAGGTATCAGAGTGATTATGGATCTTGTGATGAATCACACATCTGATCAGCATCCCTGGTTTAAAGCTTCACAATCCTCAAAAGAGAATCCTATGAGGGATTGGTATATCTGGCGAAAATCGTTTCTTGGCAAAAGGCCTAACAATTGGAAGACTAATTTCGGAGGATCCGTTTGGCAGTATGATTCCCATACAGATGAGTACTACTATCATTCCTTCTTCAAGGAACAGCCTGATCTGAATTGGAGAAATGAGTCAATGAAAGAAGCTTTCTTTGCGTATATCACCTATTGGCTTGAATTTGGTGTCGATGGTTTCCGACTTGATGTGATCAATATGCTTATCAAAGAGGAACATTTTGATAGCGTTTCCTATTGGAAGAAATGGATGACAAGTAAATACTCTCCGGACAGAAACCAACCGGAGACGTATGAAATAATCCGCTCGTTCAGAAAGTTGCTTGACAGCTATCCCGACAAGACAAGCATTGGCGAAATATACGTACTTCCTCCCGGTGATGCCACCCTTGCCGCCAGCTTTCTGGGCAATAACAACCTGCTTCACATGGCTTTTGACTTCTCTCTTTTCTTTACTCCCTGGAGCGCACACCTCTACAACAAAGTCATTCAGAAGTGGTATCGGGCATTATCTCCCGGAGGATGGCCCAGCTTTGTACTTTCCAATCATGATCTCGGACGATATGGCAGCCGGATAGCTCTCGGGATAAACAGGCAGGCAAAGATTAAGATACTGGCCATGCTGCTGCTCACTCTTCGAGGCACACCTTTCATTTATTATGGTGATGAAATTGGGTTGTGCAACACACATATTCCCCGCAAAAAGATCAAAGACCCTTATGGTCGAATGCTTTGGCCAATCTATACAGGCAGGGATAAATACCGCACGCCCATGCAATGGAATAACTCTGCGAATGCAGGATTTAGTGCTGTTGACCCTTTTCTCCCCGTTTCTTCCAATTACAAGCAGGTTAATGTTCACTCCCAACGCAAGGACGCTCTCTCCATCTTTACTCATTACAAACGACTGATTCAACTTCGTAAGCTGTACCCATCTCTTCACTCCGGAACGATCCATTTTCTCTCTGATGGTCGGAATGGTATATTGTCATATACCCGAAAACAGGAGGATGAAACCTGTGTGATTGTGCTTAATTTCACTTTTCGCTCACAAAAACTAGTCTGCGAGGATATAAAAAAAGCCCTTGTCCTCCATTCTACACATCGTATTCCTCAAACCTTAATTGCGGACACAACGATCTTACTCTTTCCCTACGAAGCCACGCTTTTCATAAATAAAGGATGAGAAAATACGAGCCGGCATACAACATTGCAAATTAATTGTATATTTGCATCTTCTACATCAATCACTTCTGAACTATGAAAACAAAATCACTATTGACCCTTGCCCTTACACTCCTGATGACTATCTCTCAGGCGAAAAATGACGTGACCATGCTCGTGGGCACCTATACGTATGGCACAAGCAAAGGAATTAGCCCAAGCAAAGGAATCTATAATTATCAGTTTGATCAGGAGACAGGTGATGCTACTCTGCTGAAAGAAACAATAATAAACAGTCCCTCTTTTCTTACCTACTCGAAAGAGAGAGGTATCGTTTATTGCCTCAGTGAGGAAAGAACCGTTGATGTAATCTTTGAACTGAGTGGTAGAGGTCCTAGCAATAACTTAAAAAAAATTATAACCGTCTCGTACATCAATGCCTATAAGCTAAATAAAGAAACCGGAGAGATGACGCTTATCAACCGCCAAAAAGCGATGGGTGAAGGTCCTTGCTATATTGCAACAAATGACGAAGCGGTGACTGCGGCTTTTTATAATGGTGGCAGCATCTCAAGTTTTGGTCTCAATGCCGATGGTTCGTTGCAACCGGCTACCTCTGTTATTCAATTTAAGGGGTCCGGTCCTGATAGCACGCGTCAAAATAAGTCGTACCTCCACTGCACTCACTTCTCTCCCGATGGCAAGTACTTGTTTGCTGTTGATTTGGGTGGAGACTGCTTTTATACCTTCAAGATGAATAAGGACACCTTACAACCCGGCACTCCTCCCTCCTATCCAACAGGATTAGGATCAGGTCCGCGTCACATGACTTTTTCGCCCAAAGGCGACCGTGCTTATGTCATCACCGAACTGGGTGGCACAGTGGTTGCCTATGCATATAATGCGGCCAATGGAACCATGAAAGAGTTACAGACGGTTGTTGCCGATACGGTGGGTGCACGTGGCAGCGCAGACATCCACATCAGTCCGGATGGTAAGTTTCTCTATGCCACCAACCGATTGAAAGCTGATGGAATCGTTACCTTCAGGATAGACAACAAAGGATTGCTCAAACGGGTTGGATATCAGCCTACCGGACTTCATCCCCGCAATTTTGCCATCACTCCCAATGGTAAATTTGTCATCGTTGGTTGTCAGGACAGCGACTACATGCAGGTTTTTAAACGTGATCCCAGAAGTGGTTTGCTTACCGATACAAAGAAAGACATCAAACTTGCCAAACCGGTCTGCATTCAGTTCATCGCCCCCGAATAAAGAGACAATAAGTCCGGCGCGACAGTTAGCATACGCTAAAGTAGCCTTAAATCCTATAATATAATACCAGGCTACTGATTTTTAGAGTAAGTTTACAGTCTGATTATTAAATATTATTACTATGAAAAAAACAATTACGGGGTTACTTTTCTTTCTATGTACCGCTTCGGTGTTTTCACAAGAGCTGCCACTTGTTCCCAAACCGTCAAGTGTTGTTACTCAACCGGGTACGTTAACGCTTAACTCCAAGACTGAAATCGTTTATAACGATCAGGTGGCATTACAGGATGTACTCTTTCTGAATCAGTTTTTGAGCGACAACTACAACATCACGCTAAAGACAAAGAAATCAAAGAAGAACAAGAATGGCATTGAATTTAGGCTGGACAAAAGTTTTAAAGGAGAAGCCTATGCGCTGACAATAAATGACCGGACAGTCACCATTCAAGGCGACACCGCCGGACTCTTCTACGGTCTGCAGACCTTGTTGCAACTGATGCCGCTGGATGAATCAGCAACAGTCACGCTCCCTCAGGTAACGATCAAAGATGAACCGCGCTTCAAGTATCGCGGTGCGATGCTCGATGCCGGACGCTATTTCTTTACCGTTGAGGAGACCAAACGCTTCATTGACCTGATGAGCTACTACAAACTCAATACCTTTCACTGGCATCTTACCGAAGATGGTGGCTGGCGGATCGAGATCAAGAAATACCCGCTGCTTACTCAGATCGGCGCATGGCGCAGAGGAACAAATATAAATAATAGTTCCGATGAGTTTGACAGACTGCCTCACGGAGGTTTTTACTCTCAGAAAGAGATCAAGGATATCGTGAAATATGCTGCTGCCCGCAATGTGAATATCATTCCTGAGATCGACATGCCGGGTCACTCACTTTCCGCACTGGCTGCATATCCGGAATATTCCTGTACCGGAGGACCCTTTAAAGTATTGGAGCTTTGGGGTATTCAGTCTGATATATTCTGTGCGGGTAATGAAAAGACATACACATTTATTGAAGATATTCTCGACGAACTGATCACCCTCTTCCCCTCACAAGTCATCCACATCGGTGGTGATGAAGCACACAAAGACCGTTGGAAGGTCTGTCCGAAATGCAAGGCAAAGATGGTTGCGGAAAACCTCAAAGATGTCAACGAGCTTCAGAGCTACTTCATACACAGACTGAGCACGTATCTGGGCAGCAAAGGCCGCAGGATGCTTGGCTGGGATGAAATCATGGAAGGTGGTCTTGCACCCGGTGCCATGGTCATGGGCTGGAGAGGCGAAGAGTCTGGCATCAAAGCCGCAAATATGGAACACGAAGTAGTTATGACCCCCAACTCATCCATGTATCTCGATTACTACCAGGGCAAATCGTCCAGTGAACCATTCAATATTGGCGGGGATCTTCCGCTGGAAAAGGTGTACAACTACGAACCGCTTTCTCCTCAGATTGCACCAGACAAACAGAAGTACATCATCGGAGTTCAGGGCAATCTCTGGATGGAATTTATCCATACCGCATCCAAGCTTGACTACATGGCTTTCCCTCGTCTTCTAGCCGTTGCAGAAATTGGCTGGAGCGATGCCCACAAAGACTATGATGATTTTATCGCCCGTGTCGGAGGCAACCTCCCCCATCTGGATAAAGAAGGCGTCAACTTCCGTATCCCTGAGCCACTTGGTCTGCACGACTTCGAGAGCAACACCACGCACCTTACTGTTTTACTTACACCTCCGATAAAGGGCTCAAAGATTTACTATACCATCAATGGTGAGGATCCAATGCTCAATGGAACGCTCTATACCTCTGGTCTGCAGTTAAACCTTACAGATAAACCTGTGGAGCTGAAGTGTATTGTACGCACCAAAGAAGGAAGAGTAAGTAATACCTATACTGCCAGTTACTCGCTTAAGAAATAATTTCTTTGGAGGGAAAAAAGCTATTTAAACACAAAATCCGGGAAGAAAAAGATCTTCCCGGATTTTGTGTTTTCAAAAGAAATATTCCTTGATGTATTGCAGTAAACAGTATTTTAGTTCGCAATAAAGCCTGTCATCATTTGCAGTACTTCACCCACCCTACTACTTATAAGACAAGACGGCTATTTACAATGAATAAGGCCTTCTGTATTTATAATTATAGAGTCTGTGACTGGCAGCCTCTTTATCATCACCAAAACTCAATGTAGCAGGATCCCACTTCACAGGACGCTGTAATTCTGTGGCGATATTGGCCAGACAGCAAAGTGTATTTGTGCTGCAACCCACCTCCACAGGAGCAATAGGATTCTTACGGCTGCGTACTGCGTCTATAAAGTTTTGCATGTGCGGCGAACTTACCTCATACTGCCCTGCATCAATCTTCTTCTCCTCTTTCTCCAGCAATGATTTATCCGAACATTCGATGAATCCGCGGGCTACCTTCAACCAGCCTTTTGTGCCATTGAAACAGATGCCTTGACCACCCTCTTTCCGGAAGTCCTGCTCTGTCATGATGATTCCATTCTGATATTTCATCGTCAGATATTTAGCGCCGTTGTATCCCTTCGGAATAAACTCGCATGGGCCCGATCCATCCATACCAATGGCTGCCTGAGAGATATCAAACATGTGTGCGCCCCAGTCTGCGGTATAGCCATTCCCTGTCTCACGATACCATCGCCACGCTCCCCAGAGTTTCTCATTCTGCACAGGATCCAATGATATCGGCGGACAAAGATCCGGATGATAATGCACCTTCGGATCATTGAGCGGTCCCATCCACAGGTTCCAGTTTAACGAAGACGGGATAGGCATCTCCGGTAAATCCAGCGGTTTGGGAGGTTCTCCTACTTTCGCGTAGATCGTCTCAATATGTCCGATCGCACCACTGCGAACCAGAGAGATTGCCGTTTGAAATTCTTTACTGGAACGTTGCTGGCTACCCATCTGCAACACGCGGTTGTTGTCGCGCACAGCCCTGACCATGGCCAGTCCTTCGCAGATAGTAAATGCAAGAGGTTTCTGTACATACACATCTTTGCCTGCCTTGCAAGCGTGAATTGTTGTCAAAGCATGCCAATGATCAGGTGTAGCGATTGACACAGCGTCAATATCCTTCCGATCCAAAAGATCTTCATAAAACTCATACATGTCGCATCTTTGTGCCACATTTTTGGATTTCTGCCAACCTTCCACACGCATCTTGAAACGATCCCTTTTGATCGCATCCACATCACATCCGGCGACAACCTGCACACCCGGACAACCCGTAAAACTGTTGAAATCCGAACATCCCTGCTGACCTAATCCGATAAAACCCATCACGACTCTGTCGCTTGGAGCAATCGTAGTGCCATCGGGTGTCTTCCAGCTTGGAAGAATAGTCAGACCTGTCAATCCCAGAGCAGAGAGCCCCAGAAAGCGACGTCTGTTCATCCCATTACCCTCATTTTCTTTCATGTTCATTAGCTATTAAGTATTAGAAATAAGTACTAGTTTCAAAGGTAGTAGTTTTTTGAATAACAGTACCCATCTTCCCTTTATTTATAAGAAAAAAACAATAACTATTGTCAGTGTATAACTTTTTACTCTATTTTTCAGACATCCCTCCCCTGCTTACTCAGCTAGAAAAGAGAAAGAATGCCTCTTTTTTATCGGATTTGCTTGTGATTTTTAAAATATATTTCGCAATTGGTTGTTGTTTCTATAAAAAGACTATCTTTGCAATTACTAATCATAATAGTAAAGAGCCATGAAAAGATTATTACTTACGTTGTTCATTGCATGTAGTTCAATGTTTGAATTTCAAGTAACAGGAAAAGAAGTTTCCCTTGATGTGACTGATCAAGGCACAGAATATGTGATATTTTATATCGGACCTCCCCTCAGGGATTATTACGGACAGTTTTACGCAAACACAGAAACCTCCTACTGTCTCACGGCAAAGAAGAATCCGACTACCGGTCTCATTCAGACGTCACTGGGGAAATATAACAAAGAGGCGTCTGATTCTGTCAAACTGCTCAACGGCAATCAGGTATGGAGTGTCAGCAAATCAGCAATAGAATCCTCCAAACAGTCCTACACCATCAGCTCTGATGATTCATATCTCTACTATGACGGTTCTGCGAGAAAAGACTACGACTTGACCGACGCCGGCTACTCCTGGTTTCTCAATGATGAAAGATATTTGATTGGAAAGAATCTGATCAATCTCAACACGAGTTCCTTTCTGGCACCTTTTGAAGAGATGGAAGGTATGCAACTGATTGCTTCGTCAGACAGTACAAACTGGCTATTTATAAAGAACGAGAAACAATACATCGAGAGTTACCTTGCTTCCACATACACTGCTGATCAAAGAATTAAACAACAAGTTCTAAATGGCACCTATTACATCTTTTATGCAGGTACCAATTACTGTCTGACCGATACACGTCAGATGTCGTGGTACAAATCAACCTATATTCCACAAGGAGAAGAGACACCAAAGACAGACAGTATTTACATTCCCGGCGACGGCGTTCAGGCCCGATACAAGATTCTTTTGAATGAATTTAAAGCTGCATCCAATCAGCAGTGGCGGGTAAACTATTATTCCGACTTCGTGGATCAGGATCAGAAACACACCTTTTGGAACCGAACAAGTGGAAAGAGAGATGCGTACGGATTCTATCCATTGGTCACAGAGCACATGCATTGGAGAAGAGACAGTGACTCTGCTTCCCATACTTTCGGTGCCCGACTGATTACGAGTGTCCCCTATGATCTCCAATGGATTGACCGCGAGGGTACTCCTCAGATTGTGAAAGATTATTTTTCCATTCTTGGAGATAAGGGCTGCATCGTCAATGACGACAATGACCAATCCTTTTTTGCCAAACATATTGTGAAGGACTTGAATGACATTTATGCTATCTATCGCCCGATGAACGTAACCAATCTTCCGATTGAAGCGATTGCTATGAAGCAGAAATTTGCAGGTGCTTCAATCTATGTCACACCTGATGAAGAGGGAGGCAATCCTATTGAGATGAAATATAATTGTTGGAATTTCGTAGATATCAACAATCCTGTTGTTGCAACCGCGAATGCAGCTAAATCATTGATTGATAGAGATACAGTCTTTGCCTATCCTACAGCACCTGTTCCCGGAGAATATTTCATTCAGTACCGCGGGGCTAAAGAAGTGCTAACCTATATGCCCGGCGATGAAGCAACCAACGATCCGGCTTCTGTCGCTGTCAAAACATTCGCCGCAGACAATGCCAATCAGATCTGGAGAGTTGATACTCTGTCCAATGGACGTATCACTCTTTCCAATGGATACAAGCAACTTTACATGGCTAAAGAAGCCGGCAAGCAAGCACAGGTTTATAGTCTGGGTGAAGCGACTATAGCAGGTATAGACTCCTCTTATTCGCATCTTGAGAGTTTGTATCTGGGTACTACAAACATGGGGCGTTATGGTGCCTGGATGATCTGCGGAGATACTACCACACGTAAGTATTTTGATCTCGCATCACAGAGTCTGGGAGGTAAACTACAGTCTGTCAATGAACCTACAGATTTCCCGTTTGTACTGGTGCCAAAGGGGAAAGCACTCAATGAAGGCGAACCTCTGCCTGATACAACACTGATACCGGAAGGATTTTATTACATCCAGTATGCATACGCGGCAGATTCATTTAATGTGTCCAAACAGTATGTTATTGCACCGACACAAGAGATCACTTCAACCAATAGTACATTGAAACTAGAACCTTATGATCCGTTCAAACCGATGCAGCAATGGTACATCGCCCCTATCGGTTACAGTGTAGATCAACTGGCATCCGGAGCAGCGACCCATATGGATAGCTATGGCATCTTTGCCGCAGCATCTGTTAAAGACAGTCTGGCTGCCGGACTCTCCGTGCTGGATATTATCAATGACCCGAACTATCTTACTGCCGGCTATCGCGTTTTGGATAGCAATACCGTACTATCCAATGAAACTCTTAAAGATAATTACGCGCGGTTTTCTTACAAGATGTATATCAAGAATGGCAAAATAGCCCTGCGTACAGCAAGCGAATCCGGCTATCATTCATTTCTTTCGGATGGTATGAATGATAATTATTACGAATTCGAAGTGACGGATCAGACCAAAAAGATCAATAAGGACCTCAAAACAGATCGCTCGTTCTGTTACTATCTGATTCCGGCAGTCAGTGATCAAAATCCGGCTTTTAAAAAAATATACGATTATGCCCCATGGACAAATTTGCCTTGTGTAGTTGGAGGGTGTGGTGATGTTGAAAAGGATAATGCACCAATAGAAAGTAGTGTATTTGTCAATGACAACATTATCACGATCGCTGATGCCGGAGGTGCCACTATTGAGGTGCTATATATTGACGGCACTTCTATTGCCTCCATTGCTTCTGCCGGTGCGACAGAAAAGATCTCAGTGAGAAATCAGGGAATCTACATTGTGAAGATTAATAATACAGCCGTAAAGGTCGTAGTAAAATAGCACATATTGAACGTAATAACAGCCTAAACCTACAATCGATTCTTCTTTTATTTCCATTTTCCCACGTTACAGAGAGCTCTGTTCATTGCACTCTGTAACGTGGGAAATTGCTTCAGGGAGGGAGCTCCGTTTCACGTTCGTGAAACGGAGCACGGATCCGTATGCGTCAACTCTTTCATACGGACGAAAAGAAAAGAACGTCTGTATGAAATTTCCACTTCATCTGTCTGTTTTCCCAATTTCATCAGGTCGTTTCTGAAGGAACCATCCCTTCGCTCCATTATGACTATATTTGACCTTCAATAGATTGATTTTCGAACTCTCCTGTCATCCATGCATCTCTTCATGAAGCTTTGTTATTGATTGGACGGATACAAATTCATCAATCTTCGGTTCATTTTAAATAAATCCATTACCTTTGCCGCAGATACAATCGAGGGGTGCCTTTACCGGCTGAGATTATACCCTATGAACCTGATACGGTTAGTACCGTCGAAGGGAATGATTTGCAATAGATACCTGCCTTTTTGTAAAGGATATTCTCTTGATTGGTCTGTTAATTCATAATGAAAGGACCACAATGAACACTCCAAAGAGAAATCCGTTCGCTGATGCCGAACACTCCCTGCCAGACTCTCCGCTTGTACCGTTTTCCGGAGAAAGCACAATTATCATCTCCCTCAACGGGAAAGACCACGAAGTAAAGAAAGGTACCTCCTTGTCTGATTTCATACGCACGCTGGGATTGCAACCGAAAGGTATTGCCATTGCCATCGACTATGAGGTTGTGCCAAAAGACAAATGGCAGGAGACCATCTTGTCTGATCGTCTGGAACTAATGCTCATTCATGCGGTGTCGGGAGGATGAGTATGCAACTGATCACAATAACTGCCGAAAGGATCTTGAACAAGGAGGCAGCAATCCTCAACCTGCTGTTTGACGAAGGTCTGCCGCTGCTTCATTTGCGCAAACCATGTTCGTCGGCATCAGAAATCAAAGAGCTGCTTGAAGCTATTCATCCATCTTATTATCAGCGGATCGTTGTGCATGATCATTTTGAGATGATTGCTCTCTTCGGACTAAAAGGTGCACATCTCAACCGCCGCAATCCGGATGCTCCCAACCTGTCGGGTATTACTGTGAGCCGTTCGTGTCACGCCATCCAAACGATCCGTGACCTGGAAGGATATGATTATCTCTTCCTGAGTCCGGTGTTTGACAGTATATCCAAACAGGGATACAACCATGCCTTTACGCCGCAAGAGTTGAGAAAAGCAGGCAGCAACGGGATTATCAATAACAAGATTATCGCCCTGGGAGGTATTCATGCCGCAAACATTCCCCTCGCTGCCGGGTATGGATTTGGCGGAGTAGCTGTGTTGGGCGCTTTGTGGGGCGAATATCTCACTGATGGCAAGAGAGATACGCTTCTTAAAAGATTCCAGACACTAACAGAAATAACAGGAAAGCAATGAAAGATTTATTATTCATTACACACCAAACAGAGCATATTACCACCCTGGAATCGGTAGCAATCGCACTCGCCGGAGGATGCCGGCACATTCAACTGAGAATGAAAGAGGCAACAACCGAGGAGGTGCTACATACTGCCATCCGGGCGCAGGTACTTTGTATTGAGTCTCAGGCAAACCTCTATATCAATGATCATCCGACAATAGCTGCACAAGTCGGTGCTGCCGGTGTACACCTCGGTAAGTCAGATATGTCACCTCGTGAAGCCCGCAGGATACTTTCGCGCGGCTCCATCATTGGTGGCACAGCCAATACCTTTGACGATATCTTGTCACTTGCCGCACAGGGTGTCGATTATATCGGACTCGGCCCCTTTCGCTTTACCGAAACAAAGAGCGTACTTAGTCCGACACTGGGCATCGTCGGTTATCAAAGGCTCATGCATCAGTGCAAGGAACATCCTATCCACCTTCCTGTAATCGCTATAGGAGGCATCACGTACGAAGATATCCCTGCTGTTATGGCTGCCGGGATGTCGGGAGTCGCCATCTCTTCAGCCATATTACGGGCTACAGATCCTATCGCAGAAACAAAAAAAATCATTCATTTACTTCACACCTATACACAATGAACAAACTGATTATTGGCGGTAAAGAGTTTACCTCCCGCCTCTTTCTTGGAACAGGCAAGTTCTCCTCCAACGAGATCATGAGACATTCCATTCTTGCCTCCGGAACACAGATGGTGACTGTCGCTATGAAACGTCTCGACCTGACGGACAAACAGGACGATATGCTGACTCATATCCATCAACCGGGCATACAGCTTCTACCCAACACATCTGGTGTACGCACTGCCCGTGAAGCGGTTTTTGCTGCTAAGATGGCTCGTGATGCCTTCGAAACAAACTGGCTCAAACTAGAGATTCATCCCGATCCACGCTATCTGCTGCCCGATCCGGTCGAAACACTCAAAGCCACTGAGATACTTGCGAAAGAGGGCTTTATCGTGCTTCCATACATACAGGCAGACCCGGTACTCTGTAAGTTGCTCGAGTCTGCCGGAGCCGCCACTGTCATGCCTTTGGGAGCACCCATCGGCACAAACAAAGGTCTGCTCACCCGCGATCTTCTCGCAATCATCATCGAACAAAGCAATATCCCCGTGGTGGTTGATGCCGGCATCGGTGCACCTTCGCATGCGGCAGAAGCCATGGAAATGGGAGCTGATGCGGTATTGGTTAATACAGCCATCGCTGTAGCCGGTGATCCCGTCAGTATGGCGAAGGCTTTTCAACTGGCTGTGCTGTCTGGTCGGATGGCCTATGAAGCGCGCCTCGCTTCTCCAACAAAGAATGCGGATGCAACCAGTCCGCTGACCTCCTTTTTAATGTAAACCTTCAACGAAAATAAGAGCATGTTTAAAGATATTATTGATACGATCAATTGGGAAGAGACCCAAGCAAAGATTTATGCCAAAACATCCTCAGATGTGGAACGAGCACTGACCAAAGAGAGACTCACTGTAGATGATTTCATGGCACTGCTCTCACCTGCCGCACAGGCTTATCTGGAACCAATGGCGCAGCTGAGTCGTCGATACACAATGGAACGATTTGGCAAGACGATTCAATTTTTTATCCCGCTGTATATGACCAATTCGTGTACCAACCATTGTGTCTATTGCGGTTTCAACGCGGGTAATGAGATCCAGCGTATTGTGCTCAATGAGCAACAGATCTTAGAGGAAGCTGAGAGCATCAAGAAGATGGGCAACTTTCAGCATATCATTCTTCTGACCGGAGAGAATCCGAAAGTAGCAGACGTGAGTTACATTGAAAAGGCTATCCGGATCGTTAAGCCATACTTCTCCACTGTCAATGTGGAAGTGCAGCCATTGGACAGCGATGGATATAGGCAGCTTATTGGAGCCGGATTACACGGGGTTACCTGTTTTCAGGAAACGTACAATCAAAACAGGTATAAGATCTATCACCCCAAAGGGATGAAATCAAACTATGAATGGCGTGTCAATGCTTTTGATCGCATGGCCCAGGCTGGAGTTCATAAGATCGGATTGGGGGTTCTCATCGGACTGGAAGACTGGCGGACCGATCTCACGATGATGGCGATACATCTTCGCTATCTCGAGAAGCACTACTGGCAGACGAGATATGCAGTCTCTTTCCCGCGAATCCGTCCGCACGAAGGAAAAGAGTTTCATCCCAACTCAGTGATGAGCGACAGCGAACTGGCGCAAACAATCTTTGCCTTTCGTATCTTTGATCACAGCCTGGATCTGACCCTTTCCACCCGCGATGATGTGGAGTTCAGAAATCACATGATGACCTTGGGAGTCACCTCTGTCAGCGCCGGGTCAAAGACCAATCCGGGTGGATATTCCGTCTATCCTGCCGAACTGGAACAGTTTGCCGTCAATGACGACCGTTCTCCCGATGAGATGCAGGAAGTCGTTAAAGCACAGGGATATGAAGTCGTGTGGAAAGACTGGGATTTAATTTTGCAATAATGGACAGATACAACAGAAACAAACTCATCGAAGGCTTTGGCGAAGAAGGTCAGGAAAAGCTTCGCCGTTCAAAAGTGCTCGTGATAGGTGCCGGTGGACTAGGTTCGCCGTTGCTCTTCTATCTCGCGGCAGCCGGAATCGGCACGATTGGCATCATTGACTCCGATTGCGTAGAGGTCTCCAACCTTCAGCGACAGATAGTTCATCACACGGCAGAGATTGGTATGCAAAAGACTGATTCTGCTGCTGCCAAACTCAAGGCTCTCAATCCGGAGACAGAAGTGATCACCTACCCCATTCGCTTTGAAGCAACCAATGCCGGGGCACTCATAGAGCCTTACGACTTCATCATCGATTGCTGCGACAACTTTGCTACAAAATACCTGATCAATGACAGCTGTGTGGCGGCACAAAAACCGTTCTCTCATGGAGCAGTCGTAGCCTTACGCGGTGAAGTAATGACCTATACTCCGGGCCATGCTTCCTATCGTGATATCTTTGAAGATGCGCCGGAAGAGGGTACTGTTCCAACTTCAGCACAAATAGGTATTCTCGGTTCTATAGCCGGAATCATTGGAAGTATTCAAGCTACCGAAGCAATAAAATATATTGTGGGAACGGGCGATCTGATCCTTAACCGTATGCTGATCTTTGATGGTCGCTCCATGAAATTCATCTTTCTACATAAAGCAACCTGAAGAGAGAATCAGCTATTTTGAAGCATGGATTTGAAAATTTGTTTTCTTTTTGTAGGAGAATATGATTCTTTTTTTTTAATTTGTAACAAAATAATACTCAGGAAGGAATATGACCGATCATTGTCCGATTTGCCTGTAATCCCTACTAATTCAAATCAAAAAAAACGAAGCGCGATGGATACAACTGATCGAAAGAAAGCTGAAGAAAAACTTACTCAAAGTGAAGAGTGGTACAGGATGCTTGTTGACAACAGTCATGATATCATCTATTTATTTAATATACAAGGAGTTTTTGAATACCTCTCCCCCTCTTGGGAAAAGGTGATGGGAATGCCCACAACAGATATCATAGGGAAATCGTACCATGATATAATGCATCCTGATGATTTGCCGGGAGCTATTGCATATCTGGAAAAAACCATACAATCGGGTCGACAACAAGAAGAAGAGATGCAAGTACGTCTCCGCCATAAGGATGGAAAATGGCGTTATTTCTCGACCAGTAACATTCCAATCAAAGACAAAGAAGGTATTATTACCGCTTTCTTTGGTTCGGCAAAAGATATTTCAAAGCGGAAAGAAGCAGAAGAACGTGAGCTGCAAACCCGCCAGAATCTCGAAACATTCTTCAATGCCGACACCGACTTTCTGTTCGTACTTGATCTGCAGGGCAATATTATTACTGCCAACAATACGGTTCTTGATCGCCTGAATTATACTCTTGATGAACTTACAGGCAAGTCAGTGCTTGAAATTCACCCTCCTGAATACAGAGAAAAAGCTGTTCAGATAATGGAACAGATCACTCGCAATCTGACGAATGAGTGTCCCCTACCCATCGCGACACGCAACGGTGAACATATCCCGGTTGAAACAAGAATCTCACGGGGAAACTGGAATGGTTCACCGGCCTTGTTTGGTATTACAAAAGATCTCTCTGAAATCAAATTTTCAGAAGAAAAGTTTTCGAAAGCCTTTCAGATCAATCCATCGATCTGTATGATCAGCGATTCAAACACTGCTCAGATTGTGGATGTCAATGAGACCTTTTGCACCGAACTCGGATTTGAGAAATCTGAAGTAATCG
Organism: Bacteroidales bacterium; assembly: GCA_028709785.1. GTDB lineage: Bacteria > Bacteroidota > Bacteroidia > Bacteroidales > JAQUTK01 > JAQUTK01. Next base: position 99,671 of record JAQUTK010000007.1, read on the forward strand.
GCAAAGTAATCTACGAAACAGGGATCATAGATAAAGAAGCAAGAGACCAGATCCTGAAAGAAGAACAGGGTAGTGGAAAAACCAGCAACCGACTTACTGTTATTCGCACAAAAGACGGGTCTGTCAGACATGTACTCATCTCATCGGAAAAGATCTCGTTGCAAGATAAAAAGTACCGTTATATGGTTGCCATAGACATCACCGACCTTATGGAAACGGAACTTGAACTGAAAAAAAGCGAACAACAATACCGGCAGCTCTTTGAAAATATGTCCAACGCGTTTGCCTTGCACGAGATGATTTACGATTCAGAAGGCCGCCCGTGTGATTATCGCTACCTGGAAGTCAATGCTGCGTTTGGAAAACAAACGGGACTTAACCCTCAGAGTTTAGTTGGGCATACCGTCATGGAAATACTCCCCAATACCGAAGAATCCTGGATCAAGACCTATGGTGAAGTGGCCGAATCAGGTAAGACTCTTACTTTCGAGAACTACTCTATGGAATTAGACCGATACTTTGATGTCACTGTTTTTTCACCAAACAAGGGTCAGTTTGCCACCTTATTTACAGACATAACAGAACGACGGCTACGAGAAGAAAAGATACAGATACTTTTGCAAGCGGTCGCTCAGAGTCCGGTCAGTATCGTGATCACCGATAAAAACGGAACGATCGAATATGTAAACCCAAAATTTTCTTCTCTTACCGGTTATTCACAGGAAGAAGCGATCGGTAAGAATCCCCGCATCTTACAATCCGGTGAAACCGCCCGCGAACTATATGATGATCTCTGGCGTTCCATTTCTTCTGGCAAACCATGGGTCGGTGTCTTGCATAACAAAAAGAAATCCGGAGAGCTGTATTGGGAGTCCGTATCCATCTCACCTATTATCAATGCGGATAGTCTGATAACACATTACGTTGCTGTAAAAGAAGATATTACTATCCGTAAGACGATGGAAGAAGAATTGAAGGCCGCAAAAGAAAAAGCGGAAGAAAGCGAACGACTCAAATCAGCCTTCCTGGCCAATATGAGCCATGAAATCCGCACGCCGATGAATGGTATCCTTGGCTTTGCCGATTTACTTCGCGAGCCCAGGCTCTCAGAAGAAGAGCACGATCAATACCTCTCCATCATTGAGAAAAGTGGTCAACGCATGCTCAATATCATCAATGACCTGGTCAATATATCCAAAGTTGAATCCGGACAGATGAAGCTATCCATGTCTGAAACCAATATCAACGAACAGCTTCTCTTCCTCTATAACTTTTTCAAACTGGAAGCTAAACAGAAAGGAATAGAACTCATCTTTGTCTATCCTCTTAAAGATAAAGATTCAAACATCATTACAGACAGAGAGAAAGTATACGCCGTATTGACCAACCTGATTAAGAACGCCCTTAAGTTTACGACAGAAGGAAGCATAACCATTGGCTACGAGTTGGATAACGATACCCTCCGGTTTTTTGTACAGGATACCGGTATAGGTATCCCCGCCAGTCATCTTACGGCAGTGTTTGATCGCTTCAAGCAAGTGGATAGCGAGCTATCAAGTGGCATTGAAGGATCCGGACTCGGACTCTCCATTGCAAAAGCATACATTGAATTACTTGGTGGCTCTATTTGGGTAGAATCTGAAGAAGGAAAAGGTTCGACGTTCTATTTCACACTGCCATACTTACGCGACACCAGTAAATCCGATGAAAAGCCGGTGTATATCACCAAACAGGGAGTATCACATAAGGAATATCCACAAGGTATAAGCATACTGATTGCCGAAGACGATGAAAGTTCGCAAAAGTATCTTCAAGCGATCTTAAGCAATATGAACTTCAACCTGATCTTTGTCAGAAACGGATGGGAAGCAGTGGAAGCTTGTCAGAATGATCCGAAGATTAATCTGGTACTGATGGATATCAAGATGTCGGTAATGGATGGTTATACAGCCGCCAAAATGATCAGGCAGTTCCGGCCGCAAATTCCGGTAATCGCGCAGACCGCCATAGCTGTGGATACGGAGCAATATACCGATGCGTTTACTGAGTATCTCACCAAGCCCGTTCGTGCTTCTGAGATCATCGCAGCCATTGACAAGGCGCTCAATTACTGATCGGAAGAAGATTCTACTAACGAAGAGGGGTTTTGCTGTTTGCAGCAAAACCCCTCTTCGTTCAGACTCACGATAACCTTTTCACGTTCCTACTTGATCCGCGGACGATACATATCCTTAGCTGTAATACCGCATTCCTTCTTCATCTGTATGCTATAAGCCAGCAGCGTGGCAGACGGAATTTCATCCACGTTGTTACTCCCGAACGAAAACTTCACACCCGCAGCCTTTGCTTTCAGAATGATCGCTTTGTTGGGTATTTTATAAAGCTCGTTGATCTCCAGTACCTTTCCACTTTTTGCAAGTGCATCGACAAACTTATTCATACGTTCTTCTGTCCAGAAGAAATCATATCTGTCGCGCATCTGTTCAGGTAGAAAGCAGGGATTAACATAAATATCAACCGGCTCCTTCAACACCCCGCATATCTTATCCAGGATCAGATCCATATACTGTTGTTCGTCGTCAATGAAGACCTCATCTTTCATCCACAGACGGGTGCGATGCCCCTTGGTATCTGTAAATGTAAGCGCATCCGTAAAGACATAATCAAACTCATCGCGCGCAGCCTGCGAGAAGGTAGTCACCCATTCCCTGCCTTCTCCCTGCATCGCCAGGATAAACGGTTGCGTACGCATCGTATCCAGAAAAGCATAGATCTCACGATCATTGGTAATCTTGAATCCAATGCCGCAATTAGGAGCAACCGCATAATTGACACCCGACTTGCGCGATTGTACCGCCGCCTTTTCTTTTGTCAGACCACCTTTCAGATGCACATGATAATCCAGTACCGGAAAATCTTCCTGATGCAAACGGATGATCTCATCGGTCTGTTCATCTATGGCAGCCAGCGACTGAGCGGCAATATCCGTATCATCCGTATCCAGTGGTTTCACAACAATATCCTTACACTCAATAGCCCCCGATCCTGTGCTGGTCAACGAAAAGCAACCATCCGACAGCAAAGCAGCCACATTCTCATCTTTACGAAAAGGAGAAGAAGGCTCGATATATTCAACAACCGGTTCGTCGTTGATAAAGACCGAAATCGCCTTTCCTGCCACGCGAACACGCATCGCAAACCATTCATTCTCCTTGACAAAGCTTTTGGTCAGGTTTCGGACAGACATCAGACTGCCGGTCATTCTCCACCACACGCTATCATTTCTGTCATTGTTGATTGCCACACGATATCCCTTACTGTTGAGCGAATCAGAATGAAAACGAAGAAATCCCTTTCCTCCCGGAGTTGTACGCACCTTCATGCGCAACTCAAAATTCTTAAACACCTCACTGTGAACAGCTGTAGCAGCTGCTCCGTTGAGACAAAGCGCACTATCCTTTATTTGGACATCGCCCGTTAGTTTCCAGTTACCGGCATCCGGACCATTCAACAAAACACGTTCCTCCGAACTTTTACATGAGGATAGCAGCACCAAAAAGGTAGCAAAAGAAAGCAATAATCCCGTTCTCATTCTATGATCGTTATTCATTATCTATTGTTATAATCTTATCTTTATCACCTGATCTTTCACTTTCACAATGTAGATTCCTCTACCCGGCAGTGCGATCCGCTGTTCATCCGCTGTAGCAGTTATCCTCTTCACCAAAACTCCATCAAGAGCATATACAGAGATATATTCACCTTTCGGTGCTCCCTTCACAATAACAGAACCATCTTCCGCTATGACAGAAAATAAAACAGCCTCTGTACCTTTCACTGAAACTATCTTTTCTTCCACAACATGACCAAACCAGTTCCACACATATGCCGAGTCATACGCAGTTTTTGAACCAGACGGAACATACAAAGTGCAGGAGTCATATTCCAGATTACCAAACAAATACTCTTCCACCGTCACAGGTTCCATGCTCTTTACGTGCACTTCTTTCAAGCCAAGGCAATCATAGAAAGCGGCTTGTCCGATGCTGTCCACACTTGCCGGAATAGCAAGAGTAGTAAGAGCCGAACATTTATAAAATGCTCCGGGCTGGATTGTGGTTACTCCTTCCTGAATATCTAAAGAGGATAAAGAGGTACAGCTATAAAAGGCTATTCCCCCGATCGAAGTGACAGTCGATGGAATCACCATCTCCTTCAAACCGGAACAACCAAAGAATGTGGCTGATTGCAAAGAGGTAATTCCTGAAGGAATATTTACAGACTCCAGTGATTTGCTATACGAAAAAGCCCCCTCTCCGATCCACACCACAGTAGAAGGAATATGCACGCCGGTCAGTGTATTCATTTGACTAAACGCAGCTTTCCCAATCGCTGTCGTCCCCGTGGGTATCTCATAAATTGTCGCTTTCGCATTCGGATATGCCAGCAGCGTATCTTTATTCTTTGAATACAAAACACCCTCGATTGTTGTGTAAAACAAATTATCGTCGGCAACAACAAATTGAGTCAATGCATCACATCCGGCAAAAGCAAAGTTTCCCACAGAGGAGAGGCTTACCGGAACAGTCAGCGTGTTTAGATTGACACAATGTAAAAAAGCCTCACTCATTATCGTCGTTGTTCCTTCGGGTATCTCATACGCAGCTGCTTTGGCATTCGGGTAAGCCAGCAACGTATCTTTATCCTTTGAAAACAGCACACCGTCCACGGTTGATAAGAGTTTGTTGTCATCTGCCACATCAAACTGGATCAAAGCATCACAACCACCAAAAACAGTCTCCCCCAAAGAAGTGACAGAAGCCGGAATCACAACAGAAGAGAGGCTCTTACATTCAAAAAAGGCGCAATCCCCGATTGTCGTGAGGCTATCCGGCAACACGATAGAAGCAAGAGATTTACAACCACTGAAAGCAAATGAGCCAATCGAATCCAAATGCTCAGGAAGCGATACGGAAACCAGTGCGGAGCATTGATAAAACAGATCCCCCTCAATCTTAGTAATTCCCGGGGGAATAGTCATCGAGACCAATGAGGAGCAATATGAAAAAGCACTTTCTGATATTGAAGTTAATCCCTCAGGCAGCGTCAGCGAAGTCAGAGCTTCACAACCTTCAAACGCATACAATCCGATGGAAGTGACCCCCTCCGGGATTACCAGCGAAGCAAGACTGGTACAGTCATAAAACAGAGACTGCTCGATAGCTTTGACACCGGAAGGAATATTGACCGAAGTCAGTGAACTACAGGCATAAAAAGCGCCTCTCTGCAACATGGTCACACTCTCCGGAATTGTAACAGAAGTAATAAGCGTGTCATACGCAAAAGCGCTCCTTCCTACAATAGTAACACCCTCCGCAATTGTATAGGCCGGTCCTTTGGCAGCCGGATAAGCCACCAGGGTCTTCTTATCCATGGAATACAATACACCATCAATCGAAGAATAGCTCGGATTATCTTCCGCCACAACAAACTGAGTCAGTTTGTGACAACCGGAGAAAGCATTGTTGTAGATATCAGCAACGCCTGCCGGAATCGAAACAGAAGTAATATTGCTTTTATAAAAAGCCCATTCTTCAATAGAAGTAACAAGATAGTTGACACTGTCAATCATTACACTGTCCGGAATGACCACACTACCCGTCTTGTCGTCAATACAACGATACACAGAGGCAGATGCTCCATCCTGATTTACTATATAAGAGATGCTGTCGATCAAAGTCTGTTTTGCTTGTGTTGAAAGAGCAAACAGAATGAAAAGAATAAAAGAGATTAGTTTTTTCATTTCAGTAAGAGTTTAAAGGTGCATATTCAAACACGGCACATAGAAGCCACAAAAAGGAACACGACAAATGTAGTCATTTGTTTTTGATTAAAAAGCAACTATTTTACAATACATTTTGCATTGCGTGGTCGTAAAGAAAACCTTACCTTTGCATTCAATAAAAAGCGAAAGAAGATGGAAAAGAAAAGCTACGAGTCACAGATACTACATACCGCCTACACCAAAGAAGATGCCTATCACTCACTCTCGATGCCGGTGTACAATACAGCAGCCTACGAATTTGCGACAGCCGCAGACATGGAAGCAGCCTTTTGCGGACGCGTGGCTGAACATACCTATTCCCGTATCTCCAACCCCACCGTTCACTATTTCGAAAAGAGAGTACAGGAAGTGACAGGCGCCCTGAGCGTGACCGCACTCAACAGTGGTATGGCAGCTATCAGCAATACCTTGCTGAATGTAGCCGGAGCCGGACTCAACATTGTGACCTCCCCTCACCTCTTTGGCAATACCTATTCTTTCATGGTCAACACCCTGAGAGGATTTGGTGTGGAGATCCGTTTTGCCGATCTTACCAAACCGGAAGAAGCCGCCCGTATGATGGACGACAAGACCTGCGCCCTCTTTCTGGAGATCATCACCAATCCGCAGATGGAAGTCGCCGATCTTAAAGCGCTCTCCGCTGTTTGCCGTGAAGCCGGTGTACCACTCATCGCCGATACAACGATCATACCTTTTACAGCCTTCAGTGCCAAAGCGCATGGCGTCGATATAGAAGTGATCTCAAGTACCAAATACATCTCCGGCGGAGCCACCGGAATCGGCGGACTGATCCTTGACCATGGCACCTTTGACTGGAGCCGTTCGCCCCGACTGGCAGAGAAAGCTGCGGTAACAGGCAATCAAACAGCCTTCACCGTACGGCTTAAAGCAGAGATCCTCCGCAATCTTGGAACCTATATGACTCCTCAGGTTGCCTACATGGAAACACTCGGGCTCGAGACACTCGATCTTCGCTATCGTCGTCAGGCAGCCACCACGCTTGAAGTCACTCAACATCTTCAGGAGCTCCCTCAGATTGTGCGTGTCAACTATACCGGACTCAAAAACAATCCTTATTATGCACTCAGCTGCGCACAGTTTGGAGCCACTCCGGGAGCCATGTTTACCATGGATCTCTCCTCTCGTGAAGCCTGTTTCAATTTTCTGGATCGTCTCCGGCTCATTCGTCGTGCCACCAACCTCTTTGACAATAAGAGTCTGGCGCTTCATCCTGCCAGCACGATCTTTGGCACCTTCACCCCCGAACAGCGACAATCGATGGACATCAGTCAGCACACCATCCGTTTTTCCATCGGACTGGAATCAGCTGAAGATATACTGGCAGACATCACACAAGCGCTTCAATGAAACAATGAAATCTATCTTTATCCGGGCATATTAATCTAACATACAATGAAACACATTACCAAAACACTCTTTTTTCTCCTGATCTTCCTCTCCATATCTCCTGTCAAGGCGCAAAAGTATAGCCTGGCGCACGAACAACTCATCCGAAAGGAACGTCGCAGCTATCAGGCCATCAGTAACTTTGTAGAAAATCCGGCGGCTTCCGACTGGGATCTCACCTATAACCGGCTCGAATTCTTTGTGGATCCCCATGAGCAATATATAAAAGGCAATGTCTTCTTTCAGTTCTCCTCTCTCAAAGACAATCTCAACACCCTTGTCATCGATCTGGACGACAGTCTGACCGTCACCTCTGTTGTTGCCGGCAATACCCCCTGCAGCTACACACACACGGAAGGATTCATTCACCTCACCCTGCCCACCACACTGCAAAAGAAAGACACTGGCAGTTTTACCATCAGTTACCAGGGTAGTCCGATCTTAACCGGTATTGAAGCCTTCGTGCAAGACACGCAACAGGATCCCGACAGTACCCCGGTCATCTACACCCTCTCCGAGCCCTATGGAGCCAAAGAGTGGTGGCCCTGCAAAGAAAGTCTCTCCGACAAGATAGACTCCATCGACATCATTGTGCATTCACCGGCACCTTTCCGTACAGCTTCCAATGGTATCCTTGTCTCTGACACCGTTATCGGCGATCAACGTACTTGTCACTGGCAGCACCGCCATCCCATTGTCACCTATCTGGTATTTATCTCCAATACGATCTACGAGGTCTATTCAGATTGGGCGACCCTTTCTGACGGCAGCAAGGTAGAGATACTCAATTACGTCTATCCCGCCAGTCTGGATACCGCGCGCCTTTCCACCCCTGTTACTGCCCAATACCTGGAATATTTCAGCAATCTCTTTATGGATTACCCCTTCAAAGACGAGAAATACGGACATGCCCAGTTTGGTTGGAACGGAGGCATGGAGCACCAGACCATGACTTCCATGGGGAGCTTTGAGAAAGACCTCATTGCCCACGAACTCGCCCATCAATGGTTTGGCGATTACATCACCTGTGGCAGCTGGCACGAAATCTGGCTCAATGAAGGTTTTGCAACCTATATGGAAATGCAGATTCTCGAAGCCTTCGATCCCGTGGAACTTCAAAAATACAAAGATTATGTAATAAAGTATATCACTGCATACCCGGGCGGCAGCGTTTATGTTTCGGACATTTCCGACGTGGATCGTCTCTTCAATGCCCGGCTCTCCTATTTCAAAGGATGCTATGTCCTTCTGATGCTCCGTGAGCTACTGGGCGACGAAGCCTTCTTTGCAGGAATCAACAGATACCTTCGCGATCCACGCGTCGCAGACGGATTTTCCACCACAGATCTCTTTCGTGAAAACATGGAACAAGCCGGCGACACCACCCTCACCGACTATTTTGACACTTGGATCTATGGCAAAGGCCATCCGGTCTATGATATCCGAAGCAATCATAGCGGTTCGGAATTACATATAGATATCTCTCAGCAACCATCAGATCCCAACGGACCATTCTTCAGGATGAAATTACCCGTGACCCTCTATACAGGTGGAAAAGAAGAGACCTACTGGCTCACCAATACCGTTCAGGATCAGCAATTCACCCTCTATGCACCTGTTGCCCCCGACTCCGTAAAGTTCAACAAAGGCAATAAGATCCTCTGTCAGTTTCAGGAAAACTACACCTCCCTGTCCGATGTCCGCACACAAGAGCTCTCCCTCGCCTATGATCCCTCCGGTCATTGTCTGACCGTAGTTCTGGACGAAGCCGAAACAGCCCACTATGAGCTGTATGATCAACAGGGTCGCCGGGTACAAACAGGAAAATGGGAAGCAAACCATCCTGTGATCTCCACAGCGCTGTTGCCTCCCGGTATCTATAACCTCCTTCTGACTACGTCACAGAAGAGTTATTCTGTCAAAGTAAGTTGTAGGTAATACTGTTACTTGCGCTGATAATACCTTACCCAGTCAATCTCCATCTCCACAGGATAATCCTTTGGATCAATCTTACCTACCCATCCACCGCCGATCTGCGTATCCAGCAACAGATAAAACGGTTTACCAAACGGGTATTGCATCGGTCCTTCCGCCTCTACACGCGGGTACGAATAAGTCAGTTTGTCGTTGATATAATACGCCAGACTATCCGGTGTGATCTCCACTGCATACACATTATAATCATCCGGATCAATCGGTCCCGTGCTCCCCTGCTTCGGAGTCTTCTTTTTCAATGTATGCGTATAGTAACTATGAGTCGTCTGATAAGCAATGCTGTCATGATTCAGACGCTCCATGATATCAATCTCTCCCCCGTCGGGCCACGGAGTATTATCATTAGGAAGCATCCAGATAGCAGGCCATGCACCACTAGCCCCATGCAGTCGTGCCCTCACCGCCACCTTTCCATACGTAAAAGTCATTTTATGTCTGGAGCATACACCTCCGGTAATATAAGGAGCCGTATCATTCTTCAGCGAGTAATTGGGCAATATCCGGAGCACCAGATTCCCATCCCGCATGTCGTAGCACGAGTCGAAGTCAGACATGTGACAATCCCACGGACTTCTTCCCCGTCCGATCTTTGACCATCGCGTCTCATCAAAATGATCTTTCTGATTAAACTCCTCCCGCCACACCAGCTTCCATTTCCCGGGAGTTGTCTTTTTGATTTTTGCCCCCTTTGTATTCCCGGGAGTTTGTGCGTCAGAAGGTATCTGACCCGACACACCGATACCAGCCAACAGGCAAGTACCCAACAGCAGATTCTTTAGCAACGATTTTTTCATGACATACAGATTATTAGGAATGATTATCGGGCTAAAAGTACACACATTTTACATATCAGCAAAACGGGAAGAAGGATTTTATCCCTCTTCCATAATTAATCAGCCATTAGCCCGCTCCGCGCAATAATCATATTCAGAGAATTCTTTAAAACTGTTCAGGTTCATCAAATACACCTTGTCATCAACCGGAAAAACAATTTCTTCCTCCTCCTTCTTATCATCCTTCTTTTTCTTATCTTTCTCTGCTTTCTTATCTTCCTCTTCCTCTTCTTTTTCCTCTTCTTTCTCTTCCGTTTTATTCTCTTTCGCTGCTTTCTCTTCCTCCTTTTTTTCTTTCTCAGTTTTATCTTTATTCTTCTTAGCTTCCTCAGCTTCCGCTCTTTTCTTTTTCTCTTCATCAGTAAGCAGAGTCTCTACCTTCACCCACAGATACACCCCATTGTCATCAAGAAGCAGGCATTTATGAATATTCTGAATCTGGCTATACGCAAGTTCAGTAGCAAATGAAAGTTTGAGTATAAACTCTGTAGAAAAGAAAGATTTGCATATTATCGCATCTTCATCCCTTCGATGTGAAGGAATCAGACTGAAAAATTCTTTGAGTCTTTTGTTTGAGTTGAAAATAGATGAAGCATAATTCGCTTCAGTCAGTTCGTCGGTAACCTTAGTCATTCCCTTAGTCTTTTTATTTTAATAGAGTTTATCCTTAAATGATGAAGTGCCCGATACAGTGTCTGTACCGGGCACTTCATTTGAAACTTCAAAAGTAAGCAAAAAAATAGTAACCTGCAAACTGTCATGCAAGTTAATAACCAAAGATTTTGAGAGTCAGCATTATCGGGCCACAACTATCAAACAATTGTCACATGCTTCATAAATTCCTTTTCTGCCATCTGGGTCACATATGATTCATCCATCAGATAGATATTTTTCACTTCAACTAGATATTCCGGTGATAACCACCCACTCACTCTGCTCTTTTATAATGACAAACAATGATGTTCTTCCAATACCTTCTAAACGCCTCTTTTATTAACTATCCCTCCCACATTCAATGAAAAAGTCTTTGTACAAACCGCTATATTATTCGAATATACATGACAATTACCGAATGTTACTCATAGTCTGTTGAATATAAGTAACAATTTGTCAATTTTGCAATATGGATATAAAATCAAAAATAGGTTATAGGATAAAGACTGTCCGTGCAGCTAATAATTTGACTCAACGAGATTTGGCTGATCAAGCTGATATAGACCGCAGCTATATTGCTAGCGTAGAAAGCGGGCAACGAAATGTTTCAATAGTTAACCTTGAGAAAATAACAAAGGCAATGCAAATTTCCTTAAGTGATTTCTTTAACGATAAAGACTTTAAATAAAATGATACTAGAAGAACTCTATAAGATAGTAATAGATCATGCTGAAGCATGTGGTTGCATAAGTGATTTATCGGATAATAAGTGTAATACTATAATAAGAAAGAATCTGAATAAAGACTCTTTTGAAAAACACCAAGCTTATTTCGGTTTTATTCGTCCAAATGAAGAACATAGCGGTCCATATCATGACTTTTCTTTAGTTTTCTTTGTCCATGAAAATGAACCAGATTACTGTATTGTATCATTGGGAGTAGGATCTGATGGATTTCTCAAAGATACTGAACTTGCCTCTTTACCAGGGTTAAGAAGAAAAATAGTAGAACTACTTCCAACGAATGATGAAGGAGCATTTCTTAAAAATTCATTTTTGGACATAGACTCTTCAATTCCTGACGATAGTGTTCAATATATAAAAGACACTTGCGATGATCTTGATGTTGTTTTCAATACATATTCTAAAGTTATTCCAGCCTATCAGATTGTAAATTTCAACACTGATGAAGGGATCGTAAGGATTAAGGCTTGGATTGCTCAGTACGCAAAAATAAGATCTTGGTACAAAAGGAATAAAAAATCTTTTCGGCAGCAGAGTAGATTTGAAGATACCATTGAGAAATCACTTGATGAAAATGCTGTATTGAATATTAGCGAAGAGGAACCCGAAGAGATAAAAATAAAAAACTTACTTCAAGAGCGTAAATACATCATATTACAAGGAGCTCCAGGAGTAGGGAAAACCCATGTAGCTCTTAAGCTTGCTCATGAAGATCAATACAAAGTTCACTTCACCCAATTTCATGCGGAAACAACGTACGCCGACTTTATATATGGCATCACTCCTAATTTAAGTTCGGAGGGAAAAGTATTATACAAGCCCACTTATGGTGAGTTCTACTTAGCAGTAAAAGATGCAATAGAAAATCCTAAACAGAAAGTTTTATTGATCATTGATGAAATCAATCGAGCTAACCTAGCCAATGTTCTCGGAGAAGTCTTTTATCTTTTTGAATTCAATAGAAACGAAACAAATGATGTTGCCGAAAAGAACAAAATCACTCTATCGCTAGGCGAGGATCTTAAAATTACTGACTTACCATCCAATCTGTATGTCATTGGAACAATGAATACTGCAGACCGAAGTTTGGCTGTTGTCGATTTCGCATTACGAAGACGTTTCGCTTGGTATACTATTAAGCCTCATGTAATTACTGATGAAGAAATGAAACCAGGCAACAAATTCTATTCTAAGGAATTCAAGGAATTCAAAGACAGATTTGACCTGTATGCTAATGATGAAGAGTTAGACCTACAACCAGGGCAAGGTTACTTTATTGCAAGATCCCAGGAAGAAATGAATAGAAGGATTGAATATGAATTAATGCCTTTGATGAAAGAATATCTCTCAGAGGGAAAGCTTTATAATGCAAAAGACTCCTTCAGTAATATGTTTTATAGGCTGATCAAAAAGAATATGTATCAGTGATATGTCACAACATGAATTCTATCAAGTTACTCAAATCCAACCCTTTGATAAAGTACTATGCTTATCAGAGAAAGTGTTTTCTTATAACGATCTTTTAAAGAAATGGAATTGTTCAAAAGGGCGTTATAAAGATGATAGTCAGAGAATCCAGACATTCATTAATTTCAACAAAAAAGCATTTGACTTCATGGGCATTGATGCCTCAATTGAAGAAGAAAATAACATTTCAAGATTAAGAATCAAGACCAGTAATTATACTGGTGCAATCCCTCTTCTTTCACCAGCAACAGGCAAACCATGTGGAGATCTAATAGTCAAGCCTAGATACGGAGAAAATATTGCAGACCTGGTCATGTCTTTAAAAGATATCATAACACCAGAATATTGCCCTAATCTTATTCTCTGTTCGGAAATAGTATCCAACCCTCCAATATATTTTGAGTGTTTCAATTATCTTGTAAAATTTCAGGAAGCGATAAATTGTAATTGGAGAAAGTTTACATCAGTAACTGAGATCCAGAAGCGACCATCTTCTTCAACTAACTGGGGAAAATATTCAGTTACGTCTGCAAATCCACAGAGAGCCTTTGAATATGAGAACCGTCGTAATATATTGTCCTTTAGTCATGAAGAGTGGCAATATCTAACATATGTCCTTAAACTGGCCATTTTAGAGATAGAAGATTCTCGCACTCCATTCCAATTAAGATCAAAATATCTGGAGAGTATTTCAAAGCTCAATCGATATCTGAATACTCATCCTCATAAAGAGATAAAAGAGCTATTTATTCATTCATCAGATCCTAATACAATTAAAGCGCTTAAAGAGATTGGTAACAGAATACTTTCTGTAAAGACTTCCATATTAAGAGCATGGAGATTAGATTTTGCTGATTTCTTTGAGAAGTATATTCAATATGTATTCAGTCAGACTTGTATAAATATAGGAGCTACAACATACAATAACAAGCGGTATTCTATTCATGGGAATAGACCAGCATGGTGCTTAAAATACTTAGAACCGGACTTATTAGTTCGGAAAGGAGAACGTATTATTACTATTGATGCGAAATATAAAGCTCACATGTATAACAGTGCACCTTCTGAAGTATTAAAAGAAAGCTTTAGAAATGATCTACTTCAGGTAATAGCATACAGTGCTTTTACAGGTGAGAATGAGAAATTTGTCTTCTTGGTTTATCCGGATGATAAGTTCACAAAAAGAGAGATGAACATAAACAGTAATTTATCTTCTGCAGGTACAAAAATCATGCTTATTGGAGTCCCAGTTGACTTCAACAAATTAACTGATACAAAAAGTCAATTATTAGAATTGTTGAAAGAATCCTTCCAGCTAAGATCTAATGGGAATTGAATGAATAAACACAATATTTTAACAAATACCCCAAAGAAACAGCGAAGTGCGCCCACCCTTTGCAGATGAGCGCACTCCAAGGTCTTAAATCGCCCACTGATCAAAACTCATTTGATCACCGGGTGAATTGCACATAGATACTCTTTGTGACGAACCGGACGTTCATCTGTCAATCTTTTTTGTGCTTTTTTTCTCTCAATTTCTCTATTATTCTCTTGAATTCTCTGGAGAGTGTTGTCTCTTTCTGACTAAAGAGAGTAAAAAACTTTATCGGTTCGCTATCCGGACGTGAAGGATCATATATGTAGACTCGAAGGTGAAGTCCCTTTCTGATGCATTCTGCTATCCCTTCAAGTAATTCCTTCAGTTTAAAATCATAGCCGAATTGAGCGTAAGCATTCGGTAAACCCCGTATTGTGTCTTTAAAAAATAGTAGTCTCTTTTTCAGAGAATCTCTAAAATGTTCATAGACCTATGAGAGATTTATGAGGTTGTGATAATAGTCTCTTCAGTTTGAC
>JAQUTK010000037.1 GCA_028709785.1 Bacteroidales bacterium
AACGGGTGGTCACAAACTTCGTACGACCTTCCAAACGCCCCTCCTGAATAGCACGACCCAGACTCTGCACATAGATCTCTGCCAAACGTTTTGAGCAGCCCATCACATTTGTCGGATTGACAGCCTTATCCGTTGAGATCATGATCATCATCTCAACACCATACTTAACCGCCATATCGGCAACCTGCCGGCTACCTATCACATTCACAAGAACAGCCTCACAGGGATTCTCCTCCATCAGAGGCACATGTTTATAAGCTGCGGCATGAAAGACAATGTCCGGACGATAGCGGTCAAAAATCGCATTCACACGTTGCTTCACACGCACATCGCCCACGATAGGAACAAAACTAAGAGAAGGGAACGAACGCTCAAGCTCCAGACGAAGCTCATGCATCGGAGTCTCCGCTGAATCAAACAGAACCAGCTTCTTTACACCAAGCGTCGCTAACTGACGGCAAAGTTCGCTGCCAATACTACCAGCAGCACCTGTAACAAGTACTGTCTTGCCTCTGAACTGTACGTCAACCTCTTTCATGTTGATATGAATCTCCTCACGACCCAGCAAATCCTCGATGCGGATCTGACGAAGCTCATGCTTCAACAAAGGACCATTGCCCACCTCATTGATCGGAGGAGCTATAAATGTCTTTACCCCGGCGTGTCCGCAATAGACGATCAACCGGTCTTTCTCCGACTGTGCATCCTCATTGCGTGCAAATAAGATCCCATTGATCTCTTTGCTGAGAATAAAACGGTCAAAATTGGCTTCATCTTTGAAGTAATATACCGGAAGGCCTGCCAGGAAATAAGAATCCAAATCACTACCGAAAGCATAAAAGCCAACCACATGGTAATTTTTACTCTCTGAGATTCGTTTGACCAATGCAGCACTATCATTAGTCGTACCATAAATTAAAATAAGGTTCTTGCTTCTTATGGCATTTCCATTTGCCTTTATCTTTTGATACAACTTAACCATAGCCATACGGATGGCCACCAGCGAAATGGAGGTGAACATCATATCAAACAAGACAAAAACGATCAGATGATCGTTTATCAAATAAATCCGTGACACAAACAGCACAACCAACACATACAAGATTGAATCTTTCAAAAAAGCAGAAAATCCGATACGCCACAAATCAGAGAGAGTGGAATGGCGGATAACATGTCTGTATGTCTTGAACAGATGAAAAGCCGCCCCTCCTGACATAAATGAAATAAAAGAGAGCCATAACATTGTTCTAGTTACAGTAGGAATGGCTGTCAAATGACATACAATATAATACGCTATCAACGTACAACTTACAGAGACAAGCAAATCAATAAGTAAAACGATCTTGTAACTTAGGTAGTGCGATGATAAGATTCGCTCTATATATTTACGCAAAATGTGCATAGGATATTCATATTATCAATTACGAGCCCGGAAACCTGTTCGCAAAAATAGTAAAAAAAACCACTTCCAACAAGAAAACAACGAATTAGAGAAAAGTTTGTTTAATGCTTATTTCATTCATTCCCTGAAAAAAAAGGACTTATTCTACATAAAAAGCCCTTACAGAAAGCGCTTTTTGAAAAGAATCTATAACTTTGCAGCAAGTTAATTTTTATTTTCAAACACAAAAACAGTAAGTACCATGAACAGAAAGTTTTTTCCCTGGTCGATGACACTCTTTCTCCTATCCTTCCTCTGCATCCTGAGCAGTTGTGAAAACGACAATGACAACAAAGGCAATGCGGTAAAAACAACAATTAATCTTACAGGTATCGAATTTACACCAAACTGCTATTCAGATAGCGGAAAAATGGTAGGTATTGATTATGACATTGCAACCGCAGCACTTCAACAGGCAGGT
Organism: Bacteroidales bacterium; assembly: GCA_028709785.1. Lineage (GTDB taxonomy): Bacteria > Bacteroidota > Bacteroidia > Bacteroidales > JAQUTK01 > JAQUTK01. Next base: position 1,863 of record JAQUTK010000037.1, read on the forward strand.
GTCAATGTAGATTTCAAGACTACCAACGTTTGGGAAGAAGGATACAACGCAACTGTAAACGGCAAAAACCGTGCGATGATTACCGTCGGATATTCCGCCGATCGTAAAGATCAGTTCAAATGGGCAGGTCCCACCAGTCAGGGATTATACGGCATCTTTTGCAATGGAGAGTCCGGATACACATTCCCTCTGAGTATTGAAGCTTCCAAACAAATTGGTAACATCGCTGTTGTCCGTAACTGGCTCGAAACAAAAGCGCTGGAAGATCTCGGTTTTAACAACCTGGTTTACTACGATACATATGAAGCAGCACTGAAAGATTTTATGAATGGAACTATCAAGTTCATATCCAGCGACTTTTACCATCTGCTCAGTTCTCTCCCCACCGGATACTTTATGGCGAATGTCATGACAGTGACGCGCTATCAGTCGGTCTATTATTACATAGCATTCTCCAAAGATGTAGATGATGCGATCGTAGCAAAATGCCAGTCTGCGATCGAAACTATGATCAAAAACAAAAAGACTGTCGAAATAACACGTCGCTATTTCTCCATCATGCCGGATGATTACATCCCGGGAACTATTCAGTTATTCACGGAAGCAACGCCTCCATTAAGCTATGTTGTTGGCACAAGCACGAACAGAACAATAGAAGGTTCCTCAGTAGATGTTGTCAATGAGATCCAGAGAAGAACCGGATATATGAATAAGATCAACGTGACTACCTGGGTAGATGCTTACTCAACACCACAATACCTGCCCAACAGCGCGGTGTTTACCACAGCACGTACAGCCGAACGGGAAAACAAGTTTCAATGGGTAGGTCCGATCAATAAAGATGAAACCTATATTTACACACTCGCCGGTTCAGGGATTGACACCATCAGAACGCTTGAGCAAGCCAAAGCGCTGCAATCGATTGCAACTCCCAACGAGTGGTTTACACACGAATTTCTCCGTAACAATAACTTTACAAACATCGTAGCCACTGCAATTACCTCTCAGGATGCTCTTGACCAACTGATTAACGGTGATGTACAGGCACTCTATATGACCAGTCTGGACATGACATGGCTGGTTAAACAAAACGGTAAGTCTATGAGTGACTTCACACGACACATGAAAGTCTCAGACTACGAAGGCTATATCGCCTTTTCGCTCACCACACCGAAAACTCTTGTTCAGCAATGGCAGCGTAACCTGGATGCCATGAAAGAGGATGGCACCTTTGAAACGATCTCGAACAAATGGTTTGAAGGTACCCCAATGCCTTAATCCTATATAAAAAAAGAATCCGACCATTTCGAGAACATCTCAGAAATGGTCGGATTCTTTTTTACCAAACACTATTTAGTGCAGTGCTTTCCCCGTCGTTGTCCGCATCCCATTGATACAGACCGTATATAGATAAGTCCCTTCAGAAAGTCCGGCAGGCTGCCATTGCATACAGTAACTTCCAGCCATATCATGGCAAGCCTCCAGACGATCGACTATACCTCCTAAAAGATTGGTGATTATAACCTCCACCAGAGAGAAGCCCTCTTTCACACTATAAGGGATATTCAATTGGCTGAAAAATGGATTCGGATAAGCTACAGCGGGGTTCTCAACCGTCACTGGTTCTACTTCCGTCACAGCGTCATAATTTACCACTTTACCCGTAATCATCCAAATACCTGTTGACTCGGAATAAGCATTTGTTGAAGCAATAGCAGCCACATTTCCACCACCCAAATCGACCAGCGAGTTCCAAAGCGTATTCTTTCCTGCAGGTACAGAAAACGGATAAGAAACATTGCGAAATCCTTTTCCCGTCGAATCAGCGGCAACCACTGCCATCGTCGATAAGGTCCAGTCTACGCCCGCGGTAACCGTCGTTTGATACGACAGCACATGCGCCCCCTGGTCAGTACGAATCAGATAAGGTGCCCCGGCATACACATTGGGAGGAAGTGCTTCGGCATGTGCCCTATATCGATCGGAAGAGTACCCGGAGACAAACGGGCTCCATCCCTTCACAATCGAACGTCGTACGATATACGGATTAAACTGTCCGTTCACATTATCTTCTATGGCCACAATGATATCTTTTCCACTCACAATCGGCACCGGCATTCCATCCCGATGTCCTGCCCGGAAGCAGACTTTTGTAGTTACTGTCGTCCAGTTTACTCCCATATCCGACGACGAAATCATTGAGATCTCCTGTTCGTCGGTACTGGCATAAGGAGACTCATTGGCAAAATAAAGTTGCACTGTGCCATCAGGGAGCACGAGCGGAGCCGGTTCCCAGCACCCTTCCGATGAACGGGGTGCAGCCTTAAACACAACTTTTGGAGATTGATACGTCACTCCGGAATTGGTGCTTTGCGTCACAGCGATGGAGAATGGATACACTTCTGCTTGCGAAGGCCGGTAATTACAGGCTATCAGTATATTTCCATTGGGTAATTGCACAAATTCCGGATTGGCACAATTGACTCTGCAAGTCGCCGTACCCTGCTTATAGTCAAACGCAGCAAAAGCACGCGCAGGTAACGACCAGCTCTTTCCGTTATCCAGACTCTTTTTGGTATACACATTTCCACCACCCTCATAGGCGACCATCAAAGCCCCGTTGTTCAGACGATGCATTCGGGCATAGTTTCCCGATGCCACTACACAAGTCCGCGAACCCTGATCCCATTCCACACCAATGCCTGTCTCAGAAACAGCACTCAGATACGACGGACAGAGCAGTCCGCAGATACAAAAGAAAAGCAACACACCCGATTTCATATTTTTAGAATTATTGTTTTATATCTCTGGAAGCTTTTTAATTATCATTTACCAACATCAAGTATTCATTGTCTATGAGCATACAAAGATAATGAAGAAGATAAAAGAAAGCAAGAATCAATGAAGAGGTTTAGTTAGTAGATATTCCCATGATAGCTGTTCATAAGTTTACAAAAGGAAAGACTGGCATGCGTGAGTTGATGCGTCTGTGTGCGTGCTCCGCTTGACCTTCGTTGAACAAGGATTTGACAAAAGTCAATCAAAAGTTTGACGAAGGTAAAGCGCAACATTTATAAGGATGGAGATATTGTATGACAAGCATACGATGCCTGACGTCTTTGTTGCTTTACTGAACACAGCCTTCAATTATTCTTATTACCTCTCTCAAATAAAATAAGGGTTGCTTTTACTATGTTTAACTGATCTCCTCTATCTGAGATTTGCCAGAGTGTCTTCCCATCAGCTGTCATCCATTTGGCAGGAAAGTTATGCATATAGGTGGGACGATTATCAGACGCCCCATTTGGATCAGGGGCATATGTCCAATCAGGAAAATCGACACCGTATCCTATTGTTGTCCAAGGTCCCCAAGGTTCAGGCGCGTCAAACAGTCCCCATTCTCCTGTTTCTCCATTGTGTCGGACTGCCAAAAGGTAGCGATGAAGAAAGGGACTGTAGGTGGCTGTGGCACCCCATTCGGTTCCGTTTGGATCGGTGAAGACTCGCGCCTCGTGAGCTATGTCACTCGACCAAGTGGGATTATTGTTTCTGTCAAATCCGGCAAAGAATTCATAGTTTGCACGGCTTTCAATTTTTGATGTATCTACTCTGAACAAGCCAAGACCATCTGGGAATTCACTCGGACTATAGCCATAAATATACTTGTCCCTTGATCCTTGATAATCCGGTCCAAACTGAATAATTCCTACTTCAGAAAATGCACGGTTCGGCTCATCAAACATTTTTCCGAGATTGTTCCAGGACATTCCAAGGTTGGTTGACTTCCAAAGATTGTTATTACTCCAATCATCTTGCTTATCTACATACAGGTATATAGTTCCATTAACAGCAATGACTCCATTACTTGTTTTCCCGAGAGTAGAAGGCTGTGAAGATTCCGGTTTTACTCCAGCCCAAACATTATATCCGGTCCATGACGGTGGCGTTCCCTCGATGCGTCCCACTCCCAGGCTTGCTCTATTAAGTGAGTTTGTACCTCTAAAACCACCTCCATCCCCCCAGGCAACATACAGATTGTTATTGGCTGCAGTAGTATATCCAAACTGATCACTTCCAGGTGCAGCTTTCACAAGTGTCGATTGGTCAAATATTATTCCTGATATTACAGAACTCCTCGGATAAGGAGCAACACCGGCTGTAGAGTTCTTTTTATTTAGACTCTTTTGAATACCGGAATTATTCTGACCGTACATCTGAATAGATGTAATAAACAAAATCAAGACTGTCAATCTTATGAGATTGTGACCTCTTCTATGATCTACTGTTAGTCGCATATGGAGATTCATCTATTTGTAAGCCGTATGGTTATCTCTCCGCTCTGCAATCCATCGCTACTGGCTTTCACCTTAAAGCTGCCCTTCACACCTTTATTTGCCTTCACAATTACAAGTGCCATTCCATTATACGCCTCGCATTGCGTACTTTGGAACGAGGTGAAAGAGGTAGCATCCCCATTATCTGTTGCGACAATTTCGCCCGGTCCCTCCACTGCAAAATGGATCAGCGGGTGCGAACGGGGCACCATCAGATTGTTTTGATCCTCCACGCGTACGGTCACAAATGCCAAATCTGCTCCATCCGATGCAATCTTGTTACGATCAACCGACAAAGCAAGTTTGGAAGCTTCTCCGGTGGTCTTCATCACATCGGTAGCCCACTGTTTGCCATTCTTATAGGCAATTACTTTCAGTTCGCCTGGCTGGTAGATCACCTTCTCCCACACCAGACGGAAATCTTGTCCGGGTGTTTTAGCTTTTCGTCCCAGACTCTTCCCATTGAGAAACAGCTCCGCCTCATCACCGGAAGTATATACATGTACCGGTACGATGGAATCCATCCGTTGGCTCCAGTTCCAATGAGGCAAAATATGTGCCATCCGAAAGTCCGGACGCCAATGTGCCTGATAGAGATAATAGCGATCTTTGGGGAAACCTGCAAGGTCTATTATCCCAAAATAGCTACTCCGTGAAGGTGCTTTCTGGGCTTTCAGTTCAGCTAGTTTACGCTCCAGTTCCGCCTTTTTTAAAGGATCATTTCTAAAGTTCAGCAGGTTGGTCTCATCCGAGTTATAGGGTGTTGGTTCGCCGAGATAGTCAAATCCGGTCCAGACATATTCACCCAACAGGTTCGGAAACTTCGCATGCGTGCGGAACTGGTCATCCGGACTGCATCCCCATCCCGGATGTGCCAGGTCATAGGAAGAGATCTGCCAGTTCTTATACTCGGCACCAAAGAAATATTCACCCCGTGAAGTGACACAGGAAGAGGTCTCACTGCCTATCGTCGGTTTGTTGGAATAGCGAGGATCAGCATCCCATTTCGCTTGTTGTCCGAAGGAATAATTGACTCCCATCAGATCCAGGCCCATCACAGCCCCGGATTCCCGTCCGCCATTCGGATCATTATATCCATTTGAAACGGGTCGTGTCGGATCTTCATCCCGCACAATATCTGCCAGATGTTTGGTCATCACCACATCACGTTGTTCCATCACCTCATTACCTATCGACCATATAAATACCGAGGGATGATTGCGGTCACGGTGTACCATTGCTTTCAGATCCTTTGCATGCCATTCATCATAGAGTTTGTTATAGTCCAATGCCCTTTTGCCTCTCTTCCAACAGTCAAAAGCCTCATCCCAAACCAGAAAGCCCATCTGATCGGCCAGTTCGAGCAATTCAGGGGCAGGAGGATTATGTGACGTCCGCAACGAGTTGCATCCCATCTCCTGGAGTAGTTTCAACTGACGGCGCAGCGCACTGGTATTGATGGCTGCACCCAATGCACCCAGATCATGATGGTTGCAGGTACCCTGGATCTCCACGCGCCGACCGTTGAGCAAGAAGCCTCTGTCGGCAGTAAACTCAATCGTTCGTACTCCAAACGGGGTATTGTACACGTCGGTCACCTGTCCGCTGACGATCATGGATGTCTGTGCCACATACCGATTGGGAGATAGAATATCCCAGCGTTTCGGATTTTTCAGCGTCCACTGCAAGGTCGTCTCCGCACTCTTCTCCGCTCCTACTTTCACTCCTGTCTTTTCCACCGTGGCCACTTTCTTACCCGGCTTATTATCCACGTTAAGTTCAAAGATGTCTGTCCGCACGGTCGCCTCCACTGTTTGCTTACTCTGATTGTCCACGGTCACTTCCATCTGTACCTTCGCAATCTCTTTGGATACTTCGGGTGTTGTGATATACGTGCCCCAATGCCCCACATGTATCGGTTCGGTACGCACCAGCCATACATGGCGATAGATACCGGCTCCCGGATACCAGCGTGAGTCCCACTTCTCTGTATTCAGTCGTACGGCAAGCAGATTCTCCTTTCCGAAACGAAGGAAAGGGGTCAGATCCTTCCGGAACGAATTGTAGCCATAGGGCCATGTGCCCACATACGATCCGTTGAGCCAGATCTCCGCATTGGCCATAGCACCGTCAAAATCAATGAATATCCGTTTGCCCTGATCCTCTGCGGGAACAGTAAAATGCTTCCTGTACCAGCCGATCCCTTTAAAAGGTAGCTTTCCTGTGCCTCCCTCCAGTTCAATGCGGAAAGGACCTTCGATCGCCCAGTCATGCGGAAGATCCAGTTTGCGCCACAAAGCATCATCTGTCCCACTGTTTTGCAGTCCTTCCGGTTCCGCAATACTCGTACCATCAGCTTGTAAACCAACCCGTTTAAAGAGCCATCCCTGATCAAAAGAGAGGACATCAGCAGCACCCATGCGGACAATTGTGTTCTTATTACCGGACTTCTGGAACTTGACAGTTTCGATTGCTGAAGCAGCTGTAAATGTCAAGCCGGAGAGCAGCAACAGAGCCAGGAGAAATCTGTATCTCAACATCGTATTTTTCATAATTCAATTTGTATAGATTTGACAATCATATTATTTCATTCAGAACAGGAAAAGCAAAGATACAAATATCTGATACTATTCCGAAGAGCGTATCTCTTTGATTGCATCATCTGAATTCCGCACTTTCCGGATAGGGAGCAATCTCAATCGCTTTCAGAACAGCTCCATTCACAGTCTGGCGCAAACCAAAGACAAGGACATTTTTCTTCTCATTACCAAAGTTAAGCCAGCATTCAGGAAGAAAATACTCACGTTGGGGACCCGCTTCCCAATGACGTCCTATATTATGACCATTCAGCCACATATATCCATTACCCGAAGCATTGATCTTTGCCAGCCAGGGTATCCATATCTTTGGGTCCATTGCCGGTAATGAAAATTCCACCCGATACCAGGTAAACAGTCCGTCGGGAGTTCCTTTGGGTTGCACTCCATTTCCTTTACGGGGTATCTCCATGGTCTTATCCAAGGCTACCTTCTCCCACTTATTTGAAGAGAATTCAGGTTTTGTCCATCCTTCGGTAACACCCGCCATATCTGCAGCATACTCCCATTGCAGAGGATGCGTGAGAAGGGTATCCAGGGAAGAAAGTCCAGCTTTGCAAATACCGTTCAGCTCTTCCATCGGCACATATCCATGTGCATGTCCAAGACTCTCATAGACAACAATAATCTCATTGTCCCCTTTTTTCAGCAGTCCGCTTACATCAAAACGGTTATCAAATTCATTGGGACGAATACGGTCAAATGCTCCGCGGGTCGGCCAGCTTTGCGTATCAGCCTTATCCGGGAAAAGTCGTACAGCCTGTTTGCCATTCACCTGAACTGAAACAATATCTCTTGTAAACATATTGAATAACAGTCGGGTCTCCTTTGCCACAGCCGTAGCACTCAAGTTCACGACGGAACGGTAGAGCGAATAACGGAAATCTGTTACGCCAAGTTCAGCCAACGAAGTCTGCGCAGGTAGTTGCTTCCACTCAGCATCCTTCACCGGGTCTTCGCATCGTAAAGCCTCAGCAATACGCACCGGAGCTATATTCACAGACGGACGAATCGGACGCATCCCAATCTTGGGCCACCATTCGCCTTGTTCAGGAGTAGCTCCGGGAGGGATCACCAGTACCTGAGCACCAAGTGCGGACAACTGATAGTCAACAGTAAAAGGCTCAGATGCTGCTGTTGCCGCAGCAGTTTCCTCTGCTTTGATTAAGACTTTCTCTCCATGTTGGTTGATATTGTACATCGGCTCGGTAGACTTGGCTACTGCACCCGGCACAATCGTTACTTTTCCTTCCAATGGATTTTTGGGATCCGTATTGTGAAGGAAGACAAACCGTGTCCCATCTTTGGCTGTACGAATTCCACCAAACAGGTTAGCAGGGGCATCCTTCAGTTCGCAAGGGCCACCTTCCGAGCGTAACAAAGCTTTTTTATTGGCTTCGATAAACGCTCCGATCTCTTTTGCCGCATAATATTTGGCACCCACGGCGCCACTCTCTCTGATGGCAGCATTATAATCATAGCTGGTCGTCATGCCCCGTGCTCCCCAGCCTGCAAAATGAGTACCGCCAAAGAACATATACGGATTGAGACCTGTGGCTCCTCCGAGCAACGACATCAGAGAGATCGCATTGAAATGACGGTAATCCGAATAGTGATCTTCACTCAGACCACCGGTGACCAGCGAAAACCATCCACCCTGCAATTCAGTCACAAAACCGGGTGCATTGGGTTGACTTTTATGTAGATCTGCCATACGACGCGCACAACTTGGCGCGTCGGTAAGACCCACATAATAATTATCACAGTCAAATACCTGAGATAAGACAGGATCCTTACTTCCACGACATTCGCCGGTCAAACAGGTAAACAACGGCACGTCAATGCCATTTCTGGTAGCAGAATGGCAGAGTGCCTTCAAAAAATCAGATTTATTATCGCAGCTGTGCGCATTGTATTCATTTTCTATCTGCATCATGATGATCCCTTTACTGCCACGTGGTTTGCGGGTAATCTGCTCGGGAGCAAAGACTTTACAGACGGCATCATACCAGTGTATGGACCACTTCACATGTTCAGGATCCGCACTGCGTAACCAGAACCCGCCCGTGCCGGGACCAAACTTTGCCAGCCAACGGGGATAAGCACCGCCGGACCACTCCGCACAGATGAACGGACCGGGACGCACGATGGTGTAAAAACCAAACTCATCCTGAGCCATCTTCAACCAGGCTTTCAGGTCTGTAAAGTCAAACTTCGTGGTATCGTTGATACCGGAAGGCATGAGACGTTCATGCCAGTTCCACGGCACATAAGTCTCCACGGTATTGAATCCGGCTTCTTTGATCTTTCTGAAACGATCGCGCCATAACTCCTGTGGACAACGAAAATAATGAAACGCCGCACTGTATATAAAAATGTCCTCTCCGTCAATGGTCATGCACGATCCATCGTACCTGATCCTGTCAGGGTGTGTAAACTGTGCCGCATGTGACCAGCTGCATGTCAGTAATAGTAGAACTAAAAAGCCTGTTATTCTTTTCATAAGAAGTATCTGTTTTTTGTTTTATTGCTTAGCATATTCAAAAGAGTCAAAGTCCAGTTGCGAAGAGACTCCTTCTGCAAACAGCGCGATGAAGACACCTGTGAAGGTGCCGGTCGTTTTGCTGCTCAGGTATTTCGTATCCAATTGTGTCAGAGTGATGAATTTCTTGCCGTCCTGCGAGTAAGAAAAGGTGTACTCCCCTTCACTGCCCTCTATCTTCAGCGTGATCGGCTGCCGGCTTACCGGTACACTTTTCACGATCTGATCTATTTTCCCCAGTTTGCACCGCACCTCCAGATAAGACTTTCCACCTTTTTGAGTGAGATAGAGATCATAATGACTGGAATTATTCATATAGACGGTCACACCGCCTCTCCCATCCTTACCCATATTCCATTGTTTAAGGAGCGTTGTTGCTACAAACCGAATGTGTTGCTGCCTTCTCCCGATAAAAGTCGGACTCTTCGCCTCGTCTATGGTCACCGCGGTACCATTCAATCGGAAGATCCCCTGTTCAGGGATCAGTTTGTAGCAAGACATATCCGGATTACGAAGATAGGTCCATTCCATCGGAAGCGTTTTCTCTGTGAAATCCAGACGTTGGGGAGCAAGAGAAGCGGCAACCTGTAGAAGCGTCTGACACTTCATGGTGAGGTTGTTCGTACCATTGCCATTTACCACCGGCCATGCATTCTCATCCCAGCGCACCGGAGCAAGGAAAGTCTCTCGGCCCAGCACATGATGCAATCCCGATTGGATCCGAAAGCCCAGATGTATCATCCACCAGCTGCCATCGTGCCCCTGGATCAGATCGGCATGACCAACCCCCTGGATCTGATTATTCTGCGCATTCTCATTGATATGTGTCAAGATCGGATTGGCCGGGTTACCCTCATAAGGTCCCCAGATATTCCGGCTTCTTGCGATCGTTACCTTGTGTCCATATTCCGTACCACCCTCTGCAATCAGCAGGTAATAATATCCATCTTTCTTGTACAGATGGGGCCCTTCCGGATATCTCCCGCCGGTACCTCTCCACAATACACGCGACGCACCAACCATCTTTCCGGTGTTGATATCTATTTCCGACATTGTGATTCCATCGGCAGTAGAAAGAAAATAAGTTTTGTCCTCATCAAAGAACAGAGTCGGATCAATACCCCCCTGTTTCACATAGACTGGTTCCGACCATGGACCTGCCGGATCCGTCGCTGTGACATAAAAATTGCCTCCTCCGGACACATTGGTTGTCGTCATATAAAACACCCCTTTGTTATAGCGGATGGTCGGCGCATAGATACCACCTGATGCCGCACAATTATCCAGTGGCAATTGTGATTTACGAGTCAGGCAATGACCAATCTGCGTCCAATGGATCAGATCCTTACTGTGAAAAACCGGTACTCCGGGAAAATACTCAAACGTACTGGTGACCAGATAATAGTCATCGCCCACACGGCAAACACTCGGATCAGGATAAAACCCGGGAACTACCGGATTGGTATATCCCTGTTGTTGTGCACTGCTCATCGCCGGTATTCCTAACAATAACAGTAGCAAAAGAAATAAGGTTGTCTTCTTCATTGTATCAGTTTGTTTTAAATAGTTTTCCTTTTAAGTATCGTGTAATAACTGTATCCTTTTGCGGGAATAGTCACTTTCAGAGAAATTGTTCCATCGCTTTCCATCCGATAGCTTTTACTCTTCCCATTCATCCCTTTCAGCACAGCTTTCCGCGACAATCCCGTGTAGTAAAGCGGTACACGGATCGTTCGGGTAATTGCTTCGTTGAGCGGATTGTAGATCATCAGCAACCCTTTTTCTTTGCCCGTAGGATCCACATGCAATAAGCCATCCCAATCCTGTCCGTCGGGACGTCTCAGGTGAATGATATCCGCATCAAGTATTCTGCGATGCTTCTTGTAAAAGCTGACCCACTGTTGCACCACCGCTTTGGTAGAGTCGGTGTCATACAGACGCGGACCACGATAACAAGCCTGCACACCCGCGCCAAACAAGTTGGCCATCCGTCTGCCATAATGAGCCAGATGCTCACTGAGAGGTTCGATAGTAGCAGCCTCACCGCCACCCTGATATTCCGTCAGAGGCACAAACATCCATCCCATGGAGGGCGTCTTGGTCCAGGTGCCGTCAAAAACATTCTGCCGTTCCACGATCTCCTGCTGTTCGCGTGGCAGTGACCAGTTCACCTCCCGATAACCCATCGCACATTTCGACGAACCATTCATATAATACCAGTCCGGTGCATTGATATAAATGCCCTGCGAACGGCACCATTTGTAGAAATCAGAGATCATTCTAAACTGTTTCCATTGCGAATCCTCCCAGCCGGTATGACCGGGATGCTCTGTGGAAGCACATCTGTCGCCCGGATACGAGCCATCATGTTCGATAATATCCAGACCCGTCTGCTGATACATCTCCTTAATCTTGCGCATATAGTCTATCCCCCATTCACTACCCAGACAAGGCGAATTACCAAAATAAGCAAATCCGCCGGGTTTGTGTGTCTCCGGATTAATCACATCCGTCTTCTCATTAATGGATCGACTAGCAAGCAGCGAGTAGCCACCCAAAGCTATATTCTTACTGTGCGCATAATCGGCCATCTCCTTCATCTTCTGATAATAAGCGGGATCTCCGCTCTCCATATTAAAGCCACTGCCAAACGTCATGATCACCATCTCAAAACCCACCTCAGCACACTGATCAACGGCCAGTTTGACTGAAGCCGGATCGGCCTGGCGCACATGCATCAACACCGGATTTTCGGTCACCCAGGGAGCAATGGTGCGATACATCTTTCGCTCAGAAAGACCTTTCCGCTCTTTATCATACGAATCAAAATACAACTCCCAGGCGCGAATCGATTCAAAGGAACCGCCCATGGCAATTTCCTCCTCCGGACCGATCAGCGGAGTCACCTTTAGCAAACAAGGTGTGATACGCTTGTAATTCACTTGCGATGTATACAGTGGATCACTATCCCAATGTACAGCAGCACTGTTTCCCTTTCGATTGCTCATCGCAGAAAAGGCATAATCCGTCTCGACATGGATGTTGGGCAATTCCCAGTCCGATTCACCTTCCACGCTGGACTCACCTTCCACCACAGCAAGAAGTTCGCTGATGAAGCTGTTCAGCATCACCTTCTCCTGCGAGCCATTCTCCACCGTTATCCATTTGCTAATCAGGGGCAGTCCGTCATAGATCTCATAGTGAACCTTCACCACCACTCCTCCTATCGGCGTGGAATGTGCTGAACCAGCTTTCTCTTTTCCGTAAACTGTCACTCCCTTCATTTGACAACGACTATTCTTACCTTTCTCTCTATAATCAGTATTTCCGCCTTTAGCATCCATCTTACCCAGTCTGAACTGTTGCGGCCTTCCACTACAACTGACTTTAGCCAGCACTTTCCAGTTCTGTCCATCCGCTGATACCGCACAGGAGACAAGGTTATTCTCCAATCTCATCCTGAGATGTTGCTCGGTTCCCTCTTTCAGTGTTCCCACTTCTTTTGTTTCCGATCCATCCCAAATTCCAAAGCACTGACGCCCCGGTCTGATATTAAACTTAATAGTCTTATCTGAATACACAAGCGCCAGACCAGCACCCCAGTCTGCACTCTGATCTGTACCGGGATTGATCACACACTCCACAGCAGTCGCCGACTCCGGAAAGGCACGTTCGGCATAGACAGAAACATTCTCTTCTGCCATTATTTCGCCAAACTTTCCCTCATTGATAAACGAGTTTCGCTCATTGCTCTTGCTGGCAGTCAACTTCCAGCCTTTATCCTGAGTTATAAAATCAGTCTGATAAAGTGTCTCCTGTGCTTTCTTAGCGACTGAAGCAGGCGCTTTAAACATCACAATCAGTTCCTTACCGGCAGCCGGCCATTTCACATCTCCCGCGATCCACTCCTTTCGGATCTTCCAGTCCAGTCGGGGCTTTATATTCTCCACCTTGTAGTCCACAAACTGAAAAGCCTCCTCGTCATTTTTCAACGCTTCTATCCACTCAGGAAGCAGGTAATTATGTACCGGCTGACCGGTCAGTCCACCAATATCATACGTGATACCATCTACTGTAATCTGCGCTTCCGGACGCACCGACCTCAGATAGTTCTCGCCCGTAATCAGATTCTTTACACGAATACAGGCAAAATTGGGTGTGACTTTGAACACACGCTCCACCAGACCATTCCCCATCCATAACTCCTTTCCATCCGACGAAGCGACCACATCCGAAGTATAAGCTGTTCCATTGATCAGCCAATCGGCTTTCTGTTTCATACCGGGAGGAATTCCCTGCGTATTTTTCGCGGGAGCCGTCACACCGACGATCAGGAAGGCTAGTAGTAAAATGTTTTTCATTCGATGATTCATATATGTACATTTATATCGTTAGGAGTTTTACTTTTTAATCTTCCAAACAACGGTTTCACCCGCATTTACAACGATTTTAGGCCAATCGATAAAGCTGGTACAACCCAATGCTTTACCGGCCTTTTCTTTATTCTCAGCCAAGATTGACACAGAAGCAACATACTTTGTAGGATTCGTGATCCGGATCTTCACACCCGATTTATCTCTGCTCACCACCTCTGCAACCACATGATCAAAAACAAACATCCGATCCATATCCGTTCGCAAATAAATACCCGGAAGCTCCATCGCCATCAGCGCACCATTTGTTTCATTCCATCCTGTCTTTCCCCCATCCCCTCTCGAACCACGGCTATCGGCATCGCAATAGGTCAACCGTTCAGTGATCAAACCACCGGGTTGTATTCCTTCTGCATGGGCATGGGCAATATCATATAGTAGTGAGGCATAGCGTTCATCACCCGTTGCACGAAAGATCTTAAAAAGCGGATCACCGGATGAGGTACAGAAACCGGGCGCTCCATGTTTATTTTGAGTACTTGCCCAAACGGCTCCTGCCAGTTTAGCTCCCAACTTTGCCAAAGGAGTATTGGATGGAAGCTTATAATCAAATGAGACGGTCCAGGTAGCACAGAGGTTTGCCAGATCGGTACTTTTCTTCAGCCACTGCATCTCCCCTGTCTGTTCGTACAGCGTCATCAAAGAGGTCATCAAGGCTGCTGCTGTTTCCGAATCAGCATTTTGAAGGATATCAGCACAGGCACCCGTCGTCATTCCCTCTTTCAGGAAAGCGCTATAATAGTAATTCGCCGCCTGAATAGCCACCTTCAGATACTCCGGTTGCTGATAGTATTGTGCAGCAAGAGCTAATCCGCCAATGGCCATGACTCCGCCGGAGGTGTTGAATAAAGCAATCTCACCTGTTTTATTATTCAGGAAGTTACCCCATTGTCCGTCTCTTTTCCAGGTAGTCACAAAAGCATCTGCCAGCAGTTTCACCCGTCTTTCCCAATCAGGTTTGATCTCTGAGGTATGTCCCTGAGCTTTCAGCAACATAAATTGTTTGACCATCCAGAACAACACATCGGCATTCTTTCGGGTGAGCACAATCTCCGGCATCTCGTCATATCCTTCGCGACCGAATACTTTTCCGTCGTTGTCGAGTGCACCGTAGAAATAGCCCGATTCTCCCTGACCAAGGGTCAATCCGAAATCAAAAGTATTTCTCACCCTTTCACGGTACTTTTGATCATCCAACGCAAGCATCGGAAAGGTATTTATCAATCCTCCTATCCATCCGAAAGAGATCCAGTTGGCATTTTCCGGACAGTAAAACGAACTCTTCGAATTCTTGTAATAGCGGTTGTCAATATTCGTACACATCAGACGTGCCACTTCACTGAAAGGTATCAGATTGCGCGGAGTGTTAGTACCTGTAACCGATTTACGGACGGTCATAAATTTATCCAGAAAAGCTGCCATATCTGAAGCGGCAAAGCGATAGATACGCAAGTGAATCGTCCGTTCATCTCCCGCTTTCCATTCAATGCCACGATCCGGACTTTTACTAAACCCGATAAACTCGGGCTTTTTCTCCCTGACCCCGGGTGCGCTGATAACCAGAGAGGCAATCGTTCGATCGGAATTCTCTTCTACGATTAAGCCATGATCAAGAAGCTCATTATTCACTTGTATACCTTGTTCAGACAAAACAATAAAGCCCGATTTATTCTTTCGGTCATACAGACAAATAGCCGGTGTGGTCGCATTGCAGGCCAGCACCTCCAACCGTGAAAGTTCACCGCCAACCGGCGACAATTGGGGTACAGGAGAAGTTGTCAGCGGAAGATCCTTCCGATACATATCGGTGCGATCCAAACCAGAAGCATAACTCCGGTTCACAATACGGTTTCTGTTGCCATTATAGACCGATGCCGGTATCATGACATAGTTATCCGCCTTCCATTTATAAAAGTCAAAAGCAACCGCTACACCGGCAGAAGAAAGTTCGCCCTCTTTCAGTCGGAAAGTAATTGCCAGATCAAGAGCTCCTTTTTCGTCCTTAACAGGAGTAGCGATGCACGTATAATCCCATGCCCCTCTTCGATCAATGGTCGTTCGACTCACCAGCCGTTCTTCTTCATAGCTACAGGAAAGAAGACGGCATTTTCCGTCCATTGGGCGGAGTATTTCAGTCAGCGGGGACGAAGAAAGATCTGCTTTATCGGTCTTGGATGGTATCCACGACACCCGGTTCTGAGCATCCAGCAAGGATAGTGAACCGATTAAAGTCAGTAAGAAAAGCGTTTTTCTCATTCTTCGTCCTTATCTCTTCATTGTTATCGTTGAACTTCTTTTACAAGATCTGTTGCCTACTGCAACCGGTTAAAGATCTTCAGGCCATCCATCAGAACCGGCTCTTTGTTCTCCTTCGAACCAATGGTCTGCAAGGGGAAGACAAGCGTCTGAATACAAGCCGTTTTATCTTTTCCACCGTTAAACTCCCGTTTCTTTCCTTCCAGTCGTTCCACCAGCTTTCCATCTACAAAGAGAGCCGTTCCTTTATTTGTACCCTGGATCGCGATGTGATGCCATTCCCCAATGGGTAGCGTGTAGTCAAACGTATAGGTATAACCATCGCGTGAGAAGCCCAGTTTACCCGTCTGAGGATCACTGATCCAGACAGTAGCATGAGGAGATTGAAAGAGAACAGTGCCTTTTTCCATTTTCTCTCTTTTCAGATCCATGACTACTGTATAGTCATATCCTATTTCCATCAGCGGCAGTTGAGCGATCTCTCCTTCAGGCAACAACAACGCTTTCCCTTCCGTCGAAGCCACACGTTTACCCTTTTCACGGGAAGTCACCTTCCATCCATTCGTCGAGCGGTCTTTGATGGTCCGTGCATTAAAGTCCGTCCAAAACACCAGACTATCTTTCGAATGTACTCGTCCGGCGACATTGACACCCGGCGCCTCACAGAGCTTCTCTGCCTTTGTGGCAAAATCAGCATACGAAACCCCGTTCCCATTTCCGGCCCACATCTTCTGCGACATGACCTTCATGGAGTTCAATACCCGATGATGCACATCCTTTTCAGAGATACCATTTCCTACGTGGTCATTCCATACAGCAAACTTACCCCCACGAATTTTCGGGTGACCATACGGAAACAACGTGCCTCCGATCTGCACCGGTTCCCAGCTCTCATACAGATATTTATTATTCAGATAATCATAGTAATAACCCGCCGCCGGAACAATATACGTCAGTCCGTCAGGCACACTCACCAGATCATACCCCTGTTCCATCATAGCGGTTGGCTCCGCATATCCGTTATACCAGGCATCCATCGTTACATTCTCCGACTTGACCGGAGTCACACCCTGCGCATGCGTCAGTGCCCCCCATACCCGAACCTTCTTTCCAAACGACTCCACATAGCGAATGTAGTGGTCTGTAAACGCACGAAACCTCTCCGCCTCCTTTTTGGAGTACTCATCCGTTCCGATATGCACTTCTTTCCCCATAAACACAGGATCCGGTCCATCCAGATACTCCTTAAACAAACCATCCAGAAAATCATAGACTTTCGGATTATTCAGATCCAGATGATCCAGACCAAACTCCTTGCTACCCAGCGAACGGTCATAATGAGAGAAAGCCAGCGTATGAGCAGGTGCATCAATCTCAGGAACAATGTTCACCCCATATTGAGCAGCCAGTTGCTGTAACTCTTTAAACTCCTTCTTCGTGTAAGAACCATCCTTGGAGGTCAGTCCGGGATAAGTCGTACTCTCCAACCGGAAAGCCGAATAGGTACTGTCCCAGTTATTATTAAAGAACTGCTTGAAACCATTGTCATTGAGATGAATATGAAACTCATTCATCTTGTAATACGACATAAACTTCACATAATCACGGAGAAACTCCAGCGACATAAACTTACGGGCCACATCCAGTGTCAGTCCCCTCCGTTCATATTTAGGATAGTCACGTGCCACGCCATAGGGGATACTCTCCGACTGTTCCATCAATTGCAGTACCGTCCGGGTTGCCTGAAAACATCCCAACCTGGTGTTCGCTTTGATCGTGACTACCTCGCCCACTTCCAGCAGATAGCCCTCTTCACCCAGCGTCTGATCTTCTTTGCTAAGCGTCAGATAGATCGCTCCCTTTTTAGGTTGTCCATACCGCACAGCCATTTTAGTACCTTTCAATGCCGCATAATCCGCAGCAAAAGTTTCGGCCACCTGAGCCAGTTCAGCTTTATAGCAAGGGTTGACCACCACACTCATCTTCTTGGCAACCTCAAATCGGCCCACCTTTCCCTGCCACTCGCGAAGCGCAGGCACCACAAAAGGCTTCGGATTGGCTCCGGACACTTCTTTCGATCTTCCCGCTACCGTGACAGAGAGCGAAGAGACATCCATCTTGTTCCCCTTCCCATCTCTCAACAGATAATACAAATGCACATTGGTATCCACCAAAGGAGCATTTATCACCCCCTGACGGGAAACAACAGGCAGGCAATCCGAACTCACATATTCAATAAAGTATCCTTCGGGTACAGACGGAAGAGAGATCATGCGCGCATCCTTTTCAGGCATTTCCTGTTTGAGCGCGGAGGCAACCTCTTTGAGTCTGGCCACCGATACAGAATCGGTTTCAGGTACAACACTTCCTTTCATCTGAAAGGATACATAAAGACAAATAAGCAAAACAACAGCTCTGATCATAATTATATAAAGTATTAATATAGGACTTATTGATGCAAAGGTACAGCAAATATTTTATTATCTTTTAGATTCCTCCTCACAGATATACTGAATCCTTTCCTCTATTTATTTGTGAATCGAAACCAGTTAAAGTCAGCATAGCCATCCATGCCCGATTCCGTTGTACTGAAATTAAACAGAGCAAAACGGTTGGCAGTCCACGGTAATCCCAAACCCATCTTCAGATCATTTCCAATCGGAGCAAACGATTTGCCGTCCAGGCTATAGTAAAACTTCGCGGTAAAGTCCTTGTCCGTTACACGGGCGCGAATCCAGATATTCTCACCCTGGAAGTTATCGATCACCTCGATCTCCTTGTCATCATTGTACATGCCAATCTTCGACACACCGCCCGAACGGGTCACCGCCACATACGCATACGGAAACTCAAAGACACCAAAGCCGGCCACGTTACCCTCTTTCAAACCCTTCACATTCATCTCCACCGTACCCTCCGAACTCGGTCCCTGCACACGCTGTGTCAAGGTATTGCGAGCTGTCTTCAGCGATTGGGCAACAGAAGCCTTCAGACGCATCACCCCTTTTTTCTCTGTGAGCGACCACTTTTCCGGATCCGGATTATGGTTCCATTGCCACTGCAAACCAAGCTTCGGCGTATTAAACTCATCCGTTGTCGCCGGACTCTTCACCGGATATTTCTTACCGACAGCAGGCATTGGGTAGGTGATCACATCTCTCCCGCCCTTCCCCAACATCGGCCAGCCATCGACCCACTCGACAGGAACCAGATAAGGCACCCGTCCGATCGGGCCACGATCCTGCATGATAATAAACCACCAATCCCCATTCTTCAACTGTACCATACCGCCCTGATGCAACCCATTGGGTGGATAAGAACTATTATCATTCATGATCAGTTTGTGTTCGTAGGGGCCATAGATATGATCCGAGCGCAGACAGATCTGCCATCCTTCGGTGCCTCCCGCGGGACAAGTGATGTAATATTTCCCATTGATCTTATAGGCATGAGAACCCTCCATGCCAAATCCTCCACCCAATTCATTCGCGTTCTTGAATCCACCGCTCCAGACCTTCACCTTTTCACTCTTGACAGACTTGACATCCGCATTCAGTTCGGTCACATAAATCGTACCTTGTCCATGAAAGACATAGACCTTCCCATCGTCATCAAAAAGCAGACCCGGGTCATACAGATAGTCTGGGAAGATCGTCCGCTCCCACGGCCCTTCCACCTTATCCGCGATACAGATCGAGAAATGACCGGTCTCCCGTCCCCATCCATACGGGGTACAAAAACCAACATAAAACTTCCCGTTATGATGGCGTATCGTCGTTGCCCACGCACCATTCAGATACAAATTGCCCCCTTTCATATCATATTTCGGATCTTCATCGTATCGTTGCACAGCATATCCCGCCAGTTCCCAGTTGACCAGATCCTTCGATTTGGCAATCGGTGCGCCCGGCACATAATGCATACTCGTACTAACCAGATAAAAGTCATCCCCTACCCGGATCACATCCGGATCAGGCCAGTCGCCCCACATGATTGGATTCGTAAACGTACCATTTCCGTTATCAGGCGACCATACGGTCGACTGTGCCACCGCGTTACCGGCAAACAAAAGGCTCAATAGCCAAACCAAACTCCATGTATATTTCATATCTATCGATTATTTCTTTTTCAAAATCCTTGGATTCACATAGGCTCCGGTAGCAGACACCTGATAAAGCTTCCAGCTCTTCATATCGAGCTGTTCGATGTGATAGCGGTTCGTCGCAATCTGCATCTCCTCCTTCAGCTCTTTTGAAAAGACCTGAGCCGCGCGGGCATTCTCCCAAGCCTTAAACACCTTAAAGATCGCATACTTATCCTTGCACTTCTCCACGCTGTTTTCACTGATACCCAGCATATACATCGCATCCCAGGCAATAGCCGACGATTGCAGATTTTCAATGGTCTGCACCGACCAGTTCGAATTGAAGTTCTGAATACCAAATGAAGGAGGAATAAAACTGTTTCGATTCACATTACGCACATCCTTCCCCTCAATCCCCCACTGGTTCGTCTCCGGATTAAACATATGATTGCCCCCGCCAATATTCGAGTTACTCATATACAACCAGTTCCCATCCATCACACCCGAACCCATCACACGTAAATAGTCGCCCCCTTTCTCCTTAAATTTCGCAAAGAGCTCCCGATAAAACCGTTTCACCGAATAGGTACCATGTCCCTGATACATGAAGCTCTCCTGTCCGTCAAAATCCACATAATTCATACCCCCATCCTTCAGCAGTTGGGCGTAATAATTGGCATAATCATCCTGCAGATTCATATCCGGAACAAACCCATTGTAGCAGTTCATCTGTAATTTACCCAGCAGCGTACCCGGCTTGTGCGACTGAGCCACCGTCTTATACGCACCTCTCTTCACACCAATCAGGGTATAAGGCTTTTCAGTGGTTACCCCTTCATAGGTAAGCAGTTCCTTGCCCAGTTTCAAAACATTCAGTTTGTTGCAATGCCAGGTTCCATGTTCGTTGAGCCAACTCGTATCCGCCACACAGATAGCCGTATCAGAAGCCGACACATCCTTCACTATTTTGGTACGCACCACCAGGCACAAACTATCATTCGGCACCGGACTCACATCGCTGCAATGAGGTTGCAAAAACTCACACAAGGTATGAATCCCATACGCAATACCCTGTTCATTCGTCCGTTTGGTAAATTCAGCGATGGAAATCTGTTTGCCTCCATAGTTGATTGTCTTGCCGGCCCATCGGTCAGCCGGATTGGCATAATACTCCCCGAGGCCCTCATCCTGCACCGCCTTCACTCCCAGTTGCTTGCAATACGAAATCAAACTATCGTGCCTTCCCCACCAGGCCACGTCCGCCCGGAAAGATTCCGGATTACGTATCCATTTACCTTCGCGGGTCACATAAGGCAACCCTTCACCCTTGACAATTTTCTCAAGCACCTGAATGGTCTTCTCTTTCGGACAACCATAAAAAGCAATCGAAGAGCCGATAAAATCAACATCGATCGTTTCCACATCATGATGCTTGGGCACATTGATATTCTTAAAACCCGGCAGCAGCGTAAAGAAGATCGTCTGCGGTCTGCGTCGATCCCTCGCATGCATTACGACCGACGAACCATACGCAGGTTCATATATAGCACCACTTCCCGAGTTCAGATGGAAATACTCCTCCGGCTTGGAATAAAACGCCACATCCGACCATCCATCCCCTCCGATGGTAAACTTCTGACCCTCATAAAGCGAGTCAGGTATCGGATACTTCACCGGATCAATCGAATGCACATAATAAAACATCTGATACAGATCCCCTTCCGAAGGCAAGCCGGTAATCGTATTGTCGTCCGTGGAAAACAACCCGATCGAATACGCGTCATCACTCACCACACCGATCACATCACCGATATATTTTTTGACAGAGGTATGATAAGGGCCCCACACCACATTATCAATCTGTTCGCGGTGATCCAGCGAGAGCAGTTTGAAATTGATGTATTCCTTTTTCTCTTGCGCAGCCACTACCGCCGTCGAACCGTTGGGATATGTAAGCGTAATCGTACCGTTTTTCTGAGTAGCAGCATTCGGATAAATAGCCTTTTCATTTCCTTCATACAAGGCGAGCAGAGCCGAAAGTTTGCTATCCACAGCATACTCCTTTCCATTTTGGAGACTCTTTATACTCGTCACATATCCTTTCTCATTGATGGACAACGACACATAGTTACTTTTCAAGACGATCTCTTTCGCAGTAGAGGAAAGAGAAAAGATCGCCAGACAGAGAGAGGTCAAAATAAAGTTTTTCATTCTTCGGGTTTTAATTGAATATTTTTTCAACAGACGTTCTAATTATTCGGGCATTGGTTCGATTGGATTTAATGGATTCGCTTATTTCAGCACAAAACTAGCTGGTGCATAGCGTTTCAATGTAACTCTCAGTTTATTACCCTGAACAGGTAGTGGCGAACCGGCTATTTCGCCCCGTAAGTTTACAGGAAGAGCTGTTTTGAACCCATGCCCCTGAGGTAAGATCACTGTGATGGTTTGCGATAGACCTGTCTGATCCCATAATCGAAGCAGCGTCCCCGCTCCATCCGGATTCTGACCGAATGCAGTAACCAGGACTCCTTTCTGCGAAACAGAAAGTCCCGATTGAGTCGAAGGAAGCGTTCCTTTCGTATTTTCAGCTAGTTGAGCAAGCAACGGCAAACGGGTTTGCCACGAAGCGACGGTCAGGTTCTCCACGACCGCTTCCTCCTTTGCCACCGGCCAGAAACGTACCCGCTCGCTCCACGAACCCTCCTGCCACAACGGGAAATTGGTATTCCACATGTTATTGTACAGATTGACAAACACAGAGGGGATCTCAGGTACCTCATCCATACTCCATCTCCAGAGACCCGGTTCGCCAAGCGAAAGCAACGGAGCATCGGGCGAACAAAGAGCTACACCAGACTGTTTGCCGGAGATACTCACTCCAGTGGTGACTGCAAAAAGGTGACGGTTGGTACCCGGCACAATATCTGTAGCCGGATTGATGGGTGCACCCGGACGTCCGATCGTAAACGATGGTTTTTGAATATTGAATGGGAAACAAAGCCACCCACCCTCCGGAAGTTTCTCTGCCCTTTTTGCCGTCACATTCCAGGCAACATCCACATAAGGCATCTCTTTGGGGAAGGTAAAAGTCAGCAGATAACCCTGCGCAAGTCCCTTCGTGTCAGAAGCAGTCAGCGTCACGCAGGTTTCCATGTCAGACTCAGCAACCGTCATCTTCCACCCTGAAGGAGTGATGGCTGCATACGGCATTTGCGTAGCATCCGGCATACCCGGTTTGCCGAAATCATCCATGCCCCAACCATCCTGAATACGGGAATATTTGCTGAAGAACCGGTCATACACTTCATTCGTGCTGAACCGCTCATGCAGGAACTGTCCGATGACATACGGACTGGAGAGATCGGCCAGTTCGTTACCGGACTTTTTATCAATCAGCGAGCGGATGCCTCCTTTATTCAGATCAAACAACGCACGAAAATAGCGGGTTTCGATCTGCGTGTTATTCCGGTTCATCTGTTTCTCTTCCTCAAAAGGGATGACCTTATAGCCATTGGCAGGCACATCTTTGGCGAAGACCCTTCTCCCATCCACTTCTGCAATACCTGATCTTTTCCAGGGAAGAGCATTGTACACAAGGATGCTCTTCTTATTTACCTTCACGGAAGAAGCAAGCAAAGTGAGCCGTTTATTGAGTTCGGCAGTCACAATTGCAGCAGTCTTATTGGCATAGTTACGGTGATCCTCATACGACTGAAGCCACTTACGTTTGCTACCGCGAGCCACCTTTGTATAATCATTTCCGGCAGGCACAGGCTCCTGCTCCATCTCCTTCATCCACTGTTGCCACTCCTGCCCATATAAACTGCGGGGACCATACTCCGCATTCATCCCCCAGGTATGTTCAGAGAAGAGCAAACTCTGTTCATACGCTTCGGAAAGAGGTTTGGATACATCATCGGGAGCAAGCCCCCAGAAGCGTAACTGCGTGTCAAGAGTCCCCAGCGCAGGCTCCAGCGGACGTATATCGCGTGCTGTTTTCGTCGCCTGAGGCATTGACATCAACCCGTGAATCCAGGTATCTGGCATATCACCGCGCACAACAGGCAAATCGGTCTTTTCTACAAACACCGCATTGGCAAAATCATCCAGCGTACCAAAATGAACCTTTACACCCGGCATCTTTTCTTCATATTGTTTTCTCCATTTCTCAACCTCTTCCGGTGTGGGAGGCCCCTGATTATCACCCGCCATAATCATCGAGAGATAATTATTGCATGGCCAGTCTTGAGGAGGAAGTAAGCTGCTTCCATAATCAATCGTATATCCACAAAGGATGCGCGAACCATCCGCCCCCTCCCACCAAAAGAGTTGAGGAACCCGCGGATACTGACTTGCCGGGTTCACTCCAATGTGCAAAAACTTGACTCCCGCATGATATAATAATGTGGGAATAACCCAACTATGAGAAGGCACATCCGTCATTTTGGCTGCGACAGGGAGCAGGCGGCCATACGCACGACACACCTTGCTGGCAAAGCCTAATCCACGCACCAGATCCTCTAAATCCTGCGACTCTGTATGCATGGTAAATGGAAGTGCATGAGTGGCTATTGAACCTTCCCTTACCGCCTGTTCGATCCGGACTTTCCGGGCGGGTTCCTGCTCCGATCCCAGCACTTGTGCCTGTAATGGCCATCCGGGAACCGTCCAGACAAACTGTTTCTCTTTCGGTAAAGCCCTGTTCTGGTCAACAACAAGCAATGATTTTTCCATCATTTCGTTGCGGTATCTGTCAAATACATTACCTGCCTGATCCGTATATCCCAGGTCGAAATGGCTTTTTATGACTACCCATACATCTGTCACTTTCCCTACTGAAGAGGGATTCGCTGTTTGCGGGGAAGCGTCAACTACAGATAGTAATCCTATCACCACAGACATTGATAATGCTTCAATTTTCATTGTTTACAATTTTAAAATTCACATCTATATTTGATCAGTCATTAGCGGTAATCGTATCTGAACCAGTCCACATCAACATAGCCGATAGGGGCCTCATTAGTCCAGCAAAACAAACCAATTTCAACTCCCCGCCAGTTGCACCAACCTTCAACTTTAAACGACTCGCCAACTTTAATAAATTTCTTTCCGTCGGTACTGTAATAAAACTGGTACACATTGTTTTCATAAGCGGCTTTTAGCCAAATCCTTTTTTTATGAATGGACTCAAGTGTATCGGTTTTACCAGCGATTGTTGTCTCAATCCAGCGTTTATCACCCTTCTGAACCACTTTTAATAAACCTAGATTGTTATTTACGACGCACAACCCGTTTACTTGTCCATTGCCCATTTTGTTTACATCAATACACACGACGATATTCCCATATTCACTACCCATTTGCCGTTGTAAAAGTGTATTGGATGCTTGAAAGAAGCCACCTGAATTGACAGGGTTCGAAGCATAAAGGCGTAAATATCCTTTGCGCTCCGCTAAAGACCATTTATCATTTCGAGGTGAATGGTTCCATTGCCACATAAGCCCTAATTTATCTGAGTTGAATTCATCATTGGTTTGTGGACGAACTATCGGAAATCCATTGACAGGTTTTTTACCTTCGAATATTGCAGAGCCAACACCGTCTGCTTCCACCCGGCCAATAATAGGCCATTCGTCAATCCAGGTTACCGGATCTAATGCCAATGTACGCCCCAATGGATTTGTACTAACATCGAAATGATGGATGAAATACCAATCGCCTTTTTCAGTTTGAACCAGTCCACCCTGAGCAGCATTATAAGGCGTACCTCTTTCCTGACAAAGCCGTTTATGCTCGTAGGGTCCATAAATATTCTTTGACCGCATAGCCATTTGCGACCTGTGAATATTTTCGGAATCTTCGCAATAAAAAACATAGTACCAATCATTGATTTTATACATTTTAGTTGCTTCAGAGCCATTGCCTTTGTGAATAATAGTACCGTCGTCAATAAACGATTTGCCATCATTACTGAGCTTCCAGAGATAAATATCATAGATACGGACACCTGGTTGCCAGTCAGGGAAATGTGCTCCCGTAAGGTACATCTGCCCGTTGTCATCCCAGAATGGACAACAATCGTCGTAATTCCGGCCTTTGAAAACCTGATAAGCAGGAGTCCAAGGACCGGCAGGGTTAGTTGCCGTAGTCATGAATAATCCAAAAACCGGATCAAAAACGTATACCCAGAATTTTCCATCGTGATATCGGATTGCAGGAGCCCATACACCGTGACTATATTCTTTCATCTCGTCAGCAGAATAAGCACTATCGAAGGATGCCAGGTCATTAATAGCATGGCCGATAATCGTCCAGTTCACCAAATCTTTGGAATGTAATATGGTGATGCCCGGACTAAGGTGAAAGGTTGACGTAACCAGATAATAATCGCTCCCCACCCTTATCACATCCGGATCGGAATAGTCGCTGTTGATAATTGGATTTTTGTATGTACCATCACCTTGATCGCCCCAGAAAGTTTGTGGCGAAGCGTCCACTACAGACATCCAGCCTATAGTAACTAATAGAGCGAAGAAGATCTTTTTCATTCGTACAGATGTATCATACCAATTTCAATATCATATTATTCAGGGACTCCGCAAATGTATTCATTCAAATCTTAACTGCAAAATTGAATGTATTCATTTTAAGAATAGGC
This sequence comes from Bacteroidales bacterium, assembly GCA_028709785.1. Lineage (GTDB taxonomy): Bacteria > Bacteroidota > Bacteroidia > Bacteroidales > JAQUTK01 > JAQUTK01. The sequence goes on from JAQUTK010000037.1 coordinate 28,770, forward strand.
ATTTATACACCTAAATCAAACCTTATAGTAACATCAACAATAACCTTCCTGTACAAACGGCCTCTCCGTTATATATACGCACTAATTACCCTTCTTCAGAAGACAAGAGAAGTTCTGATATTCAACAATAAGAGAAGTTTTTGCGTAAAAAAAACGCTATATATAGTTTGGTTTTGTTTAAACATTCTTCACAGAACAAACAAATTAATTTCCAATAAATAGACGGATAAATGCGCTTTTAGATACTTCTTGAATACATAACAGGACAGTACATAACAGCATCCTTTTTGGATTGTTAGAAAGTTTTTTTACTTTGCCATCGGTGAATATGCTTTTAGAGATTGCAAAGGAAATTCACAATAAAAATAGAAAACCGCAAGAACTGGGTACGAAAGTATTTGAAGGAGTCGATACGAACCTCTGCACACTCTATGTTCCAAAGGGTACCCTTTCTGAGTATCTCAATGATAGCTATTGGAAGGGATTATTTGCGAATATCGTGGAAGAAGAATAGAATCAAGATGTGATTAAATAGTATCTTCACCCTCGTTTTTACCCCTGATTACGAAGTTTGACGAAAACCCGCTTCATTATTTCCCATGTTCGATAAACTCATACGAAGTAAGTAGCGACAAATCTAAGCATTCTATTTCTATTATGCAATGAATGAGTGTTCTTCGATACTATTGGGTAGGCACATTTGCTCCGGTATGTTCAATGGTAACATACAGTTGTAACAGGCAAATGGAAGAATTATTCTTTCCTGTGAGTAAATGGAGAGTATGGATACAAACTGTTTATTCAATTTTGCCGAAAAACGCCGAATTTAAATTTGCATATTACCGCAGATTAATAGATTAAGGCTTCAGGTAATTTATTGAAGCAACATATACACCATCTTCTCTTTGATAGGCTCCACCAACAGCAGTGAGCACCATCAAGAAGGAAGGTGACTTTTCATCGCTTTTCTCTTCTATCTTAGCTTTCAATGTTTTAAGAGATGTAGCACCAGCATCAATAAGTTCATCACCACCTAGTTTTATCTCAATTGCTCCCCATCTACCATCTTCCAAATGAACAACAGCGTCACATTCCAATCCGGCATTATCTCTGTAGTGCAAAATCTCACCTCCTAGTGTACTAGCATATATCTTCAAGTCACGCACGGCCATATCCTCAAAAAAGAGGCCAAAACTCTCAAGGTCTCGTAGTAAATCATCAGGCATGATATTCAACGCACGGCAAGCGATAGATGTATCAACAAAATGCCTTGTTGGTGTACAACGGATGGAAGTTTTCGAACGTATATTGGGGTTCCAAGCCTGCATGTCTTCTATCAGATATAAATCTTTCAGAGCCTCCATATAATCATCAAAAGTTTTGGGATCCATGGTTCTTTCGTTACTTTGACGCACATCGGCAATAATAGTAGAAATAGCAGCCTCTGTTGAGATATGTCGGGCATAACTTTTCACTATCATTTTCAAGACCTCAGGCTTCTTATTGCGGAAACGCTCGTTTCCACAATCCTCAAAAACGAATAGTCCATTCCAGTAGTTCTTGGTAATCTCAATGGCAATCTCTTTTTGAGCCAAGACTGAAATAGGCCAACCTCCTCGACAAAGTAAGTGGGAAACATCCTCCAAAGTAAAGTCATGATCGATTTCCCATGGATAATCCCCTGTACCATCAAACAAGTTTTGTAGAGAAACGGACCCTTTGGATTCTTTTGATTCAAACAAGCTCATTGGACGCATCAGTAAAGGTGTAATTCTACCTGCACCACTATGATGTACCTCGGTCTTATCGGCTGGAGTTGAACTACCTGTAAGAATGAATTTACCAAACTCGTAATTGAAGTCCAGGTCATCTTTCACCTGATTCCAAATATCCGGCGCCTTCTGCCACTCATCAATAAGCCTAGGTGTCTCACCCTTTAACACTGCTTTAGTATTCATTCGTGCCATTGCAATGACCTGCTTCGTATTTAGCTTGATAAAACTCTTTTGATAAAGCATACAAGTAGTAGTTTTACCACAGAACTTTGGTCCGGCCACAAGGACAGCACCAGATGTTTTCAATTTGAGTTCAATCTCTTTTTCAAGTAATCTGTTATAATACATACGTCTTTAATTTATATCTCCGGTGGCAAAAATACGCAGTTCCCACTATTTTCAATACAAAAATCCTATTATTTTCAATTCAATTCAATCGTACATCCTACTTTCCATGTTCGATGAACTCATACGAAGAATCTCCACTCTTATACAACTTCAGAATTCCATAACCCGCTTTTGAACCACGATAAGCGCCATCGCCCTGCGGACCCTTCTCCCACCAG
>JAQUTK010000059.1 GCA_028709785.1 Bacteroidales bacterium
GGATATGAAGAAGGTGGTCAGCTTACCGAAAAGATACGTCGCAAGCCCTACTCCATCATTCTGCTGGATGAGATTGAAAAGGCTCATCCGGATGTGTTCAATTTATTGCTCCAGATCATGGACGATGGCAGAATTACTGATGCGCATGGAAAGACTATCAGTTTCAAGAATACGATCGTAATTATGACTTCGAATGTCGGTTCCAGACAGTTGAAGGATTTTGGCAATGGCATCGGATTTGATGCTAACAAAGGTTCTGTCAACAGAGTGTATGCTGAAGGAGTAATCAAGAAGGCTATGAATAAAACCTTCTCACCCGAATTTTTAAACCGTATTGACGATATTATTAATTTCGACCAACTCTCAGAAGAGTCTATCCGTCGTATTATTGAACTGGAAATCAATATCTTCCGTAAGAGAATTGAAGAAAAGGGATACAAATTGGAAGTGTCTGAAGAGATGAAACAGAAGATCTTTGAGAAGGGATATGATATCCAGTTTGGTGCTCGTCCGCTAAAACGGGCAATCCAGGAATATATCGAAGATGTGCTGACCGAAAAGATATTGAAGGGAGAAATAGTACCCGGCAACATTGTTCAGGTATAAACCCTCACTCCTTATACAAAGAGCCGCAACTCCGACAGGAATTGCGGCTCTTTGATTATCTTCTTCTCTTGAAAAGGGAATGGATAGAGAAATAATGGCTCTATGTAGTTCTTTTCCCGTTGGTCTGCGGTGAAACGAGGGACGCACCTTATGAAGATAAAAATGCTTCAGGTTGTTTTCCTCATCGGATAGGCACTCTTTTAAAAAAACGTCTTGATGTTTGTTCCGTTTCATGAACGTGAAACGGAGTAAAACGACCTTATGTTTTAATCCATTGGTAAGGACGAATGGGCTCATTGATAAGGTTGCAATATTGTAGCTCTCCGTCGTCATTGCGGGCTTGACCCGCAATCTCATTCAGAAATCATTGTAATAGCATACGGTTCAAATCGGAAAAACACACGGGTCAAATAATCAGAAACTTTCCACCACCAGACCGTCATAAGCCAGACTCACACCTTCGGGCAGTTGTTTATCTATTTCGGCATGTAAACCAATCTCGTGACTCATGTGAATCAGGTATGCTTTTTGCGGGGCTATCCGTGCAATCTTCTCAAGAGCCTGATCCAGATTCTGATGCGAGATATGCTCCTTGATGCGCAGTGCATTGATGATCAACGTATCCAAGCCTTTCAGTTTGTCATATTCTTCTTCCGGCAAATCCTTCACATCCGTCATGTATGCCATGTTACCTATGCGGTAGCCGAGAATAGGAAGCTTGTAATGCATCACCCGAATGGGCTGAATTTCAACATCAGACACAGTAAACGGATCCATCGTTACTTCATTCAAATTAAAATTGGGCACACCCGGATAGCGATTCTCTCTAAAACAATACGGCACACGTTGCTTCAAAAGTTCAAGCATATAGTGCTCTGCATAAAGATTGAGTGCTTTGTGATAACAGAAAGGGCGCAAATCATCCAGTCCTCCCACATGGTCAAAATGCTCGTGAGTAATCAATACTCCGTCCAGTTTGGAGGGTGTATAATTGAGCGTCTGCTGACGCAGATCCGGACCACAATCAATCAGCAGAGTGGTTTCTCCTACTTCAACAATCACTGAGCACCTCAGTCGCTTATCTTTTGGATCTGTGGATCTGCATACTTCGCAATTGCATCCCACAGAAGGGACTCCGGTAGAAGTGCCGGTACCTATAAACCTAATCTTCATTCTATACATCAGACATAAATAACTTCCGGTTTTAACCGGATTGAAAATTTCTCTTCCACTGCAAAAATAACAGCATCGGCAAGATGAATGACATCTATCGCTTCTGCATCTCCGGTATTAACCAGTACCAGAGGCTGCTTTTCATAAACAGCAGCTTTTCCCAACGATTTCCCTTTCCAACCAGTCTGTTGAATGAGCCAGGCAGCCGGAATCTTTATCCCGTCTTCGGCAGGATAGGATGGTATATCATGATAGTCGCGCTTTAAAGACTCAAATAGAGCTGTTGAAACTACAGGATTCATAAAATAGCTTCCTGCATTGCCAAGTACCTTCGGATCGGGTAGTTTCTGTTCACGAATACGGATAATATGGTCGCGTACTTTCTGAAGGGTAATCTCTTCGTCCTCTCCAAATGCGGCAGAGATATTACCATACGAAAGATTAAGTTTCGGATGTTTCCTTAGTCTATATGACACATGGGTAACAATATACTGATCTTTCAAAGAGTTTTTGAATATACTTGAACGATAACCATAGTTGCAATCGCTATTCTCAAAAACTCTGACCGAGTAATTGTTCCGGTCAATGGTATATACGTTGCTTATAATATCCTTCGCTTCCACTCCATAGGCACCGATATTTTGAATGGCAGACGCACCCACTTCACCGGGAATAAGAGAAAGATTTTCTGCTCCACCCCATCCCCGGGCTACTACATGTGCTACAAATTCATCCCATACCACACCCGCTCCCACCTTCAGACAGATGCTTTCCTCATCTTCATCCATCACTTCTATCCCCTTAATAGCAGAATGAAGTATTGTTCCTTCAAATAGCGGATGGATAAAAAGCAGGTTGCTCCCACCTCCTATCTGAAACACCTGCTCATCTGTTGAACAAGAACGAAGAAATTGCTGAAGTTCCGCAGTCGATGAATACTCTACGAAACGTCTGGCTACCGTCTTCATTCCAAAAGTATTGTATTTTAGGAGTGAGAAATCTTGTTCAATGCGCATATCTATAGACTTAATGAAAAAACTGTCTCGCAAATCAAATCCTATGATCCGCGGGACAGCTTTCCTGTATGTTGATAAAAGATCGTTTATTTCTTCGCGTCAGCCATCAACTTTTGTTGCCATTTCCAGGCAGAAGCCAATGTATCTTCCACAGACTCTGTTGCTGTCCAGCCAAGTACAGTATTCGCTTTTACGGGATCAGCCCATACCTGCTCAATATCTCCTTCGCGTCTTCCTACAATCTTGTAGTTTACTTTAACGCCGGTCACCTTCTCAAATGTATTTAATATTTCAAGCACGGAAAGTCCACGTCCGGTACCCAGGTTGAATATCTCAACCGGTTCCAGGCATTTATCCTGAATCATACGATCCACTGCAATTACATGAGCTTTAGCCAGGTCAACAACATTGATATAGTCACGGATACAAGAACCATCAGGTGTATTATAGTCATTACCATAAACACTTAACTGTTCACGTATACCGGCAGCTGTTTGAGTAACAAACGGCAGTAGATTTTGAGGCACTCCGTTAGGCAGTTCACCAATGATAGCGGTTGGATGTGCTCCGATTGGGTTAAAGTAGCGAAGGATTATGCTCTTAAATGTTGCTCCGGAGGTGATTGTATCATGAATAATATCCTCACAGATCGCTTTTGTATTACCATAAGGCGACATTGCTTTTTTGCGTGGAGCAGACTCTGTAACAGGAAGATATTCTTTATCCGGTTGACCATACACGGTACAGGAAGAAGAAAATACAAATCCTTTCACGTTGTACTTAGGCATTAATTCCATGAGATTAACGACAGATACAAGGTTATTGTGATAGTATTTTAGAGGCATCTTCACTGATTCACCAACAGCTTTATAAGCGGCAAAGTTAATAACGCCCAGAATTCCGGGATACTGTACAAAGAGATCCTCGAGAGCAGCCTTATCACATAAGTCCATCTCTTTAAAAGCAGGACGGATACCTGTAATTTTCTCAATACCATCCAAGACTTCAATATTTGAGTTTGAAAGGTTATCGATGATTATAACTTCATATCCCGCATTCTGAAGCTCCACAGCTGTGTGTGAGCCAATGTAACCAGTACCTCCGGTTACTAAGATTCTACCTTTTGACATAATTGTTCTGTATATTATTGTACATTAATCACAAACTTTTGGGATATCGCTGTGCCTTGATATATTCGTTGATTTTAAGTACCAGAGGCACTCTGTCATCGGCCGAGGCTAAACCCAACCATTCTGAAGGTGTAATAAGCACTTTCACCTTGACTTTTTCCTGAGTGAGAAGCACGTTGACCATTTCTGTAATCGTGTAGCATACTTTCTCGTTCAGAAGACTTTGTTGATGGATTTTGTCAACAAACTTTTCAGCATAATTGAATATATCCGGATGTACAGCCCACATATTGATGGAAGCTATACTTTGACCATCTATTTCAGTGCGTTTATTATCTCTGTTTTTGTACACCACATTACCACCGGTCATTTCAACCTCAAGATGGTCAACGATCGAACTCAGATTGTTTTCATCATCCATCACACAAATTCCTCTCGTTAAAGGAGAGGTTTCTGAAAGCGTCTTACAAAGTTCAAAAGCAACATTGAAATAGTTGGAAGGTGATACATTTTTCACTGCTTCGGCAAGGATCTCAAAGCTCTCTTTTCCATAAAAATCTTCTGCATTTACAATACCGAAGGGAGTTTGAAGCAAATCTTTACCTGCCCACAAAGCGCAGATCGAACTCCAGGGATACGGTGCTTTAATCTTATTGCCCGGATCGGCATTGTTTTTATCTTGTATGAGATATTCCACAGCAATACGTCCTTCGTATTTAGAGAGTACAAACTCTTTAAATTCTTTCTCAAAGGCAGAATAAATGACAAAGATAATCTTCCCAAATCCAGCCCGACAAGCATCAAAGACGGTGTAATCAAGTATCGTTTCCCCATTCGGACCAATACTCTCCTGTTGCCTCATTCCACCATATTTATTGCCGAGACCGGCAGCTAAAACAAACAGCGTTGGTTTTACCATAATATAACGACCAGATTAAGTCACAAAGATACTCTTTCTAAAGAAGAAAAAATAGTTGTATTCAATTTTTTTAGAAAAGAATACAACTATTATCTCGATTGATAAGCCCTTGAGGGTTATACAATGCCGGCAAATCCCATGAATGCCATGGCTAGCAATCCGGCGGTAATAAGGGCAATTGGAAAACCTTGCAACCCTTTGGGTATATTATTCAGTGAAAGCTGTTCCCTAATGCCGGCAAACAGTATCAAAGCCAATGAAAAACCTATGGCCGTGGAAAAAGCAAATACGACTGATTCAATCAGATTATAATCTTTCTGAATCACAAGAATAGCAACACCAAGAATAGCGCAATTTGTTGTAATCAGGGGGAGAAAGACTCCCAAAGCCTGATATAGTGCAGGAGAAGTCTTTTTCAAGATTATCTCAACCATCTGAACCAATGCCGCAATGACAAGGATAAAAGTCAATGTCTGCAAGAAGCCTAGTCCAAAAGGAGAAAGTACATAGACTTGAATCAGATACGTAACAATTGTGGCAAGTGTTAATACAAACGTGACTGCGGCACCCATACCAATAGCGGTATCAATCTTCTTGGAAACTCCAAAAAACGGACAGATTCCCAAAAACTGAGCCAGTACGATGTTGTTAACAAAGACGGCAGCGATAAACATCATTATATAGTACATACTCTCAGGCTTTATTTGTTTGTATTCTTCAACTTATTCACGATTGCAATGAGGTATCCCAAAGCTATAAAGGCACCCGGTGCCAATACGAAGATGAGCATTCCGTAATTGTCAGGAAAGAGAGTAAAGCCAAAAGCTTTACCTGTGCCCAGTATTTCACGAACAGATCCAAGTAGTGTGAGAGCGATACTAAACCCAAGACCGATTCCCAGACCATCGAGAGCTGAATCAACGATACTGTTTTTGCTAGCGAAAGATTCTGCCCGGGCAAGTACAATACAGTTTACAACGATCAAAGGAATAAACAGTCCGAGACTCTCATACAAAGCAGGAACATATGCTTTCATAAGCATATCCAGTGTACTTACAAAAGCGGCAATGACGACAACAAAGACCGGAATTCGAACCTTATCCGGTACGATATTCTTGACCATAGAGATGACAGCATTCGAACCAATCAGCACAAATGTAGTAGCTAGTCCCAT
>JAQUTK010000008.1 GCA_028709785.1 Bacteroidales bacterium
CTTGTAACAGCGTTGGGCCATGTTCTCATCTGACCGTATGGATGCACAGGACCATCATGAAAGTCGCAAAGTAAATGATTCTTTGCACACAATCGTGTAATCAATTGAGTACGTTCGTTTTTTTCAACAGGGTTTCCTTGCATAAAACCATACTTAATACCGGCAGCACCCCAATTCCCGTATTGTTCCAATGTCTTTTCCAACGGGAATCTTCGTCCTCCAACATCATTGAGATAAAGCCAAATGCCAACCTCTTTTTCTTTACCGTATTTGATAATCTCGTGAACCTGATCCACTTTTCCTCCTTTTACTGGATCCGAGTTTTCACCAAACTCTGGTCCATACCAATCAGCATCAAGAACAAGATGTCTTATATTGTTTTCAGAAGCAAAATCAACCATTCGTTTCCATGATTCCAACGACATGGTATATTTAAAATCACCTGACACAGCTCCGTTAATTCGCCAGTCCCACACAGCAACACCCGGTTTAACCCAAGAGAAGTCCATTCCATTTTCAGGATCAGGATTCAGCAACTCGATAAGATGAGAATCAACCATATCACCGGGCTTTCTTCCAAAAAATACGACACGCCATGCATCATTAGGCTTTGATGCCACGCTAAACAAAGTTTCATTCATTTTCGATTGTAACACTAAAGGATCTCCACTGTTTAAGCAAGCCTCATGAATAGCCATATAACTATTGTCATTTACTTTAATTGTCATAACCGGAAATCTTCGTCCTTCGACTTTGGTTAGTTTGTCTGGTCCAAGGTTGGCTCTTTCCCCGTTGTAAAACCAAGCCGTATAGTCATCAGCAAAATTAAAACGGGTAAGTTCCGTGGTCGGATTTCCTGATTTAACCTTGTATCGAAAAGCAACTCCATCATTGTAGGCACGAGCTATAAGATCATACGAGGTCAGATCGATTGTCAGTTCGTTATAACGATCGAGTACTTTGGATCTCTTTCCCCAAACAGGGAACCAAACGTCATCGACTGATTTCTTCTTTGAATCAACAAATTGGATTGGAGCAACTCCTTCCAGTCCTAATTCCGATTTTCCTATCAGCTCTTTTTTATCTGCACTAAATGTATAAAAGAGAGTTCCTCCCGTTGTTACGGAAAACTCCATCCGTAATTTTTTGTCAGGAGATTTGAGTGTAAAAGAGACTTCCTCTCCACTACTCTTCTTCAACAGACTCGCGTTGGTTAACACACAGCAAAGTAAAAAACCGGTTAAGATGTACAGCTTTCTTGTCATTTTTATTTGTTTTAAATGGTAAGTGAATCAAATTACTAACTAAGAATTTATTATTATGTATTCTGAAAACAGCTATTCAATGAGACTTATTTCGTTTGAAATTCGTCTTTGAACAGCTTAAAATATTGTTCCTCACTTGTATTTTACCAATTGAAGGATCTATTATTTCAGCAAAAGTATCCAATAATATTAAATATGGAAATAGATCGATCTGTATTTTAAGAAAAGTCTTTTTATACGTTATGACTGCTCTTTAAGTAACAAGTACAATAAGTAAGCAAGAGTCAAAGCATTATATCTTAATCATGTAAATCATATCCTCAGAGAGATGAGCCAAAGAGTATTAATTGCATTGACAATAACTAATCTGAAAAGGGAAAGATCGTATTCGTTGAGTTTTTTTATTTTTAATACTCTTTCCAGGCCTAAACAGAAAAAGCGCGATGCTCTGTTTGTATCAGATTTCACCGTGAATCCTTCTTCTTTCAATAAACAAACGGTGCCAAACCACTAAAGGTTTAGCACCATTTCACTTATTCCCTGATGGATACACCTGAACAAAATGAACGGATCAGATACAGAATTTATCTCTTTATAATCAACTTCTTCGTATAACTCTTATCACCAAGATCTATTTTCAGGATGTACAATCCATTCAAAAGGTTGTCCGCGTTGATAGTTACACAATGTTTCCCGCTGTCTTTCATACCGCTTTCTAAATCCAGTTGTTTCAGACCTACGATAGAGTAAATTCCTGCATTTACCTGCGACACATGATCCAATATATATGTCACTGTAATCTCATCGGACGAAGGATTGTAAAATACCTCCAACGGATCCTGAATAGCCAAAGGCGAAACATCAAGAGTCGGATCAAATGTCTTGAAAGACCATACATAATCTTGGCCAAGACTTATACCCGGAACGTTTTTTACTCCGCTGGTGATTGTTACTGTGTAAGTCATTGCATTTTCCAACAGACTATCCGGCTGAAACGAGAATCCTGTTAATGTTCGTGTGATCTTTCCGGAAAGAGTCTTTTCTCTATCAGAAAAAATAACGTTTACATGATTAAATGTAAGAGAATCCATCTCCTGACTGAATGTGACAACAATGGCAGTTGATAGATCATTGATGATAGAATCAGCTTGTGGAGTTATCTGAACAATGTACGGAGCAGGAGTCTCTAATTCAAAATCAATGTTACCAGTTCCTTCATTAGCCAGAGAAATATTCTTTGACTTACTCCCATATCCTGGTTTGTAAGTTCGAATACTAATGTATCCGGGAGGGATACTATCAATCAGGTATGTCCCATCACTTGCAGTATAAGATTCTCTGATACCATTGGCAACAACCAGCACACTATCCAAAGGAGTATTTGTTCCTTTTTCAATGATTTTTCCGGTTACAGTGGAATATTGTCCCAGTTCTGCCTTGTTGATAAGAATCTTTACGAAATCAATTGCAAAACCGTCGCCGGCACCTGTTGTATAATCGTCAAATCGAATGCTTACCTGCCCATCCTCAAAAAGGTACAAATACTCAGCGGGAACATTTGCACTGATCATTTTACCTATTGGACCTGTCTGAACAAGAGAATTGATAATATTTTCCAAAAATGGAACGCGAACGCTATCAATAGTAATCGTGTAGGATGCCCCCCAAACCGGTGCCTGAAAGTCATCAACAAAAATCTGCATAACAACCGATTTTACAGCTACACCATTGAGATTGTAATTAAGAGTAACCGGCGTCACAATATTACCTGGACGCGATGTAGTTGCGGTGTAACCATCGCTTCCGTGAGGAGGTGCGCCTGCATAACTGCTGATAACCATGATTCGGTCAGTTCCGGTAGGATCATTTTCATTCACACTCCAAGGGAAACCATGACCAGGAGTATTGTTGCCGGAAAAAGGATTAAATCCGGAAGGCCAGCCAAAATTCAAATTGTCAATATCCCCTACTCTGACCATCAACTCAGCCTGAGGGGTATTTGTAAGAGTCACATACTGTTCAGACCAATTGCCATCCTCTTCTGTTATCGTCTGAGCTGAGCTCACATGGATACAAAAAAGGAATACAAACATAAGAAGTAATTTGTAGCTAGTTTTCATAAGATTAGGTTTTACAGATGAACAAATAGAACTTCTGGGATAATACAGAATATAGTATTGTTATCTACAAAACTACTCTTTTATTTCTATTGAGTAGCTTGATTTAAGTAATTTGAATTATATAAATTCTGTTAACCACACAAACTATAAGTAGTACTCTTGTTATGCACAATAATCGAAATGAAAAGTTATGAAAATCTCCGCTCCAATAGATTTTAAGAGAAATTGAACAGATTATACTTGAAATATCAGATACTCTTTTTGAGTCTTCAGAAACACTCAAACAAAATGAGGTTTGCTACAAAAATAATTATAACAGATAAAAACAAGATACACTTAAAATAATTACTTTTGCATGAAAGTTCAGGAATTACCCGAAACTAATAATATAATGAAAAAAGAAATTAAGTTTAGCCTTGTTTACCGCGACATGTGGCAATCTTCAGGGAAGTATCAACCACGTGTTGATCAATTACAACGTATAGCCCCTCTTATTATAGAAATGGGCTGTTTTTCCCGCGTAGAAACCAATGGAGGAGCCTTCGAGCAAGTGAACCTCATGTATGGTGAAAACCCTAATATTGCAGTCCGCACCTTCACAAAACCATTCAATGAAGCCGGCATTCAGACTCATATGCTTGACCGTGGATTGAACGGACTTCGCATGTTTCCTGTTCCTGCTGATGTGAGAAAGCTCATGTACAAGGTGAAGCATGCGCAGGGCGTAGATATTACCCGCATCTTTTGTGGATTAAATGATGTTCGGAATATCATTCCTTCTATCAAATACGCTTTGGAAGCTGGTATGATTCCGCAAGCAGCCTTGTGCATCACTTCTTCTCCGGTGCATACCGTTGAGTATTATTCAGGTATTGCCGACGAACTGGTTGCTGCTGGTGCACCGGAGATTTGTCTGAAAGACATGGCAGGAATTGCCCGTCCGGCATTCTTGGGAAGACTGACCAAAGCCATCAAAGAGAAGCACCCGGATGTTATTGTCCAATATCACAGCCATAGCGGTCCCGGATTGGATATGGCTTCTATTCTGGAAGTCTGCGAAAACGGAGCCGATATAATCGACGTTGCCATGGAACCACTTTCCTGGGGAAAAGGTCACCCAGATGTTATTTCTGTGCAGGTTATGTTGAAAGATGCAGGATTTGATGTCCCCGAAATCAACATGAAAGCTTATATGAAAGCAAGAAGTATGACTCAGGAGTTTATCGATGATTTTCTGGGATACTTTATAGATCCAACAAATAAGCACACTTCTTCTTTGTTGCTTAAATGCGGACTACCGGGAGGTATGATGGGATCTATGATGGCAGATTTGAAGGGAGTTCACTCCAGTATCAACATGACGTTGAAGAGTAAAGGCAAAGAACCTCTTTCCATTGATGATTTGCTCGTTATGTTATTTGATGAAGTGGAATATGTATGGCCTAAACTCGGCTATCCTCCATTGGTTACTCCGTTTAGCCAATATGTAAAGAATGTGGCTTTGATGAATGTAATGATGGTGATTCGCGGAGAAGGTCGTTACACCATGATTGATGCCAATACCTGGGGTATGATACAAGGTCTGAGTGGCCGCCTGCCCGGACCGCTTGCTCCTGAGATTATTGAGCTTGCAACATCTAAAGGATTGAAGTTCTCGGAGGAAGATCCACAAAAGAACTATCCGGACGCACTTGATACTTTCCGCAAGGAGATGCAAGAAAATGGCTGGGATTGTGGTCCTGATGATGAGGAACTTTTCGAACTTGCAATGCATGACCGTCAATATCGCGATTATCGTTCGGGTGTTGCCAAGAAACGCTTTGAGGAAGAATTGGAAAAAGCTAAAAGCGATCAGATGGCTCAGCAGGGTCTTTCGGAAGATGAGATCAAGAAGATCAAACGCGCCAAAGCGGAACCTGTTACAGCCCTGACAAGTGGCCAGATATTGTGGGAAATTGATCCTGTGTTGCCATGTGTAGCTCCGTCTATTGGTTCCAAGTATTCCGAAGGCGATGGTTTCTGCTACATATCTACTCCATATAACACGATCGAAAGACAAGAGATCCTCCTTACAGGAAAGATGATTGAGGTTTGTGTAAAGCAAGGTGAATTTGTCAGAAAAGGAGATGTTCTCGGTTATATTGAACGTATCTAACTAACCCTTTCCAATATTATATAAAAGTGAGGAAGCTCTGATTGAACTTCCTCACTTTTTGTTTGGCTACTAAGTCCGTTTATAACACAAGCTTAGAGCAAAGGCTTTTCTCCTTTCAGTATCTACAGCTGTTGATGGATAGGAATCGGTGTTTTAGAACAATTTGCTCTGTAAAGAAGAAAGCACTGATTCTCGCTGATCAGGAGTAAAAACAGAGTTTCTCGTCACTTTAGAGGATTTCTGACTTTTCTATATCACTGATAAATAACGAGTTGTACTTTCTGAAAAGGCGTCCGTATGCGTGCCAAATTTCGTCCTAATGAAATGTTTATTTCTTCAGGTTCCGATGGGAAAGACAACCTGATGTTTTTCCCAAAACTATTAGAAGAAATTCAGCACTTTTCAGGCCGTATGTAGGACCCTGAAACGGGTTGAGTCTTTTAGAACAATGACGGATCTGGTCACACAGAAAACAGGTATGAATCTTTCTCCAAGACAGACCTATGTTTCGCCCTTTTTATGTAAGTTTGCATTGTGATAGAAGATGTTGTTTGTACGTCCCTCTTTTCACAAACATAAATTGTAAATCTAAAAACCATCTAAAATGAAGAAAGTTTTTTGTTCCCTCCTCTCCCTGTTATTAATTTCAGGAACGCTTATGGCTCAAACAAAAGTGATTGCCCACCGAGGCTATTGGGATTGCAGTGGATCTGCACAAAACAGTATTGCCTCTTTACAAAAAGCCCAGGAGATCGGTATCTATGGTTCGGAATGTGATGTATATGTCACAGCCGATGGTGTCGTCGTACTCAATCATGACAGAACACATGGCTCAATGAATGTGGAACAAACAAAATATAAGCAACTGAAGAAATTGAAACTTAAAAATGGAGAGATACTCCCTACCTTCAAAAGCTATCTCAAACAAGGTTTGAAGGACACAAACACCAAACTGATTGTGGAGATCAAATCTCACAAAGACACCGCCAATGAAGACCGTTGCGTAAAAGAGGTGGTGAAGATGGTAAAGAAATACAAGATGGAGAATCAGGTAGAATATATCTCTTTCAGCAAGAGGGCTTGCAGTAATCTGATCACTCTCTCACCTTCGACTCCTGTAGCCTATCTGGGCAGCGACATCGCTCCTAAAGAGTTAAAGAAACTAGGTTATAGCGGTGTGGATTTCAGTGATGCAACTTTTAACAAGCATCCGGAGTGGATCGATGAAGCAAAGGCCTGCGGATTGACCATCAACGTCTGGACGATTGATAAGGGAGCTGATATGCAACACTTCATCAATCAGAAAGTGGATTATATCACAACAAATAACCCCTTACTATTGAAAGGATTAGTAAAAATAATCCAGACAATCAATAGCCGGAATACATGAATCGGACTTTATTGCTTTTTAATCCTGAAAATGACCTGGCACTTGCCAATGGAAGTCCCTATTTCTGTGCGCCAGACAGTGCCAGAATGATGAGGAACGACTTATCGCTGTTGCCGATCTGGTATGCAGCAGGTAAAGGAACGGTATGCATTGACACCCTTCCTGAAGACTCTGAATGGCTGGAGATGATCTCCAAACTGAAACTGGACGCTGACTGGATAGTCAGTGATAGCTTACCACCCCATCTGCTGAGTGATTCAGATCTGTTTCTTTCTCCATGGGGATGGAGCCCTGCCTGTGTGGATTTTTTCCGAAAGAGAGGAATAGCCGATCAGCTACTTCCGGATGCAGATCAAATGGATCTTGTGAGACAACTCTCCCACCGTTCCACCTCATTGACAGTGCTCAGCGAACTTCGACAGAACACCTCACTTCCTTTTGCATCCTTTGAATCCGGCGTCGAACTGACAACACTTGACCAGATACACAACTTTGCTGCTCAGCACAAAAGCTGTGTGTATAAAGCACCATGGTCCGGTAGTGGCAAAGGGATACACTGGCGCACAACGCATCATAAGATGGAACGTCTCGATCATTGGGCGGAAGGGATCCTTGCTAAACAAGGCAGTGTCATCGCCGAACAGAAATACAACAAGATTCTCGACTTTGCAATGGAATTTCATTGTCAGGAGCTGCAAGCCAGTTTTTCCGGCTATTCTCTCTTTTATACCGATCTTTATGGTACGTACAAAGGCAATCTGCTTGCTTCCGACAGCCATATCGAAAAGCAAATCGGTCAATACGTCTCACCGGAAATACTACAACGATTGCGTCAATCCCTGGAAAACACTCTTACCACCCTCATCGCTCCTCATTACAACGGTTATCTGGGAATTGATATGTTTGTGTATCAAACAGAAGTGGAGCATTACGCCATCCATCCCTGTGTCGAAATCAATCTGCGAATGAATATGGGAATGGCGGCACGATTGATCTACGATCTTCACGTGGAAGAGGGAAAACAGGGAATCTATTCTGTCGATTATGTGAAAGATGCAAGCGAACTATATACGGATCATTGCCAGCGCATGGAGACTCAGAAAGGGGTGATTCGAAATGGCAAATTAAGCAGTGGATACTTCTCCCTGACTCCTGTCACCCCGAAGAGCCATTATCGTGCCCGTGTGGAAATAAAGGAAACGAATGTACTATGACACGAATCAACTCTGCCATACCGGTTAAAGCCCTCACTGACGAACATCTGCTGGCAGAACATCGTGAGATCAAGAGGATCTGTGCTCAGTTTAAGACAAGCATCCTGGAGAGCAAAAAGAGAGTAAAAATACCGGAACGGTTCACATTGGGCAGCGGACATGTAACCTTTTTCCTTGATAAAGGTCTCTTTACGTTCCATCGTTATCGTGCCATCTATATGGAGTGTCTCAATCGCGGTTTTCAGGTGGAAGACTACTCCGGCAACTGGGATATCTATAAAGAAGCACCGGCATATTATCTTGATTACTCCTGCACGGAAGAAGAATACCTGCTTCTGAAAGAGCGTATACTGGAACGGATAGGGAGCAGTCCGAAAGCGGTCTTCCACTACTACTCCGTATCCGTCAGCAAAGAACGTGCTGCTGAGATATTAGTCAGTACCCCTATCGAATAAGAGGTAAATCTTATTCTACAATATTCGGGAAGCAACTCCAACCCGAAGAAGCATATTTCCCTTTTGTTCCTTTGGGTACAATCACCTTGATACCGTCTATATTGATTCCTCCGAAAGATTCATTTTCGGGTGAATAAACCGGAGGCTCCTTGCACAAAAAGCGAATCTCCTTCAGATTATTGCATGCACCAAAAGCGCCCTCACCAATCTTTGTTTCGGTGGAAGAAATGGTTAATGAAGCAATACTGGCACAAGCCCCAAAAGCTCCATCACCAACTTCAGCCATGCTTTTGGGTAGTGTGACAGACATCAAACTGACACAAGCACCAAAAGCGCCTTCACTAATCTTTTTTACCCCTTCCGAGAAGATGACCGTTTTCATACTGACACAAGCTCCAAAAGTACCTTCAGCGATTGAAGTACAACTTCCCGGGATGGTCACTGAAGTCAGACTTGTGCAGGCGCCAAAAGCTCCTTCTCCCATGGAAGTGACTCCGGCAGGAATAATAATTGACTTCAGAGCGGTGCAGGCTCCAAAAGCTCCTTCACCAATCGTTTTAACCCCGGAAGATATTTTCATGGAAACGATCTTGGTCGCTCCAAAAGCACCTTCTTCAATCGCTTTGACTGCATAACTCTTCCCATTGAACGTTACGGTCGAAGGTATCACAATATTTCCGGACAAGTTCTCACTTTGTCTTCCCACAGACACAGTGCCATCATTGTTTGTAGAGTAGTTCAGACCATTGAACGTGAAATCTGCGGCCTGTGCCATAAGTGCCATCATCAAACATAAAGAAAGGGACACTAATCTTCTCATAATCATGTGAATTAAAGAGTGAATATTCCGCAAAGATAACTGTATTTATTTCATACGGATAATTTTTGCAGAGTCTTCTCCTAAACGAATGAAGTAAATCCCATCTGCCTGTCCGGCAAGATCGACGGTTGCTTTGCCCAGGTTATAGACTCCAGTCTGAACAAGTCTTCCCTGAAGATTAAACACTTCATAGTTTCCGGCTTCACTCTTCAGACCGGTGACAGTGTACACTCCCGTTGAAGGATCCTGATTGACGGAAACCAATCTATGGGATGTAAGTGACTGTCCGGTGAGGATCTTATCAAGAGCCAACAACTTCCAGCTTTCGCCAAAGTGATTGTCCATATCGTAACCCTTCAAGGTAAGTCCCTGATTGGAGGCTTGAATCGTTGGCCATGGCGAGTTATTATTATAAGTTACCTGATCAATTATCATGCCATATTTATCAGCCAGTTGAATCATTTCGCCTTCATCGGCAAGACGACCACTCGCCCATTGGTAGATAGGTTCGTTTCTGTTTTCCCAATAGGTAGCAAAAGGATTGGAGGTCACAAACACTTTCTCTTTCGGACTGATAGCAGTTCCCGCTGGAAATTGAAAGGTTACACCTTTATTAAACATGTAACTATCCAAAGAGATCGGCGTATTTCCCGGGTTATACAAACCGATGAATTCAAGATCCTCCGTTCCTGCCTCTGTAAAATAGGCGATATCGCTGATCATCACGGAAGGAGCTATTTCCGGTAATGTAATATTCGCACCGATATTGCCACCATCAATAGCAGTCCCGATGAGTGGCGAACCTGCCAACAGTGAGAAGTCGTAGAAAGTAGGATTGGTGAACATCGGATTGCCAAACAGATTGTTTCCTTCAGGAAGCTGTTCCGTATCATCAGAAGAATTAGAAATCTGAATCGCAGAGTAATCATCGTTTTGATAACCTGATGTATACGAATTGGATAGTATTGAATTTGTAACCAACGCATTGGCTCCCGCATCACCGGCATGTTTCTGATAATTTGCAATGGCAATGTTATTACCATAATAGGTACAATGATCAATCACGACACTGCTTGAGTCTTTCATTCCGGCACCCATACCACAATTTAAAAAGACCGAGTTGGTAATCCTGGTCGACGATTGCTGACCGATAGATACCCCTTTATCCTGTATGTTATAAGCTACAATACCGTCTACCACTACCCCTTTGGAATGATCGCCCAGATCCACCGCGTCACTGTTAAATCCGGTGAAATCATGAAAATAAGAATTTGTCACGCTGGCACTACCTGTCGTCAGATCACCAAAGTCGATCGCATCAACATCAAGCTTATCGTTTCCACTGAATTCACAATGATCTATAAGTACCTTACCGAGTTTCACATTCAGAAAGTCAGCACCATCATAATCGGTATGTATCTTGCTATTCGTCAGTGACACCGTAGAATTGTATGCAGCAATAGGATTGTTGTGGATATGATCAATGCTGACACTGTCGATAATCACCTGCGAATGCGCAATCGAAAGCGCGGCAAGTTCATAAATAGGTCGTGGACCTTTGGACGCGTTTTCCAGAATGACATTTTTGAAACAGGAAGTGTCGCTCACATTCTTGATACTGATTACTCCCCATTTTTTGTTTGCACTCTCCGGATTACTTTTGAATAGGATCGGTTCTGAACCGCTTCCAAGCGCCTGAATTGCTCCCGAAGCAAAGATGGAAACACCGTCCGACATCCAAAGCTCTACCCCAGGTTCAATGATCAGCTTGCCGGTAGAAGTAATTTGTACGTTATCGGGAACAAGTATCGGTGAACACTCCTTTGAAACAGTGTACTCATCCGAAATCACAGCCGGTAAGATACATTGTCCGTTGTTTTGGAAAACAGCAGTGACATTCAATGCTGTCGTCGGATGAACGATCAGTTCTTTTGAGGTCGAAATATAACTGCTTGTTACTGAAAGAACAGCAGACAAACCGAGATTGAAGCTTATATCGCTACTGGTTGCATTTGCCTGATGAACCTCCACTGCTATCACATTCTTTCCGTTCACAAGTAATTTGGGATCGATTTCAAATTCGATTGTACCAGATGATGTTGAAGCTGCATAAGTAGAATAATAAATAGTCCCAACAGGCATATTCACTCGTTGAACTTCAACACCATCTACATAAACCACAGCACCATCGTCATATTTTACGCTCATTGTCAGTTTCTGAATACTCTCTTTGTCTGTCACATCAAGAACCTTCCGGAAATAATACGTAGGATACTTATTGCTTGAACTTGTGCCATAGCTTAGTGTTGTCTTCTCATCTCCATCGCCATAGCCCATTTCTGCTTCTCCGCTTTTCCAGGAAGAATCGTCATACTCCACACTATTCCATGAAGTACCCAAATCACTCCCGGTATCCGAATAGCTCCACGTGCTTCCCATATTTATCAACTGAGTCTGGTCTTTGGATTGCCATCCCATAAAGGTATAGCCGGCTTTTGGCTCAGCTACAAGTTTGATTTCCTCACCTCCGGGATAACCACCGGTACTATTCGGAACAAGTAACTTCATGCCATTGAAAGTGAGATTACCTGCATTGGATGGATAGGTCGAGACAGAGACAGATACCGGTGATTGAAAACCAAAGTTTTTCAAATCATTCAATAACAGAGAAGGACGGGCACCTATGAATGATTTCATCGCCTCTACCTGAGTCAACCAATAATCTACCGACGAAATCGGGTTTCCATAACTTGAAGAAGTGCCTTTCCAGCGTTCAATATGATAGGGTATTTCAGCAGCAATGGTATTCTTATGCAGCTCAATCATTGAATCGATCCTTACCGGATTATACGATGTAAAGAGGTGATTGGCTAGTCTGAGTCCAAAATACTTTTTATATTCTGCATTGGTCATCAATTGTTTAAAAGGCCATGGGTCTTGACTGATAAAGTAATTAATAAGTCTACTTGATGGACTGAAGAAACCACGATCCAGGTCCATGATTATCCATTTCCAGAGTCCCGAATCTTTTGGTTTCCAAGCCATCACGTTATGGTCTACCGAACTATTTCCGCTAATAACTTCCGTACAAATCAAGTCTGTAAAGTTTTCAACATCCATCATAGTAGCCAAAGAATCCATATTTTCCTGTACTGTAAGATCCTTTGTCGTATAGAATGTTTTCAATTTATTGTAAGCGACCAGGTCACCCGCTTCGGCAAAGTCTTCATTTTCCACCATGTCAATCGTCCCCTCTTTTGAGTCGTGATTGCCAATGATAAAATCTTCATCAATCTTCTCACGGATATTGTGGATACCCATATATTTTCCATTGATATAGACGACACAGGCTCTGAATCCTGAATTATCCAGATCTGTATTTTCTATGGTCGCATTCTGAATCAAACCATCTCTGAACAGTGTATACGACCAGTCGCTACCGGAAGCTCTCAGCGCAAACGAATCAAAACTCTTGCGATCCTTATCAAAGATGAGTGGATACTCCAGTTTGCCTGCGCCATAAGCCTTACGGAAATAGACTCCCAACATCTTTTGAGGCAACTTCCAGGAAAACAATCCGTTAACCTTGACTCCCGCCTGCAGATTGAAAGCTGCCCCATCGCGACCATCATTCTCAAACAGTTCGATATTGACAGGTATTTCCCATTCCGGTTTGAAACTCTGCGCGTAAATACCAGTACCCGAACTCCAGAAATTATCCGGAGCTGATGATAGAGAGACAATTGGAAGATTTGTGAGCCGGTTAGCGGTATCTATAAAATAAGAATTGGTTTTTATAGGCCCCATGACTTGACCAGGTTTATAAATACGTGCTCTCACCACGGTATTTTCTGAAATTTCAATCGGGAAAGAGGCAACAGGCGATGATACTTTTGGCTCTGATCCATCAAGCGTATAGTGAACTTCTCCACCAAAAATAGTTGACAGTTCGACTGTTACGGGAGTCTTATAAATACCACCCGCAAGAGAAAAGCTTGGATCACTTAATACCACCCCGTCAAACGCCATTGTCGAATTGGGATTTCCGGGGGTAGAAGTTGTAAAATAGACCCATTCCATGTTACTATTTCTCCCCATCGAGATATTTGGTTCCTGTACCCCAAAAGTACATGAATCGATGATGGCCTGACCGGGTGATACAATCGCAAGTTCTTCACCGGAAGCCGATAATTTGAAATTAGTATGAAGACCTGTATCCATACCGTCCGCCCAGATAACCAAATATTGTCCGGGGTGAATGGTCACGTTCGTTTTTATTTGCCACTTGGTAAGATCATTCAGATTATCGGTGATGTAGTACCCGTTTAATGAAACAGCTGTTGATCCCCGGTTGACTATTTCGATCCAGTCAGCACTCTGATCATAATCAGGATCCACGTATGCCCCCGAATTAGAGGCCATAAACTCATTAAGTAACAATTGCGCCGAAACTTGAAAAGAGGCGACAAATAAGATTAGAAATAAGGTAATTGTTTTAGTACGTTTCATTTTCAAACAGAATAAAGTAATTTGTCTATCAAAAAGAAATTATAGAATTGGCACAAAAGTCACTACCAATGTTGAATAAAATCTGAATTAATATATTCTTTAGGAAAATAACAGCGTTTTTTTCGTGTATAACCACAAAAGCTATTTGAATGATACCTTAAAACAATGCAATCCATCATTATAACTATATTCAATTGTATATTTGTAATACGAACAGATGTTTCTGCATATCTCAAGTCCCAATCCGACACTATGCCTGTCCTTTCCTTGTTTATGGAAACGTTTAAACAGATTCTCACTGTCTAACGCTCCTCCATTAGATGTGTTCATTATTCTGAAAATACCTGGTTGCAAATAAAAATGAATAAAACCACCCTGTGGTGTATGCCGAACGGCATTTGAAATCAGATTGCCAATTAGAATACCAACCAATGTCTTATCGGCATATATCTCTACATTCTTTACACATGATATTGAAACGCGAATTTGTTTCAAATGCATTGCGTCCTGATAAAGAGATATATATTCTGTAATAACTTCATTCAGACGTACTTGTTCCTTCTCAGTAAACTGATTATTCTCAATTTTGGCTAACAATAATAGAGTCTTGTTTAACTTGCTTATCCGCTGATTAGCGATAGTAAGTGCCTCTATAAGAAGAGCTTGTTCATTATTAATGGGCGATGTTTGCATCAGCAGATCCAGATTGCTTTGCATAATTGCGAGCGGAGTCTGCAACTCATGAGCTGCATTTTCGGTAAATTCTTTTTGGGCAATAAACACTTTATAATTCCTTCCTGTAAGTTCATTTAATGAAGAATTCAGGTCATTAAGTTCGCTTATTTTACTAGCTTTCAATGATAACGGCTCCTGTTTATCCATCCTATAACTTCGTAATTCATTGAGGGTATGATAAAACGGTATCCAGATTCTTCGGTTTAGTCTGCTATTAATAAATAAAAGAGACAACTGCAATAAGATCAAGATAATCACTTGCAATACAATGATTGTATTCAAGAGATCTGTATTCTCAATTAAGGATTTCTGGATACGAATATTGTAAGGCTTATCGTTTATCACGGAGGTACATTCAAGTACCCTGTGAGTGATTGTTTCCTTGTCATCAGGAATAAAGACATCCTGATCAAAAATACGTTCTTTTGTCTCATGTGACGATCCCGGACGAATCGTTATATTGTTATTGTAAGAAACAAAATTCTCAGGTAAAGTCGTCAGTAGTTTCTTTTCAATCCATTGTTTTTGAAATCGCATATCTTCATCAATGCTATGCAGCATAACAGCGTGAATAACCATGTAAAAAACAGGGATCGACAGCATGACAATAATACTAGCCATGCCAATATAGCGAATAGATATGTGATTCGTTAGTTTCAATTTACTTCAAACTTATAGCCCATGCCATAAATGGATTTAATATAATCATCAGCACCGGCCGCGGCAATTTTCTTCTTCAGGTTTTTGATATGAGCATAGACAAAATCAAAATTATCAAAGTAGTCAGCACGGTCGCCAGTGATATGCTCTGCTATTGCAGATTTGGATATAACCCTGTTTTTATTCACCACTAAATATAAGAGTAAATCATATTCTTTGCGGGTTATATCCAACGCAATGTTGTTAATGAAAACCATCTTGGCAACTGTATCAATAACTATCTCGTTCACAACAACATTACTACTTCCCTCAAATCTTCGGCGACGAATGACGGCTGAAATGCGGGCGCTTAATTCTGATAGATGAAATGGTTTGGCGAGATAATCATCGGCGCCAAGATTCAGTCCGTCAATCTTATCCTCGATGGAGTTTTTAGCTGAAATAATGATTACGCCGTCTGTTTTATTGTTTTTCCTTAATACCTTCAATACATTCAGTCCATTCCCATCAGGCAAAGTAATGTCCAACAAGATACAATCGTATTCAAAGCTTTCCACTTTTTCAAGTGCAAGTTTTAAATTACCCGCGACTTCACACAGGTAATTCTCTGACTTCAGGTAAGTAGCAATGCTCTCACTCAGCGCTCTTTCGTCTTCTACAATAAGAATTTTCATTGTACTTTCATTTTGCCTTCAAATGTATGATTCTATTCTGAATTAATTCTGAATTTCAATAAAAAGATACTCAATCGCATGTATTTGAACATATTCGAGGAAAACGAGGTAAAGATGGAATATTAAACCAATTAATAGTAAATCAGTCTAAAATTCAGAATTTTCATAGATTCTCTTCGTATGTTTGTCACTTTCAATTTCCAGTATTCATTTAATATCTCAAAAACAATGAAGAAAGTAGTGTTAATCGGAGTGATTGGCTTAGGTTTAGTAGCAGTGAGTGCAGTCGCATTTGCAATCTCAGAAGGATGCGAGAAGAAAACCGAAGTTCCGGCTGTTGTAAAGACTGCCTTTGAAAAACAATATCCGGGACTAAAAGCCGAATGGAGTGAAGAAGATGGATGTTTTGAAGCTGAATTCAAACAAAACAAGAAAGAAATGAGCGCTGTATACGACGCTCAAGGTGTTTTGCAAGAGACAGAAGAAGAAATTACAGTGAATGAATTGCCAAAGGCTGTAACCGACTATGTAAATGCAAATAAGTCGGGTAAGATTAAAGAGGCTGCGATAATTACAAAACCGGATGGTACCGTAAATTATGAAGCTGAGATTAAAGGGAAAGACTTTATGTTTGACGCAACCGGAAACTTTATCCAAATAGCTAGTGAAGGGCAAAAAGTGGAAAAATAAAATTGGAAATGTACTTTTCTCAAAAAGGCTATCCCGACAGATAGCCTTTTCGTTCCTTATAAATTCAGAATTAATTCAGAATTCAGTTAGATATTTGTAGTGTTATCGATCAACCATATGCAATGAAACAACTCTTTCACATTAAATTAAGAAGCTGCTTTTTGCTAAGAGCATTCTTAATTACCGGTCTGTCGCTATCCTCACAAGCCTTTGCACAAGAAGCCAAATCATTGGATGATTATCTTTCACGTGCTAAATCCAACAGTCCGCTCCTCAACGATTACAACAATCAGGTGTATTCCCTCAAGATAGACAGTCTGAAACTCAAAGCCGACTATGGATTTCAGGTCGAAGGCTATGGCGATCTTACTTACCCCACATCCATCAACGGATGGGGATATAATGGAAGCCTGTACACCGAACAAAACCTTGCTGCCATCGTAAGAGTAACCAAAGACTTGCTGGGAAAAAGAAATCTCAACTCACGATTGGCCAATTACAATCTGGAGATCCAACAAACGCTCAACAAGTCTGAGATTACCATTCAAACACTCAACAGAGCCGTTACAGAACAATACATCCATACGTATGCCAGTCAGCAGCAATACGATATTGTAAAAGAGATCGTTCAGCTTTTAGAGCAGGAAGACAATGTGTTAAATGAACTAACTAAAACTGCCGTCTTCAAGCAGACCGATTATCTCACTTTTAAGGTTATCTTACAGCAAAACTTGTTAGAATTAAAACAGAGAGGCAGCGAATGGCAAAATAATTACGCGACTCTCAATTACCTTTCCGGCATTGTGGATACCTCCTTGCCAAAGCTTGAGCCACCAACCATGTATGCCGATGATTTCGTTCCATTCGATGAAAGTGTGTATGCCCAAAGTTATCGTACTGATAGCTTGAAGATAGCAAATGAAGCCAGGATCATCCAGTATGATTATATACCCCGCTTGTCCGTCTATGCGGATGGAGGTTATTCTTCCGCGCTTGCCAGTGCTCCTTACAAAAACTTTGGTTTCAGTGCCGGACTCAGTCTGAAAGTTCCCATTTATGATGGAAACAAAAAGAAGAAATTGCTGCTGCAAAACCAAATAGCAGAAGATACCCGGACAAAATACAACGAGTTCGCAAGAAACCAATACCGCCAACAGATCGTGCAGATACAAGCACAGATAAAGCAATACAATCAAATGATGGAGGTGGCAAACGAACAGATGAAGTATGCGGAAACATTGATCGAAGCCAACCCGAAGCAACTGCCCACGGGCGATGTCAAAGTGGTGGACTTCATTCTTTCCATCAACAATTACCTCAACCTTAAATCGGGATTGGTACAATTCAAAACTAATCTCTATAACCTGCACAATCAACTACATAATCTAATCATTCAATAGCTATGAAGATGCCTACTATTTCTTTCATACTTCTCCTGTCACTCCTGATATTTGCCTCTGGTTGTAACAGTAATCAGTCTGACTCCCATGCCGCAGAAGAGCAACAAGCCGCTCCCAAAACACCGGTCACAATAGCCTACCCTTCCGATACGGCGCAGTTGAGCAATCAAATTACGCTCAATGCCACGGCTACCTATCTGTTAAAGTCCGATGTAAAGGCAAACACGATGGGCTACATCACCCGGATGAATATTAAATTGGCCGATCGTGTAAACAGAGGACAGGTATTGTTTGGCTTGCAAACAAAAGAAGCAAGAGCACTGGGAACCACCATCTCAAAATTAGATTCATCCTTTCGCTTTTCGGGTTTCACCACTGTTGTCAGTCCTGCTTCCGGATATGTAGAGATGGTCAACCATCAGGTAGGCGATTATGTACAAGATGGTGATATATTGGCAACCATCACCGACGCAAGCAGCTTCGGCTTTGTAATGGATGTGCCCTACGAATACAATCAACTCGTCATCCGCAACGGACAGCTGACTGTAAACCTACCCGATGGCAGAAACCTCGTAGGTCAGGTGGCTAAGATAATGCCGGCAGTCAGTCCGGAGTCGCAGACTCAAAAGGTATTGGTAAAAGTACAAGACGGTGGCAATATCCCGGAAAATCTTATTGCTACCATTCAACTGACCAAACAGAAAGCATCCGGGATATCGGTGCCCAAAACCGCTGTTCTGACTGACGAAGCGCAATCTACTTTCTGGGTCATGAAACTGATCAATGACACCACTGCTGTGGAGATTGACATTCGAAAAGGAATAGAAACAGACGAACGGGTGCAAGTGCTTTCAGAAAACCTTACTGTGAACGACCGCATCATTATATCAGGTAACTACGGATTGAGTGATACCGCTTCTGTAATCATTCAAAAGTAAATTGTGATGAAAGAAACATTCTTTGTAAAATACAAAAGCCCCATTCTCATACTCGTACTTTTGATACTGTTTGGGGGTGCATTCTCCTATACAGAAATCAAATCGGCCTTGTTTCCTGAGATCACTTTCCCTAAGATCAAAGTAATAGCTGATGCCGGACAGCAACCCGTCGATCAGATGACCATCTCTGTCACTCGTCCGCTGGAGAATGCCATCAAGCAAGTGCCCGACCTAAAAGTTATTCAAAGCACTACCAGCCGTGGCAGTTGCGAGATCTCGGCATTCATGTCCTGGAATGCCAATATTGATCTGAGCCAGCAACAGATTGAAGCAAAAATCAACCAGGTCCGCAACCAGTTGCCACCCGACATTGAGATCTCCGTCGAAAAGATGAACCCGTCCATTCTTCCGGTCATGGGCTATTCGGTCACCTCAAAGACCATCAGTCCCATCCAACTCAAACAGATCGCCTTATACACCATCAAACCATTTCTATCTCAAGTGCCCGGCGTCAGCGACATCCGGGTGATAGGTGGTCAGGATAAAGAATACTGGGCCATCCTGCATCAGGAAACGATGCGACAACTTGGGCTTACACCGGCAAGCATTACAGAAGCGGTAAACAATACCAACTTTATCACCTCCAACGGCTATTCCTCCGACTATCGCTATCTCTATCTGACCGTTACCGACGCACAACTGCGCAATCAGGAACAACTGAAGAATGTCGTCATCAAAAACGACGGCAACCGCATTATCTATTTTAAAGATATTGCCGACATCAATGTCCATGAGGCCAAGCAATACATTAAGATAAATGCCAACGGTACCGAAAGCCTCCTGATAGCGGTCGTACAACAGCCAAATGCCAATGTGGTCGAACTATCCAAAGCGATGGAACAAAAGGTTGTCGAACTCCAAAAGACCTTACCCAAAGACATGCAGTTCACACCTTATTATGTACAGGCAGACTTTGTGAACGATGCGATCCGCAGCGTCACAGACGCGCTCTGGATTGGTTTGCTCCTGGCAATGATCGTCGCCATCCTCTTCCTGAAATCATGGAAAGCAAGCGTCACCATCCTCTTGACTATTCCCGTAACCCTGAGTCTTACGATGCTCTCTCTTTATGCCATCGGGCAAACCTTTAACATCATGACACTGGGTGCAATAGCCGCCTCAATCGGACTAATCCTGGATGATGCCATTGTGGTCGTCGAACAGATACACCGCACACACGAAGAGCATCCCGAAGAGACAAGCCGCACACTGGTGCAAAAAGCCATCAGCTACCTGCTCCGGGCAATGGTCGGGTCATCTCTCAGTACCATTGTAATCTTCCTTCCCTTTATGCTGATGACAGGTGTTGCAGGAGCCTATTTTAAGGTTATGACCGACACGATGATTATCACGTTGGTTTGTTCTTTCTTTGCCACCTGGCTATTACTTCCGGTGATCTATCTCTTCCTGACCGCTCTGATCAAAGACAAACACTTAAACCACCACGAAGTAAAAGAGCGCAAGTGGGTTGGCTTCTTCATCCGCAGACCGATCTATTCCTATCTCTTCATGGCCGTATTAGTTGTACTTTCTGCATTGATCATACCTACCATCGGCACCGGATTTTTACCGGAAATGGATGAAGGCAGTATCGTGCTTGACTACACCTCCCCTCCCGGAACCTCTCTGGAAGAGACCGACCGCGAACTGAAAGAAGTAGACAAGATCTTGAAAACCATTCCCGAAGTGAAGTTCTATAGTCGCCGCACAGGCACCGAGATGGGATTCTTCATTACTGAGCCCAACAGTGGCGATTATCTGATCCAGTTAAAGAAAGACCGCAACAAAACCACAGAGGAAGTTATTGAGGAAATCCGTCTGAAGATAGACGCTACCGGGTTACCATTGACCGCCGATTTCGGACAGGTCATCGGCGATATGCTGGGTGATCTGATGAATAGTGTGCAACCGATAGAGATCAAGATCTTCGGTAACGACGAGAAAGTCCTTCAGAAATATTCCAAACAAGTAGCCGACATTGTAAGCAATGTAAAAGGTACCGCGGACGTGTTTGACGGGATCGTGATTGCGGGACCATCCATTCAGGTCACGCCTGATCTTGCTGCTTTGGGACAGTATAACATCACTCCGAAAGATTTCCAATACCAGGTGCAGACTCTTCTGGAAGGAAATGTAGTTGGCAATCTGTTCGACACCCAGCAGTTTACCCCTATCCGGATCCTGTATAGCAAGATCAGCAATGCCTCCTTGAACCAGATTGAAAACAGCAGGATTGCCCTGCCCGGAGGACAATTGAAGCCTTTGAAAGAATTTGCATCTGTCAGAGTCGCCGGTGGAGCAGCGGAAGTACATCGGGAAGACTTACAGACCCTCGGCATTGTGACCGCACGCTTGGAAAGCAGTAACCTGGGAGGTACGGTAAAAGAGATTCAGAAGCAAATTGAACAGCAGATCAAACTGCCATCCGGTTATGTAATCGTATATGGCGGAGCTTATGCCGAACAGCAACAATCATTTAAAGAGCTCCTGTTAATCTTGATACTCTCCTGTTTGTTGGTATTTACTGTAATCCTGTTCTTGTATCGTAACATCAAAGTCGCGATCATCATCTTATTGATCTCTATATTAGGTATCTCGGGCAGTTATATTCTGCTATATCTCACAGGAACCCCATTAAACGTGGGCAGTTATACCGGCTTGATTATGATGGTGGGTATCATAGGAGAAAATGCGATCTTCACCTTACTTCAGTTTTATGAAAGCCATGCCAGCAAGACAAAAGAGCAAGCACTGGTCTATGCCATCAGCACCCGGCTTCGTCCCAAACTGATGACCGCCCTGTGTGCTATCATTGCATTGATGCCATTAGCATTAGGCATTGGTACCGGTGCTCAGATGCATCAACCTCTGGCTATTGCCGTCATTGGTGGGTTTCTGGTAGCATTGCCCCTCTTGCTGATCGTGCTGCCAAGTTTATTAAACAAAGTTGATTTTAAGAAATAACTATTTGAAAGAATGAAAGAAAGAATGAAAACTACCATCACCTCACTCCTGGTATTATTTAGCATTGCAACATATGCACAAACTGTTCCGTTGCAAGACTCACTTGTTCCAGTTCCACAAAAAGCGACAACTCTCCAAAAGACGAACAAACTCACGTACAAAGAATTTATTATCCCGGCAGTGCTGATTAGCTATGGAGCAATCGCATTAGAAAGCGATGGTTTAAAAAACATCAATGATGCAATCCACGAAGAAATAAATATAGAGCATCCCCATCAATTCCTTCATGTAGATGATTACAGCCAATTTGCACCTGGTGTAGCCGTCTTTGGTTTGCAAGCCTTCGGCATCAAAGGAAAAAACAGTGCAATGGACGAAGCCATTATTTATGCGATATCAATTGGCATTTCCACAGCAGTGGTCACACCTCTTAAGAGAGCGACCCATGTAATGCGTCCCAACAATAGTTCCGACAATTCCTTTCCTTCCGGACATACCACAATAGCATTTGCATCGGCCGAACTTTTAAGAAGGGAATATTGGAATGTCTCCCCATGGATTGGCGTTGCAGGATATGCCGTAGCTACCGGAACCGGTTTTTTAAGAATGTACAACAACAAACACTGGTTTAGCGATGTAGTAGCTGGCGCAGGCATTGGTATAGCTTCCACCAATCTGGCATATTGGCTGCATAGTAAGATTAATTGGGGAAAGAAGCACAAACAAACCGCTTCCGTTTTCCCTATTTATGAAAATGGTGGCTTCGCTGTTGGATTCATCTCACAGTTCTAATCATTTTACCTGATTTACAGTATCAACTCAACAGACTTGTCGCCTACATTCACATAATATGTTGTTCCGATAGGTAATGAGATTGACAGGAGCAGTGTGCCCAGCGTATCATACACAGAGATGCAATCACCGGTCAGCGATCCTTTGACCTCTATAAACGAACCATTATCACACAGGAAAGAGAGCGGCAAAGCAGCCGTTTCCGCTACAGTGATGATATAATCTTCCACGATATTTGTAAACTCCATCCATTCGACAGCACCGGAATAAGAAAGTTTAGAGCCTCCCGGCACAAACAACTTACAACAATCTTTATTCACAAAGCTGAATCCGTTAAAACTCACAGAAGGAGGAATTGCATTCTTAATACGTATCATTGAAAGAAGACGACAATAGGAAAAAGCAAACGTCCCAATAGAAAGGACACTGGATGGAAGAGTAACAGAAGTAAGATTTGAACAATAATAGAACGCATTATTCCCGATGGAAGTGACACCCTCAGGGATGGAAATAGTAGATAAAGCTTTACATCCTGCAAAAGCCCATTCACCGATGGAAGTAACCCCTGCCGGAATCGTGACTGATATAAGCTCCTGTAAACCTGCAAAAGCTCCATTTCCAATTGCTTTGACACACTCGGGAATCTCATAGTCAGTTCCTTTTGCCTTAGGATAAGCCACGAGAGTCTCATAGTTCTTTGTGAATAAGACACCCTCTATCTGAGAAAATACGGGATGATCATCATCTATACAAAAGTGAGTCAACTCATTACAGGAAGCGAAAACGCCTGTACCAAAGGAAGATACTGCCAAAGGAATGCTCACTTCTGTGAGAGCATTACACCAGAGAAAGGCAAAATCGCCCATTGATGTGATGCTTGGCGGAAACTTTATGGATGTTAGTTCGTGACAATTACGAAAAGCAAAGGATCCGATAGAAGTGACAGTATACGTCGTTTTATCGTATGTCACAGTAGCGGGAATCTCAAGAGCACCAGCAACAGGGACCGTGTGAAAAGTAACAGAGACAGATGTTTGATCCGGATTGATTGAATACTGCAAATCATCAACAGCAAAATAGGACTTGTATGTTTGATTTTTCCCCATAGCCTTCGTCTATTAATGGAGAGAAAAAGAAGTTATTACCTGCCAAAGGAATCTATTGATCTTCTCTTCTGATTTATTTTGTCACGCACAAATGTAGCAGTTTCTTTTGATATTCTGTTCACAAATAAGATTAATTAGTAAAGGAGGAAGTATCCCTGCCAACTTACTTGTACATCCGATTATTCTGCCAATATCTTCTTAAACTCTTTCCATTCTTCAGCTTTTGCATAAGCATCTTGCATCCCTTTAGGGACATGCAATACACAAGATGCTTTATCCATCTTTTCAAAACCTTTATTACCAACAATTGGAGATGTTGCGCTCAAGACACGCATCTCTTTTATACCATCGCATCCTGTAAAGGCAAAGAAACCAATCTCTTTTACATTCTCAGGAAGCGTGATGGAAGCAAGTCCGGCACAACCGGAAAATGCATAAGGACGGATGTTGGTAACACTCTTCGGTAGCGTAATAGCCGTGAGATCTTTGCACCCTTCAAAAGCACACGCCTCAATCATTGTGACTCCATCAGGAACAGTGTAGCTCGCGGCTTTCCCATTGGGAAATGCTATCAGGGTCTTTTTATCCTTGGAAAACAACACTCCGTCTATTACCGCGAAGTCTTTGCTATCCGGAGCTACAACAAACGTTGTCAAAGCATTGCAACCACTAAGCGCACCATAATCTATATTATTTACACTCGCCGGAATCGATAACATCGTCATTGCTTTGCATCCCTTAAATGGATTCCCATTTATCTCAGTGAAGCCTTCCGGAAAAGACATGGAAGTAAGTCCATTGCATTCGGCAAAAGCTTCGTCACCAATGTAGGTAAGGCTCGCAGGTAGTACCAATGAAGTAAGACTGCTGCAACTTTTAAAAGCACTGGATCCAATCGTAGTGACTCCCTCCGGAATCTTTACGGAAGTAAGTTTGAAGCATCTTTCAAAAGCACAATGACCAATCTCAGTAAGAGCCGAAGGAAAATTGACTGCTGCTAATTTTGTACAGTTATTAAACCCATACGTACAGATCTCTGTAATGCTCTCAGGGAGTATTACAGAGATAAGAGCACGACAATTAGAAAAGGCTTCCTTCTCAATCTGAGTGATACCGGCGGGAATAGTCACAGAAGTAAGTCCGGTGTAATTAAAGGCTTTCTCACCAATAGATGTGAGACTGTCGGGCAGTTTTATCTCTCGCAGATAAAAGCATGTCTCAAAAGCACTCTTTCCAATCTTTGTGATATTTTCCGGCAGTACAATGGTCTCCAGACTCTTCATTTCCTTAAACAGCCCCTCTTCAATCTCATTGACCGGTACTGTATATCCCATATCAGTAATAGATAAAGCAACAATCGTAGCATCCTTCAGATTCAAATCCATGAGGATAGGAAGTTCTGTGCGTATCGATGCGATATCCGTATTGTTGATCAGTCCGTGGATAGTTAGTTTGGACACCTTTTTCAAGTTATCCTTCCCTATCACATTTATTAAAGTGCCTGCTTTCTTCAAAGTCACATCAAAACTGGTGTTGGTTCCTTCTTCAATGACATTAAAGGCACTCCATCCTGTCGCCGAACAATAAGCAGTGCCAGCCGATTTCGGCACAAAAAGAGTAATTGACGGTCGATTGAGATTTTCAAAACTATTACTATTTGTGCTCAACGAAGGTGGCGTAGATGCATTGCATAATATCTCTCTAAGATTGTCGCTGAACGAAAAAGCATTATCCCCAATAGATGTTACACTCGAAGGGATGGTCACAGACTTCAAACTAACACAATTATCGAAAGCTTTATTCCCAATCATTGTGACACCATTGGGAATTGTATAACTTACTGCCTTTGCTTTTGGAAAAGCCAAAAGAGTCTTCTTGTCTTTACTAAACAAGACACCATCCACCACTGATAACGTCGGATGATTATCCGGAACAATAAACTGAGTCAATGCCGCACCTCCGGAATAGATATCGTCTGTTATTGTCGTGAAGCTTGAAAAGAAGCCTGAAAGGATTGTCATAGAAGTCAGGCCAGTGCAATCACCAAAAGGAAATTTTCCTACCGAAGTAACACTCCGGGGAATTATGATTGAGTAAAGGTTTCGACAAAAACGAAATGCACCATCTTGTATTGAAGTCACTCCTTCCGGAATCTCCACTGAAGAAAGATTATTGCAACTTTTAAAAGAATATTTCCCTAACGCAGTGATACCGGAAGGAATAGAATATTCTTTTCTTGTTTTTGCCGGAGGATAAGCAGAAAGAGTGTCTTTATGAAACAAGACATCATCTACGACATAATATTCCTGCTCTTTATTTGCAGCAATAAACTGAGACAAGCTACTGCAATCTTCAAAAGCATCATTTATGGAAGTTAAACTCGAAGGAATCGTCACAGAACTAAGAGCGACGCAACTGCTAAATGCACCTTGACCAATGGAAGTTACCCCCTCAGTGAGTATAACGTTTCGAAGCGCACGACAATTATTAAATGCGTCAGAGCCGATTGAAGCACTCCCTATCGTCGCGGAAACTAATCCACTGCAATTTTGAAAAGCTAAATCGCCTAATCTCTTCACACTTTTAGGGATTGTCACGGAGTTCAGTTGATTACAATAACGGAAAGCCTTCTCCCCAATGGAGGTGACAGGATAGATCTTACCTTCATAATTTACACTGGCGGGGATAACAATAGTTTGCTCAGAAGTTGAAAAGCTGTTTTTAAATAAAGCGCTTTTTCCTGTTACACTTACCGAGATGCTGTCGGCATTTTTGGAATACTTCAAAAGATCAACCTCAAAAGCGGATGAATATGTTGCCAAAGCAACCAACATGCTGAAGGAAAGAATGAATGCTTTTCTCATGATAACTGAACTAAAAGCTGAATATCTCTTTCAGAGAAAGATGATAATCTGCCGGATGATTGATTTGTTCTATTTTGCAAAAATAACAACTATTTTCTATTTCTGCTATTAAATGATAATAATTCCAACAATTATCCTCACTCATGCCGTCATTGCGACCCCCGTGCCGTCATTGCGGGCTTGACCCGCAATCTGCTTGCGGGCTTCTCTGATATATAGTAGTAAATAATGTATGAAATTGCATGACGGAGCAAACATTTTTGTAAGCTTTTTTGTCGGAGCAAGTTGGAGTAAATTCTTGCAAGATGCCCGAGAAGGTATTGTAGATGGGTGCTTGGTGTCTTTGGTGCATTGAAATCATGGTATCTACCCTTTTGCAAAACGAAAATAAAAAAAAAAAAAGATTCAGGGGGATTTCCCGTCAGAAGTAGCGTCAGAAGTATCCGGAAGCCCTAAACAGTGCATTCTTATCTATGAATCCGTTCGTCCTTTCCAATGAACTCAATCATCAGGTCGTTTGTTCCGTTTCATGAACGTGAAACGGAGCAAACATCAAGACGCTTTTTTAAAAGAGTGCCTATCCAATGAGGAAGACAACCTGAAGCGTTTTTATTTCCATAAGGTCTGTTCCTCGCTTCACTGCAGCGAAGCGGGAAGTGCGCTGCAGCGAAGCGAGAAAAGTGCTGCAGCGAAACGAGGGGGGTATACGAATGGATGGTTAAGCAAAGCAGGATGAGATTGCGGGTCAAGCCCGCAATGACGGCGAAGGATCCGCAATGACGGCAAAGCCGAATAAGCACTATTTCAAAAAACAGTGCATCATTTCGATAATAAAAGAGTCCATGTTCGTATAAAGTAAAATATAAAGTCTATATTTGTCATCCTAAAAAAACAGAAAATCACACGAGCATGAATGTCCGGATATCGTTGAAAAGCTGATTAAAAGACCATGAAGAAACAGGGAAAAATCCTGATTGTGGATGACAATCGCAACATACTCTGCGCCCTGCAGATGCTACTGGGTAGTTACTTCGAACAAGTGCTGACGCTCCCCTCGCCCGTCCGCCTTCTGTCAGTGCTGCGGGAGGAAAAGGTGGACGTAGTGCTGCTGGACATGAATTTCAATACAGGCATCAACACCGGCAACGAAGGATTATACTGGTTGGGACAGATCAAAGAGTTTGACAAGTCGCTTCCTGTGGTGCTCTTTACCGCCTATGCCGACATCGAACTGGCTGTGCGGGGCATTAAAGAGGGAGCAACCGACTTCATCGTCAAGCCGTGGGAAAATGAAAAGATGGTGGCTGTGCTCCTCGCCGCTACCTCAAGCCGTAAGGATAAAACTACAAGAAAGTCTGCCGTGGATGAGGCTGCTTCTGAGATGTATTGGGGTGAATCGCCGGTCATGAAAGCACTCAGATCGCTCACCCAACGGGTAGCGCAAACCAATGCCGACATCCTGATTACGGGAGAGAATGGCACGGGAAAAGAGGTACTGGCAAAAGAGATTCATGATCAATCGCTGCGCAGCAGAGGTACAATGGTCTGCGTCGATCTGGGCGCCATACCTGATACGTTGTTTGAAAGCGAACTGTTTGGCTGCGTGAAAGGTGCTTTTACGGATGCCAAGAGTGACCGTATGGGCAAGTTTGAGGCTGCCAATGGTGGCACACTTTTCCTGGATGAGATTGGCAACCTTCCTTTTCACCTACAAGCCAAATTGCTCTCTGTACTTCAACGGCGTACTATCTTCCGGGTAGGTAGTACCTTGCCCATTCCGATTGATATCCGTCTGATATGCGCCACCAACCGCAACTTGCATCAGATGGTCGCACAGGGAGAGTTTCGCGAAGACCTGCTCTACCGGATCAATACGGTGCACGTCGAACTGCCTCCCCTCCGCGAACGAACGGACGAGATCGTTCCTTTGGCCAAACGATTTATCGGGATCTATGAAAAGCAATACAAGGCAAAAGAGAGCTCTCTTTCCAAAGAAGCCGAAGAGATACTGAAGGCATGCAGCTGGCAAGGCAACATCCGCGAACTCCGACACTGCATCGAACGAGCCATCATCCTGACAGGCGGAGGCATCCTTGCGCCAAACAATTTTGTGCTTTCCGAGTCCAAAGCGATACCTATCAGCGAGGCACCTACACTGGATGAAATGGAACAGGCAATCATCCGAAAGGCAATGACCACGCACAATGGCAATCTTTCCGCAGTGGCAGCACAGCTGGGCATTACCCGTCAGACGCTTTATAACAAACTGAAGAAATATACGATCTAAGGCCATGTTTACCAGATATCTTCACCTCCGTCTAGCCACCTATCTGTTGCTGCTGACGGTTTCATTGGTTGGTGCCACACTTTGGTTTGTGGCAAAAGAGTATCTGTATGGAGCTACCTTTCTGGCTCTCTGCCCCATCTCTCTCATCCTGATCTATCGGTTGTATCTGAATAACAGCCGAAAGATCACCTATATGTTTGAATCGGTGGAAAACAAAGACTTCTCCATGCATCTGGCGGAGAGTGGTGTGAATGGCGCGGACAAGGAAGTCAACAAGACCTTAAACCGGATTAAGAACATCCTCGGACGAGCCCGTCAGGAGACGATCGAGCAAGAGAAGTACTACGAACATATACTGGATAGTGTAAGCACCGGCATCGTCGTGCTGCATGAAAACGGACTGGTTTATCAATGTAACAATGCGGCACACCGGTTGCTGGGGCTTTCCATTTTCACGCATATCAACCAACTCTCCAAAGTGGATGCTTCGTTGCCCGAACTCTTCCGTTCGATACAGCCGGAGGAGAAGCGGATGCTCTCCTTTTCGACCGAACGGGGCATGGCGCATCTCTCCATGATGGCATCTGCCATGCGTCTGAAAGAGGAATCCATCCGTATCATTGCCCTCAACGATATCAACAGCGAACTGGATGAGAAGGAGATCGACTCCTGGATTCGTCTGATCCGTGTGCTGACACATGAGATCATGAATTCCATGGCCCCTATCTCTTCCTTGACCGAGACGCTACTTGAAAGGCATGGCAGGAAGGATCCGGAGATCAAAAGCGGACTGGAAGTGATCCATTCAACAAGTAAGAACCTGCTCTCTTTTGTCGATTCGTACCGCCAGTTCACGAGGGTGCCTACTCCTGCTCCAACCCTCTTTTATGTAAAGGGATTTCTGGAGACACTGGTACGCCTTGTCTGCAACGAACCGGGATGTGACCGTGTGCAGATCACACTTTCCGTGCAACCGGAAGAGCTCCTGTTGTATGCAGACGAACAGCTGGTTCATCAGGTAGTATTTAATCTCCTGAAGAATGCGGTGCAAGCAGTATCTGATACCCCTGACGCAGCCATTCATCTTTCAGCTCACTGCGAAGAAGGTGAACGTGTGAATATTGAAGTGTCGGACAACGGTCCGGGAATTGCGGCAGACGTTGCCGAACAGATTTTTGTTCCTTTCTTCACAACCAAACAGGAAGGATCGGGTGTCGGACTAAGCATCTCCCGTCAGATCATGCGACTGCACAATGGAAGCATCACATTAAAGAAGAGCATTCCGGGTCAGACCACCTTCCGTCTTTCCTTTGATTGAGCCGAGCCTTCCATAAAGTGTCCATTTATCATACAGCATGTGTCTAATTATTTGACACTTTACAAAAGGTTGTATTCGCTTAATCGTTCTTTATCAATTAGATAAGTTTCTGGCATCAACTTTGATATAGTATAGTGTAGCATATAATCACTATTAAAAAAGGAAATATCATGTTCATCCACAATCTGACTGTTGC
The DNA here is from genome assembly GCA_028709785.1 of Bacteroidales bacterium. GTDB lineage: Bacteria > Bacteroidota > Bacteroidia > Bacteroidales > JAQUTK01 > JAQUTK01. The sequence continues at coordinate 30,613 of JAQUTK010000008.1, forward strand.
CCTTCGCAACCTGACAAAATACAAGACACAAAGTATTGTCTCCATACTCGGTTTGGCGGCAGGCTTCGCCTGCTTCTCCCTAACCGCTATGTGGATCCGTTATGAGAATAGTTTTGATAACTTTCATCCAAAGGGAGATCGGATCTATCAGATTGTGTTTAAAGATAAAACTAGTGAGGCTGGTTATTATGTAGGCGCTCCTACTCCATTGGCAGCCTATTTGAAAACAAATCTCCCGGAAATTGAAGAAACAGCCATGATTACAAATAGTGTGACATTTATGTCTTCTATCTCACAAGGAAAGGGATTTGGTCTTACAGTCGTAGACAGTGGATTTATAAAGATATTTGACCTTCCAAAAGTGCTTCTCCAAGAGTTAAAGTCATCGCAGCCTCACATAATTCCTTGTGCTGTTTCCCAGTCAGTAGCAGATAAGCTCCTTTGTGACACCGTTCAGAATATTATTGGAATGCACTCAGAAAACTATTACCGTAAAGACAAACTATTTGAGATTCAAAGGATATTGCCCGATTGGGAACGATCAGAAATTAAATATGATGGCTTGGCATTAGACGAAGAAAAAAGAGCGGATATTTGGTATGATTGCTATTATACTCTATATGTTTTACTGAAAGAGGGAGTTGATAAAGATGCATTTATTCAAAAAATAAATGATCTGAAGGTTGAAGATCTTAAGTATTCTGTCAGGCAGGATCTTACAGCAATACCATTACTTGATTTACACAAAGTGATTCCAGGTAATCGGATGGCTTCAAAAACAAAATATCAACATATACTTATCTTTGCATGTGCAGGAGCATTGGTTATCCTCTGTGCATTGTTCAACTATCTCGTGTTATTTATCACCCGACTTAAAATGCGAGGTAGAGAACTAGCTCTTAGAAAAGTGAACGGTGCTACTAATAGCTCGCTCATGATAACGCTACTCATTGAATTTGGTCTGGTGCTGCTAATCTCTCTTCTTGCCGGCGAATATCTTATAAAAATGTCTCTTCCTTTCTTTCAAAAGATGTCCGGCACAAAAATGGAGCAAATTGATATTTATCGCGAAACACTTCTATTTGCTGTTATTCTATACATTGGGACAATTTTGCTCTGCGCTCTTCCTATTCACTATTTCCGCAAGAAAACATTAAAAAGACATCTGCATGGACAGTTTAAGGGAGGCATCAAAAATCTCTTTCAGAAAGTAGTGATGGTGTCACAATTACTGATGAGTGCACTTGTTATTATTGCAACACTTGTCATCTATTTGCAGGTGAGTTATCTTCAAAGCAGAAGTATGGGATGTAACCTGCATAATATTTCTAGTTTTCAAGCAGGAAGTATTAAAAACAAAGATTTATCGCCAATATCAAATGCTATAAGTAAGTATCCATTTGTGGAGAAAATAATCTATGCAGATGAAACCATATACCCTATTACTTCTTTCAATGAAAGATATGTATCAGTCAATGTTGAACAGGAAGATGGAAAAGGAGAAACCGAGGCAAAGATCAGAGAATTCTATATTAATCCGGAGATAATAGATTTGCTAGATATACACTTGCTGGAAGGACGTATCTTCAACAAGGATGAAAGCAAAGTGACTATCATCAACAAATCTGCAAGTAAACTTTTAGGAAAGAACGGAAAACCTGGTTGTCTTTTATACGGCCAGACAATTGTAGGAGTAGCATCGGACTTCTACCTTGAATCACCACTGTTAAATGTTCAACCCACCATGTACAGCAATATGTATGACAGTATTAGTCTACGCGGAAAAGTACTACTTTATAGTCAACTAATTATTAAGGTTAAAGAAGGAACGAATGATTCTATAATGAAAGAGATGAGAATCAAAGCCTCTCAAATGGCAGAAGAGCTTTTTCCTAATTGGTATTCAGCATGGATACCAGATTGGGAAGAGTATTACCAGAGGATATACCTCACCTCCGAAAAGAATCTGGCCAAGCTCTTCAGCATTGTCTCCATCATCTGCCTGCTGATCTCCATCTTCGGCATATATTCACTGGCGTCACTTACTTGTGAGCAGCGCCGCAAGGAGATTGCCATCCGAAAGATCAATGGAGCAACGATGAAAGACATCCTGAATCTCTTCTTCAAAGAGTTCTTTATCCTGTTGGGCATCGCATTGGTCATTGCATTCCCAATCGGATACTATGTGATGCACCTCTGGCTGGAGCAATATAGCCGTCAGGTACCAATGGGGCCCCTACTCTTTCTGGGTATTGCACTTGCACTGGCGCTTGTCATCATCCTGACAATCATCTTTCGGGTATGGCGCGCAGCATCTGCCAACCCTGCCCAAGTAATCAAAGAAAACAATTAACGCTATGTTCATCCACAATCTGACTGTTGCACTTCGCAACCCAAAGAGTACATTAAAATAATTGCTTATACCAAATATAAGATTAAATTTTGAGTTATATATCTGAATATATCAAAAACACACCACTGGTATCGGTGGAAAACATTAATTTGAAGAATATGAAAAACATTCTGTTTGCATTTATCTTTGTTGCAATCGCTTTCAATAGCTCTGCAATAAACAGTGTTCCGAAGGTAGCATCCCAAAAAGTACCATCAGATGTCTCCAAATGGATCAAAAAGGAGCTTTCGAAGGCTAAGACCAAGAAACTGATCGACCTGAACACTTCCGCTTTCTTTTGCAGAGACTCTGCCAGATTAATAGGGTATATCATTGGATATGATTCTCTCAAGAATGAGAAGACGGGGATGATTTATGCAGGAAATGTCTTGACACATGAAGATAATGTCATAGTTATTCAAATTTATCCGGATGGCCGCTTTGAGGCTACTTTCCCTATAAATCATCCGCAGCAACCATTTATGATCTTATTCAATAAAAGAACTACGTTTTACATTGAACCAGGACAAACATTGGGCATGATAATCGGTGATGAAACTGAATTTGTAGGCCCTGCTGCTCAGATCAATAAGGATCTGAATAGTATTTCTTTGAAAGAAATGGAGTATAATTCCAGAAAAGAAAAAGAAAAAACAATGAATCCGGTTGAATATAAAGCGGATATGGAAGCTTTCTTTGAGGAATGTAAGGCTGATCTGGAGAAGCAACTGCAAGGAAAAAAGATTACTCCGCAAGCTGAATCATTACTGAGAAATGAAGTATTAATTCAACATGCTTGCTATATACTTGGTTATGAGTGGTACGTTACCCGACAAATTTATATGCAACAAGACACCGCAGAGATGAAGAAGGTCAGAGTACCCATAACGGATGAGTTTTTTGACTTTCTTCGCAAGATGCCTTTAAATGATCAGAAACTACTGGCATCCGGTTCTTTTGCCGGTTTTATCAATCAACTGGAATTTTGCGACCCATTTTTTGGGAGAGTTGTGAATAATAGTGCCGGTTATGTGGCTCCAGAGAAGAGCTTTGATGAATATGTCTTTGATGAATTGAAGCTTAATCCGACAGAAGAGGATCTTGCATTTAAAGTACTCATAGATTCTGCAAAAACACTAAAATATAAAGATTTTATAAAGCAAGACAGTATCCGTGCAAAATCTTTTTATAAAAGACTCAATGAGATGAATCGTTCATTTGAAAAAAAGCACGAAGCGCAACAGAAGGATTACCAAAAGAAATATCGGGATATTAATAAACCATTGGCGGCTTCTCTGCGTATTCAGATGGCTAATCATCTGAGAGATTCTAATATGACCAAGCTATCGGGCATTAAACCCAATCTGGTTGAAGAGATCATATTAACCCGTTCACTGGAATTTGATCTGAAGCATATTGAGAATAAAGACAGAGCACGTCAATGCCTGACCAATTTGGATAACAGTATCACCCATCCATTCCTGATAGATGAAGGGGAGAGACTTTTTAACAAGCTGTATCCATCCGTACAAAAGACTGCTTATGAGTTGCCTTCCGGAAAAGGAACCGATATCCTCCGGAAGATCATCGATCCTTTTAAAGGGAAGATGGTAGTCATCGATTTTTGGGCAACTACCTGCGGACCATGTGTCGGATCGATCAGAAACATGAAGGCTTTCAGAGAGGAAATGAAGGAGAATAAAGAGCTTGTTTTTGTCTTTATAACCAGTGAAGGTGGCTCACCTAAGGATGCTTACGATAAGTTTGTGAAAGATCAGGATCTGGTGAATACATATCGAGTGACTGAAGATGAAGACAGATATCTGTGTCAGCTATTCCAATTCAATGGAATTCCTCACTATGTGCTGATTGATAAAGATGGAAAAGTGGCTAATGCTGACTACTCTATGGGGAGTTTGAAAATGGATATTGAGAATCGTCAGGCTCAGTAGAATAAAGCTCAGAGTTACAGTTCGTATGGCGTTCGTAAAAGAAAACCATTGAAAAGTGTGCGGTTTAGCAACAAGAACGTGCGGAGCCGCACATCTTTTCAAACAACGAAATACAGTTTATCTATTAATAATCAATTGATTATGAGTTTGGCAAGCAGTTTGTATAGTATATAGCGTAAAGTAATACAAACAGATGCTTTTAACCAAACAAATAAAATAAGATGTTTATACACAATCTGACAGTTGCACTTCGCAACCTGAGCAAGTACAAGACGCAAAGTATCGTCTCTATTCTCGGTTTAGCAGCGGGCTTCGCTTGCTTCTCCCTCACCGCTATGTGGATACGCTATGAAAATAGTTATGACCGGTTTCAACCGAAAGGAGATCGCATCTATCGGATTGTGACGCAAGACAAAAAACAAGCCAAGGGGTATTACGAGTTTTTGCCTGATCCTATGGGCGACTATCTAAAATCTCACTTTCCGGAAGTAGAAGAAGTATCGCTGGTGGACTCATACGCAACTGCTTTATTCGCATCTAAAGAGGGCGATGAAGAAAGAAAAATGACAACTGGTATCATAAGAATTGACAGTGGGTTTATCAAGATGTTTGACCTTCCAAGAGAGTTGATTACACAACTGCAACCTTCTCAATCGGGCAAACAACCGATTGCAGTGGTGCAAAGCATGGCCGATTATTTAGCCGGGAAGGGAAAGAGTCCTATAAACATGGTCAGTGAACCGGGACCCAAACAATTTGAGATCAGGGGAGTCTTGCCTGAATGGGAACGAACTGAAATCAAATTTAAGGCAGTAGCTATCAGCTATGAGAAGACAAATTATTGGAATATTCCGTATCTCTATGTCTATGTACTGCTGAAAGAAGGAAGCGATGAAAAGGCTTTTATGCAAAAAATAAAAGAGCTGAAAGTGGATGGAATGCCGAGGATTGGAGATAACTTCATGGCTGTTCCACTCCATGATATGCACAGGGTGATGCCTTCCGACCGTTCCAACATGCGCACGAAATATGAACATATCCGCATCTTTGCACTTGCCGGCGCTATGGTGATCCTCTGCGCGTTGTTCAACTACCTGGTTCTTTTTATCACACGACTCAAGATGCGCGGTCGCGAACTTGCGCTTCGCAAGGTAAATGGTGCCTCTGATAGCTCTTTGATGGGGACTCTCCTCCTTGAGTTTGGTCTGGTACTGTTGATGGCTCTTTTTATAGGCGAATGTATGGTTGAGCTTTCTCTCTCCTTCTTTAAGGAGGTATCACGTGCCAACATGGAACCCATGGATATCTACAAGGAGACATTATTCTTTGCCTTCCTCCTTTATGTGATCACCTTGCTTCTCTGTGCTTTGCCAATCTACTATTTCAGACGGAAGACATTGTATGCGCATCTGCACGGCAAGATTGAAAATGGGGTGCGCAATATTTTTCAAAAGGTCGTGTTGGTCTCGCAGATACTGATGAGTGCAATCATGATTGTTGCGACCACTGTCATCTTTTTACAGGTACGATACTTGCAAAATCAGTCTCTGGGGTTGAATCCACACAATATCTACACGATCCATTCATTGGTTAGACAATCATCCGACCTGAGTCCGCTGGAAGAGAAGCTGAAACAGTTGCCTTCCGTGGATAAGATTGCCATTACTCATGGTAATTTCTTTCCCAATTGTACGTATGACGCATCTACGAAGGTAATGCAGGAAGGAACTATTGATCCTACGCCCGTCTATATCATGCATTGTTTCACTGATGCCCGTCTGTTTGAAATGGCTGAAATCCGCTTGCTCGAAGGAAGATATTACCGTACGGAAGAGACACACGAAGTGGTCATCAATGAATCGGCAAAGAAGCTGTTAGGTGAAAAAGGAACACCCGGCAATCAGGTGGATGGTCACACGATTGTAGGTGTTGTTGCAGATTGTTATACCGAGTCCCCACTCCTTCCTGCCAATCCAACGATCTATCGCAACATTATGGATAGAGATGGCTTCTCTGATTACATGAAAGGGTATGGCAGAATCACAATTACCTTCAAGCTAAAAGAAGGGGTGATACAGAAGAACGAAGATCTGGAGAAGCTAAAGGAAGAGATCAATGATCTAGCGAAAGATATGCAGAATGCTTCTCCTTTTATCTCCAGTTGGGAAAAGAGTTATGAAGATATCTTCCTAAACTCCGAAAAGAACCTGGCGAAGCTCTTTTCCATCGTTAGCATCATCTGTCTGTTGATCTCTATCTTCGGCATCTATTCGCTGGCATCCCTCACCTGTGAGCAGCGTCGCAAGGAGATTGCCATCCGGAAGATCAATGGAGCAACGATGAAAGATATCTTGAATCTCTTTTTCAAAGAGTTCTTTCTCCTGCTGGGCATCGCACTGGTAATTGCTTTCCCTATCGGATATTATGTGATGAACCTCTGGCTGGAACAATATACAAGACGGGTACCAATGGGTCTCCCACTCTTTCTGGGGGTGGCTTTGAGTCTGGCACTGGTCATCGTGGCATCGATCTTCTTACGGGTGTGGCGCGCAGCATCAGCCAACCCGGCGGAGGTGGTCAAAGAAAACAACTAACGAATGAATTAAACTATTTAAAAACGTAATAAACAAAGTAATCATGATTAAGACAGTAGAATTGCAAAAGATCTTCCGTACGGAAGAAGTAGAGACTTGGGCGTTAAACAATGTCTCTCTGGATGTAAAAGAGGGTGAGTTTGTGGCTGTAATGGGTCCTTCCGGTTGTGGTAAATCAACCCTTCTGAATATCCTCGGTTTGCTCGATAACCCTACGAGTGGCGAATATTACCTGAATGGCATCGAGGTGGGTAAGTACAGCGAATCGGAACGTACCAATCTGCGTAAAGGGGTGATCGGTTTCGTCTTTCAGAGCTTTAACCTGATCGAGGAACTTTCAGTATTCGAAAACATCGAACTGCCACTGCTCTACATGGGTGTTTCCAAGAGTGAACGGAAGAAACGTGTGGAAGCTGTGATGGAACGAATGAATATCGCTCACAGAGCAAAGCATTTTCCACAACAGCTCTCCGGAGGTCAACAACAACGTGTGGCCATAGCCAGAGCGGTTATCGCTAACCCGAAGGTGATTCTTGCGGATGAGCCGACCGGTAACCTCGACTCAAAGAATGGTCTGGAAGTGATGAACCTCCTCACCGAACTGAATAAAGAGGGCACTACCATCATCATGGTGACACACAGTCAGCATGACGCGGGCTTTGCTTCCAGAGTCATCAACTTGTTTGATGGACAGGTGGTTGCTGAGACTCAGTTATAATTCCTATTCAAAAACAGAAAACTATGAACAAGTTTGTGCTCCTCTCTCTTACGTCTCTGTGGCTCTTTCAGCCGCTGAAGGCCGAAGTTACTCCACGGACATTCACGTTGCGGGAGGTCATTGATCTGGCACGCTTACAGTCGCCCGATGCAATGAAGGCGAGACATAGTTTTCAGTCGAGCTACTGGCAATACCGTTCCTACAAAGCAAACTTCCTTCCTTCTGTGTCACTTACTTCGTCTCCCTACCTCACGCATAGTGAAAACCGGATAACTCTGGAAAGTGGGAAGTCAAAGTTTGTGATGCAGGATCAGATGTATGTGGATGCTACATTGACGGTCAACCAGAGTATTCCACTGACTGGTGGTAGTTTGTTTGTCAAATCAAAACTACAGCGTGCCGATGAATTCAGCGACAATACTCATTCCTACAATTCGACACCGATTCTGATTGGTTTCTCGCAAGATCTCTTCGGCTATAACTCTCTGAAATGGAGTATGAAAACCGAACCGCTCTATTTTGAGAAGGCTAAAAAGAGTTATGTGGAAACAATGGAACTGGTGGCTTCACAGGCCTGCAATTACTTCTTCAATCTGGCAGATGCATTGTCCGACCTGAACACAGCTCATAAGAATCAGGCAAATGCGGATACACTTTATCGTTTTGCACAAGGGCGTTACAATATCGGTACAATCGCTGATAATGAGTTGCTCCAGCTGGAGATCAACAAATTGCAGAGCGAGACCGATGTCATTCAGGCGGAGGCAAACGTAAACTATTATCAGCAACAGCTCCGCTCCTTTCTGGGAATAAACGATGATCGTGAAATCAAACTGGTGGTGGATTCCACTGTGCCAGCCATGCAGATCGAAGAAGAAAAGGTAATGGCTCTTACTTTAACGAATAGTCCGGACATAGCTAATCTGCGTCTCAATGAGCTGATGAGTGAAAGTAATGTGGCTTATCGAAAGGCGAATAACGGTTTGAAGATGGATGTCTACGCTCAGTTTGGTTTGACTCGGACATCCGAGGATATCAATACCTCCTATAGAGATCTGGCTCAGCAACAATATGTGCAGGTGGGTATCTCCATCCCCCTTCTCGACTGGGGGTTGGGACGGGGAAAAGTCAAGGTGGCTCAGTCGCAACTGGATCTGACAAGAGTGGAAAACGAACAGCAGAAAAACAACATCGAACAGAATGTACAACGGCTGGTATGGCAGTTCAATTTGCAGGCAAACATGATACGTATTGCCGCAAAGACGGCTGAAACTGCTCAGAGACATCATGAGGTGACGCAAAGGCTCTATCTGTTGGGCAAGTCAACAATATTGGACCTCAATGCGGCGATTGCCGGCAAAGATTCCAGGCAAAAAGCCTATATCAGAGCAATTGCTTCCTACTGGGGATTGTATTACACACTCAGAAGCATGACCTTGCATGACTTCGAAAGTGACACACCTCTTACAGATGAATGGCTCATCTTACTCAATAAACAGTAATTATAAAAACACTATCAGACATGGATATACAGATTCCCAAAAAGAAGTTTTACGTAAAATATAAGTTTCATCTCGCCGGAGCGACCTTATTGATAGCACTGCTCTGTTACATGATCATCGCATCTCTGGGTCCTGCCAAGCTTCGTATTGACAGTGAGGAGGTGAAAATCGGGGAAGCAGTGAACGACAAGTTTATGGAGTATGTGGATGTAGAGGGTGTCATACAGCCGATCCTTACCATACGGGTCAATGCGCGGGAAAGAGGCAGTGTGAAGCAAATCGTCGCCGAAGAGGGAGCCATGCTTAAGACAGGCGACACCATCCTGGTGCTCGACAATCCGGATCTTCTCAGAGAGATTGAGGACCAACAGGATGAGTGGCACAAGACCCTTATGAGCTACAAGGAAAAAGAACTGGAGATGGAACAGAAGAGTCTGAACCTGAAACAGCAGACGATGAAGGCAAGCTACGAACTGAGCCGTTTGCGCAAGAGTTTTGAGCTCGATAAAGAAGAGTTTAAGATGGGCGTCAAGAGCAAGGCGCAACTGGATGTTTCTCAGGATGATTATGAATATAACCTGAAAAATACGGCTCTTCAGCTCGAGAGTCTGCGCCATGACTCCGCCATGACAATCATCAACAGGCAACTGCTGAAAGATGATCAGAGTCGGGCAGAGAAAAAGTATCTTCGCTCCAATGAGCGTATCGGCGAACTGGTGATCAGAGCTCCTTACAGCGGTCAGTTGAGCTTTGTGAACGTGGTGCCCGGACAGCAAATCGGTACCGGTGAGAGCGTTGGAGAGATTAAAGTATTGGATCAGTTCAAGATACGTACTTCCTTGAGTGAGTTTTACATAGACAGAATTACCAATGGTCTCCCGGGATCCATTAACTATCAGGAAAAGAAGTATCCGGTACATGTGACAAAGGTAGTGCCGGAAGTAAAAAACAGGATGTTTGATATCGATCTGGTCTTTAACGACAGCATGCCCGACAACGTACGCATCGGCAAAAACTACCGGGTACAGGTAGAATTGGGACAACCCGAACAGGTGTTGGTTATTCCGAAAGGAAACTTCTTTCAGGCAACAAGTGGAGAATGGATCTTTAAGCTGACACCTTCCGGTGACAAAGCGGTGAGACAGAAGATTGTGATCGGTCGTCAGAATCCTTTGCAATATGAAATACTCGAAGGATTAAAACCCGGCGACAAAGTCATCGTTACCGGATATGACAAGTTTGGCGATGTACAGGAACTGGTACTGTGACAACTAAGTTGTGATAAAGGGGACATTGCTTGTAATAGGACCTGATGTGTGACTCGTCCTGCTACTTGTAACGTCCCTCCCACAGCTTATTCATAATCTCTTTGATCTTCGCTTCGGAAGCGTTCTCCTGCGGTTTCCACAATACTTTGTCTTTGAGGGCATCAGGAAGAAATTGCTGTTTGACAAAATGATGGGGATAATCATGCGAATATTTGTAGCCTGCACCATAGTTCAGTTCCTTCATCAGCTGAGTCGGCGCATTGCGTAGATGCAGTGGCACCGGTTGATTACCGGTTTGCTCTATAAGTGCCAACGCATCATCTATTGCCTTATAGGCTGAGTTACTCTTCGCACTTGTTGCCAGATAGATGGTCGTTTCGGCCAGGATAATACGTCCCTCGGGCCATCCGATCTTCTGCAAAGCATCAAAACAGGTATTGGCAATGAGCAGCGCATTGGGATTGGCAAGACCAATATCTTCGGCTGCAGAGATGACCAGTCGACGGGCAATAAATGTGGGATCCTCTCCCCCTGCTACCATACGAGCCAACCAATAGATTGCCGCGTCAGGATCGCTGCCCCGGATACTCTTGATAAACGCCGAGACGATGTCGTAATGTATCTCTCCTTCTTTATCATAAGCCATCGGATTGGCTTGTAACCGTTCAACGACTTTATCGTCGGTAATCACCACCTCATTACTTTCCTCGGCACTTACCACCAGATCAAGGATATTGAGCAGTTTGCGGGCATCACCGCCGGAGTAACGAAGCATCGCCTCGTACTCTTTGACTTCAATCTTTTTCTGTTTGAGTACGATATCTGTTTCCAGTGCATGATGCATCAGCTGAAGCAGTTCATCCTTGTCAAGCGATTTAAGCACATAGACCTGACAGCGGGAGAGCAAGGGACGGATCACCTCGAAAGAAGGGTTTTCCGTTGTCGCGCCAATCAGCGTCACAATACCACTTTCGACAGCACCCAACAGAGAGTCCTGCTGTGCTTTGCTGAAACGATGAATCTCATCAATGAATAGTATCGGACTGGCAGACTGGAAGAACTGCTGTTTGCGGGCGGTTTCAATCACCTCGCGCACATCCTTCACACCGGAGTTGATCGCACTCAAGCTAAAGAAGTTCGTCTGCAACGTATTGGCTATGATACGTGCCAGCGTCGTTTTACCCACGCCGGGAGGTCCCCAGAGGATAAACGAAGAGAGTCGTCCTCCTTCAATCATTTTTCGAAGCACTGCACCTTCACCTACAAGGTGTTTTTGTCCGATGTAATCGTATAGAGATGTGGGGCGTATTCTTTCAGCAAGTGGTTGCATATCTGTTTGCGTTCATTGATTCAGCAAATATACCGATTATTCCAGTACCACAAAATGGGTGGACTGAATTATTCAGAAGAAATAAGGGAGAAGGCTATTCTTTTTAGACAGACCTTTATCTTGATTCCATTCTTTTTATGTATGTTTGAAAATAATTTGCAAGAATGACAAACATGGAAGGAAAGAATCAGAATGTATTGATGCAACAGGTCTTATTTTTACTGTTGCTGATCGGATTGGCCTCATTATTCATCAGAGAGTTATCTTTCTTTGTCAGTTCATTTCTCGGGGCTATCACCTGCAATGTCCTCTTGAAAAGACCTTTCAACACGATGGTCAACCGATGGAAATGGCCAAAGAGCCTCTCTGCTATCACACTAATGGTTGGAGTCTCACTGGTGATTGCTGCCATCTTGTGGTTACTCTTTAACCAGGTGGTCATCAAACTCTCTGAGATAGAAAACTTTCAAATCACAGAAGGTTTTGATGTGATCCGCCAAAAAACGAAGGAGATCACCGGCTATAACATCATTCCGGAAGATATCATAACCAAGACAGCCACCACCCTCACAGGTATTGTCACAGATGTGTTTAATACGACTTACCGTGTGGTTGCCAATCTGTTTATGATGTTCTTTCTGCTCTATTTCATGATAACGGCAGATGACTCTTACAAGAATCTCTTTACCGATTTCCTTCCGCTTTCTGATGAAAACAGAAAAATGCTTACCGACGAATCCTTCAACATGATCTATGCCAACTCAATCGGCATTCCGTTGATGATGACCGTACAAGGTTGCTTTGCGATATTGGGATACTTTATTTTTGGTGTGGGTGATCCTTTCTTCTGGGGAATATTGACCGGTTTCTTCAGTATTATCCCGATTGTAGGGACAACAGTGATATGGCTCCCACTCTCTATTTACATGATGGCTACGGATAATGCCTGGATGGGTATCGGATTGATTGCGTATGGCGGACTGGTCATTACCAATGTGGATAATCTGTTTCGTTTTATCCTGATGAAGAAAATAGCCGATGTACATCCGCTCATTACAGTATTGGGAGTCATATTCGGACTATCCTTGTTCGGTTTCTGGGGAATTATTTTTGGTCCGTCGCTCCTCTCTGTTTTCCTTTTGCTTGTTAAGACGTACCGCAGCGAATACATTGACACGCATGAACCTGTAACAGATGCCATACAGATTGAAGAGATAAAAGAGATTCAGGACAAAGAGGAGGAATAAAACACATAGAGCCATAAACAAAACGAGGAGCCTTTGAAAAAAGACTCCTCGTTTTGATATAGGACTATTCTACTTAAAGTGTAGCCACTTCAGCCACAACTTCTTTATTGATTTTCTTAACCAATCCCTGAAGCACAGCGCCGGGGCCTACTTCAATGAACGTGTCGCAACCATCAGCGATCATGTTTTGTACTGATTGCGTCCAGCGAACCGGAGCAGTCAGTTGCTTCAACAGATTTGCCTTGATCACAGCAGGATCTGTCTGAGGTTTGGCATCCACATTCTGATACACCGGACAGACAGGGGTATGAAACTCTGTCGCCTCAATCGCTTCTGCCAGTTCGATACGGGCAGGTTCCATCAATGGGGAGTGAAACGCACCACCCACAGGCAGCTTCAAAGCGCGTTTGGCACCGGCTGCAAGCATCTGCTCACAAGCGGCCTCCACAGAGGGGATATCTCCCGAGATAACCAGCTGTCCCGGACAGTTATAATTTGCAGGCACCACAACTCCATCAATGCCGGCACAGATCTCTTCTACCTTCACATCATCCAGTGCCAATACAGCTGCCATCGTCGAAGGTTCGATCTCACAGGCTTTTTGCATCGCCATCGCACGTTTGGACACAAGTACCAGACCATCCTCAAAGCTGAGTGCACCGGCAGCTACCAAAGCGGAGAACTCACCCAACGAGTGACCTGCCACCATGTTTGGCTGAAATGATTCTCCGAGTGTCTTTGCCAGAATTACTGAATGGAGAAATACCGCGGGCTGCGTTACTTTGGTCTGACGAAGATCTTCCATCGTCCCTTCAAACATAAGATCGGTAATACGAAAACCGAGAATCTGATTTGCTTTTTCAAAGAGGTCTTTGGCCACAGGAGAGTTCTCGTACAGTTCTTTTCCCATACCTACAAACTGCGATCCCTGACCGGGAAATACATATGCTTTCATTTCTAACTAAATTAAATGAATAATAATAATCCGACGCAAAAGTAGTATAATATCATTAATTGTCTTAGTTTTGTCGTATAAAATAACAACTACACCGTTTAACACTCCCCTACGAATGAAGCATAAACTACTGATATACCAAGTCTTACCCCGTCTATTCGGAAACAATAAAAACACCAATACCTTTAACGGTACTTTGAAAGAGAACGGCTGCGGCAAGTTTGAGGCATTTACCGCAAAGGCGCTTGAAGAGATTAAAGGACTGGGTATTACGCATATATGGTACACAGGAGTATTAGAGCATGCGACCAAAACCGACTATTCCAACATAGGTATCCGTCCCGATCATCCTGCCGTAGTCAAAGGCAATGCCGGTTCGCCGTATGCAATCAAAGACTATTATGATGTGGATCCGGATCTGGCTGTTGACCCGACGAACAGGATAAATGAGTTTGAGTCACTGGTGGATCGTACACATGCCACCGGACTGAAGGTCATCATCGACTTTGTCCCCAATCATCTGGCTCGCCGCTATCATTCGGATGCCAAACCGGAAGGGGTACGTGACTTCGGAGAAGACGACGACACAAGCAAGTGTTTCTCTCCGCAAAATAATTTCTATTACATCGGCAATGAGGTATTTGCCGGACAGTTTAATCTCAACAGTGGTGCACCCGAACCATACACAGAGAGTCCTGCCAAGGCAACCGGAAACGACTGTTTTAATGCCTACCCCAGTATGAATGATTGGTATGAAACCGTCAAACTCAACTACGGCGTGGACTATATGAATTATCGTGCCGCTCATTTTCAGGAGACACCCGACACCTGGAAGAAGATGCTGGAAGTGCTCCTTTACTGGGCAGGAAAGAAAGTGGATGGTTTTCGCTGCGATATGGCGGAGATGGTGCCTGTGGCATTTTGGGAATGGGCTATTACACGGGTGAAAAAGAAATTTCCGAAAGTGATTTTTATCGCGGAAGTTTATAACCCCGCTGAATATCACAACTATCTGTTTAATGGTAAGTTTGACTATCTGTACGACAAAGAGGGGCTTTACAATACCCTGCGTGCAGTTACTACCAGTCAGACCCCGGCGAGTAACATCTCCAATTGCTGGAAGCAGACCAGTGGATATCAGGAACGGATGCTCTCTTTTATGGAGAACCACGACGAACAGCGGATTGCCTCCGACTTCTTCGCCGGCAATGCACGACACGGCATACCGGGCATGATCGTCTGTGCCACGATGAACACCAATCCGGTGATGATCTATTGCGGACAGGAATTAGGGGAACCGGGTATGGATCGGGAAGGATTTAGCGGACTGGATGGTCGCACAACTATCTTTGACTATTGGAACGTGGAGAGCATCTCGCGCTGGATCAATCAGGGAACCTTTGACGGTTCGCTGCTTTCCGATGACCAGAAAGAGATACGCGCATTCTACCGCAAACTGCTTACGATCACAAAGAAAGAAGTGTGTCTGAAAGAGGGTTCCTTCTTTGATCTGATGTATGTCAATGATACGAACATGTCCATGAACGGCAAACAATACATGTATCTGCGAAAGAAAGAGAATACACTGATACTGGTGGCCACCAATTTCAGCGATGCCTCGCTGAAGCTGGATATCCGTATTCCACTTCATGCCTTTGAGTTGTACGGCATTCCTATAGCCGGCTTTGTGGATGTCACCGAACTCCTCAGCGGAGAAAAGAGCCAACAGCTCCTCTCCGCCTCCGTTCCGTTCCGGGTGGAGCTCAATGGATGGTCTGGTAAGATCCTGAAGATGAAACTGAGTTAGTTGCTCCCGCAACAGTGCTTATACTTCTTGCCGCTTCCGCAGGGACAAGGTTCATTGCGTCCGATCTTCGGAGTGCTACGAACCGCATTCTTTTCCCATAGATCGTTAACCTCTTCCTGTGAAATATTTATTCCTGCCTTCTTCATGTTTGGCCCCATGATCAACTGTGGTGGTTTCTCCTGCAATTTCGGACCTTTGTATTTCTCATGCACTTCGGTTGGCGAATTTCCTTTGAGTATCCATCGGGGGAAACTATTGATTAATTCCATTAATTCTATCATGACAAACTGAGCCTTTTCTCTGGAAAAACTCTGCATATCTTCAAAATGCGACCAAACTAACTCACATTTTATTCACATCATTTCACTCACAGCACTTACATAATAAACCTGCGAGTAAATTTGTTGAGACTCATGATCCATGATACCAAAGGTGGTGATAATATCCTAAGATAAAAAGAAGGTTAGTCATTGTTTGTTGACGCGGTATAGATAAAACAATCTTTATGAAAATTAGGTCGGATTTCCGACGAGAGGAGTCAGTTCTTTTGACTTCATTTGCAGTACAAAGCAAGTCGATTTGTGTTGTTTATTGCCTCAGAAAAAACATCTGTATGGAACAAACAATTCGTCCTAATGAAAGGATCATTTCATTTGTATGAAAGAGAACTTTCGTCTGTATGTTTTTTTTGTGAGTTTATGAATGTTGTTGTGTCACTATAATAAAAATAGATCCTTATGAAAGACAATTATTATTTTCCCCATGATGCCGAATCAATGAATGATCCCAGAATCATCAAGTTACTCGATCGCTACAAAATGGCCGGGTATGGTATTTATTTTGCTTTAAACGAACTGTTACGAGTGCAGGAAAACTATCGTTGTCACCTGTCGTTACTTAAAATGTTTGCACGAAAAATCAATGTAAAATGTCAGATGATCCTCTCTGTTATCAACGATTTTGAGTTGTTTGTTGTCGAAGATGAGTGGTTTTATTCGGAAGATATGTGTCGGAGAATGAAAAAATATGATCTTAAGAAATGTAAAATGGAAGAGAAAAGAGCAATTACGGAAGCAGCTAATGAATTGAATATCAAGCTCGAGCTATTGCGAGAGGAAGCAGAAATCAAGCACAAAGAAAAGGAAATAGAAAAAGAAATGGAATTGGAAAAAGAAAAGGAAAAAAAAGAAATAGTAATAGTAATAGAAAGGAATTTAAAAAGGAAAGAAGAAAGGGAAGAAGAAAGTCAACAAACTGATTCACCTGAGGTGAATGAAGAAATTGCAAAGACTACGACTGATGATGATGATGATGATGATGATGATAATTGTTTTGTAGAATGTTTGAATCTTGCTTTTTCTCCACTGAAACAACCTGGTGAAAAAAAGAAATGGATGACTCCAGTCAAAAATGCTTTGAAGGAAAATGCTTTGAAGGAAAAAATTCGGCTGAATGTTGCGAAAATAAAACCGGAATCGGGTCAGGAGTTGAAAACCACCCCCACAATCCATACAGGAGAGTCTCCACCGACCTGATTGTCCGGTGATCATGAATATGGGCCGTTTGCGAAAAAAAGCACAAAGAGTACAAAGTTCAAATTATGAGTTGAATATGGATTTTACCTGCAAATTATTCGTTTATAGACGAAACTTTGTATATTTGTGAAAAATATTTGGCTATGGACGAAAAAGTTGCGTCATTGAGGAAGTATAATTTATGGGGATCTAATACTCTTGACTGGGGGTATAAGCGGAGTGGATATACCGATAAGATAACAGACTATACCGGCAATCGACTTATAAAAGTACTCGTTGGGCAAAGACGTTCAGGCAAGAGCTACATATTGAGACAGGTTGCCAAGCAGCTCGTAGACAATGGAGTAAATCCTGAAAACACGTTGCTTATCAACAGGGAGTTTACTGACCTCGACTTTCTGAAATCTTATAAAGATCTGGACGAGCTGATAAAATCATATAAAAAAGAACTCAACCCTTCAGGTAAGGTTTTCATTTTTATTGATGAAATACAGATAATAGAAGGTTGGGAAAAGGTAATCAATTCCTATTCTCAGGACTTTTCCGAGAGTTATGAATTGTTTATCAGTGGTTCGAACTCAAAAATGCTGTCCGGGGAGTTGGCAACCTTGCTATCTGGTCGGTATGTCTGTTTTGAAGTGTTTCCGTTCAGTTATACTGAATATTTGGGAATAAAAGAACAGGAAAAGGGAAGGGTAAGCTATTTGGAATATATGAGCAGCGGAGGGCTTCCTGAATTGTTCATGCTCCAAAAACCTGAACTCAAGCGTAATTATATATCTGCCATCAAGGATACAGTCTTGTTGCGCGATATTATCCAACGCCATAATGTGCGTGATCCAAAACTACTCGAAGATATCTTTGTCTTCTTGGTGAATAATGCTTCAAACCTCATCTCTATTACCAATATTGTTAAATACTTTAAAGGACAAGGGCGCAGAACAAGCTATGATGCTGTCTCCACTTATATAGGGTATATTGAGGATACGTTTCTTATTCATCGCTGTGACCGATATGATATCAAAGGGAAAGATACCCTATCCGGCAACACCAAATACTACATCAATGATCTGGCATACAAGAATTTCCTATATTCGGGCTATGGATATGGATTGGGATATCTTGTAGAGAATCTAGTCTATCTGGAATTACGCCGGAAAGGATTTGATGTTTATGTAGGAACTTTACGTACGAAGGAAGTCGATTTTGTCGCCAGGAAAGCAGACCGTATCATCTACCTGCAAAGCACATATATGCTTTCCGACGAAGCTACTGTTGAAAGAGAGTATTCCTCACTTGAAGCTATCGACGACAATTTTGAAAAGATTGTCGTTTCACTGGATGAGATTACAATGCCCTTGCGAGGTGGTATCCGGCATATTCAGGCTTGGGAATTACAAGATTTATAACACAAAAAAAGAAAAATAGCCGCTAATCAAACGATTAACAGCTATTATTTTGCGGTGCGGACGGGACTCGAACCCGCGACCCCATGCGTGACAGGCATGTATTCTAACCAACTGAACTACCACACCAGCTTTTTCAAAAGCGATGCAAAGGTAGATATATTTTGAAAAGAAGCAAATATTTCTGCCACAAATTTTCGTTATCCACAAGCCAACTCTATTTTTTTATCCTTTTACAGGACTATCTTTTCGCAGTAATCGGGATTTTCGTTACTTTTGCAGTGTTGAAAGAGTAACACAAATAAATTCGGATGGATATTGTTATTATAAAATACAATGCCGGTAATATCTACTCAGTAGATTACGCGCTGAAAAGGCTCGGAGTGGAAGCTGTGGTGACAGCAGATCCCGAACTGATACGCAAGGCGGATAAAGTCATTTTTCCCGGTCAGGGAGAAGCGGTAACCACGATGAAATATCTTCGTGAACGACATCTGGATGAATTAATCTGTGATTTGAAACAACCGGTACTCGGTATCTGTCTGGGGCTGCAGCTCATGTGCCGCTTCTCGGAAGAGGGAAACACGACCTGTCTGGGCATTTTTGATACGGAAGTGAAGAAGTTTATGCCCGAACGTCATGAGGACAAAGTGCCGCACATGGGTTGGAACACTATTTATGATTGCAGCTCTCCCCTATTCAAAGGCATTGATTCTGTAAATCCGTATGTCTATTTCGTACATAGTTACTACGTTCCGCTCAATCCGTATGCGATAACAAAGACGGATTATATTGTGCCATTTACGTCGGCTATTCACAAGGATAACTTCTATGCGACACAATATCACCCGGAAAAAAGCGGCAAGACCGGCGAACTGATTTTACAAAACTTCTTAGACTTGTAAAGATGATAGAGATAATTCCTGCGATCGATATAATTGATGGTAAGTGTGTCCGACTCTCACAGGGGGACTACAACCAGAAAAAGATCTATAATGAGAACCCGCTGGAGGTTGCGAAGATGTTTGAGGATCATGGTATCCACAGACTCCACCTGGTGGATCTGGATGGTGCCAAAGCGAGTCATATCGTTAATCACAAAGTATTGGAGCAGATAGCTACCCGAACGGCACTTGCCGTTGATTTCGGTGGCGGTCTGAAGACAGACAGTGATGTGTATATCGCCTTCGAATGTGGTGCGCAGATGATTACCGGAGGAAGTATCGCGGTGAAAAATCCGGATGTGTTTACCTCCTGGATCAAAACCTTTGGCCCTGAGAAAATCATTCTGGGTGCCGATGTCAAAGATAAGATGATTGCCGTAAACGGCTGGCAGGAAGAGACGAAAGTCGAACTGTTTGACTTTGTCAAAGGATACATGAACAAATCGCTCAATAAAGTGATCTGTACAGATATCAGTAAAGACGGCATGTTACAGGGACCTGCTATCGGGCTCTACAAAGAGATGCTTGACCGTTTTCCGTACCTCTATCTGATTGCCAGTGGCGGTGTGAGTTCACTGGACGACATCATCGCTCTCGAAGAAGCTGACGTACCGGCAGTAATCTTTGGAAAGGCGATCTATGAAGGTCGTATCTCAATGAAAGACTTAAAACGATTCCTCTAAACTTCCATACTATGCTTGCAAAACGAATAATCCCTTGTCTGGATGTAAAAGATGGTATGACCGTCAAAGGTGTTAACTTTGTCAATTTCCGCGAAGCGGGTGATGCTGTGGAATTAGGTAAAGCCTACAGCGATCAGGGGGCTGATGAACTGGTCTATCTGGATATTACCGCATCGCACGAAGGTCGTAAGACTTTTGTCGATCTGGTCAGACGGGTAGCCGCTAATATCAGTATCCCGTTTACAGTGGGTGGCGGAATCAATGAGTTGAAGGATGTGGACAGACTGCTGAATGCCGGTGCTGATAAGGTTTCGATCAATTCGGCTGCACTTCGCAACCCGCATCTGATCGAAGAGATTTCAACGCATTTCGGGAGTCAGGTATGTGTGGTAGCGATTGACGCCAAACTTGAAGATAACGGTACATGGATGTGTTATCTGAATGGAGGACGGATTCCAACTGACAGAGATCTGTTTGGCTGGGCCAAAGAAGCACAAGACCGTGGAGCCGGAGAGATTTTGTTTACCAGCATGAGTCACGATGGTGTGAAAGAGGGATATGCCAATGATGCGTTGGCAAGATTGGCTGACAGTCTGAATATTCCGGTAATCGCATCGGGGGGCGCAGGCAAAATGGAGCATTTCAAAGATACGTTTGTAGTCGGAAAAGCCGATGCCGCACTGGCAGCAAGTGTGTTTCACTTTGGTGAAATCAAAATTCCGGAACTAAAGCAATATCTCAAAGAACAACATATTACAGTACGAATTTAAATAATCATTACGATATGAAACTCAATTATGACAAGATGGGCGGATTGATTCCTGCTATTATTCAGGACGACGTAACTAACAAGGTGTTGATGCTCGGATTCATGAATGAAGAAGCTTACAACAAAACGGTAGAACTGGGTAAGGTGACTTTCTATAGCCGTACCAAAGACAGACTGTGGACAAAAGGCGAAGAGAGCGGTAACTTTCTGAACGTGGTCTCTATAAAAGAGGATTGTGATCAGGATACGTTATTGATCAAAGTAAATCCGGTCGGACCTGTATGTCATTTAGGTACAGACACTTGTTGGGGTGAGAAAAACGACATGGAGGATATCCTCTTCCTGAAATACCTGCAAGACTTTATTGAACGTCGTTATAAGGAAATGCCGGAAGGTTCTTATACTACTTCCCTGTTTCAGAAAGGTATCAACCGTATGGCTCAGAAAGTGGGCGAAGAAGCAGTTGAGTCTGTCATTGAAGCAACCAATGGTACTGAAAAAGGGCTGATATACGAGGCTTCTGACCTTATTTACCACCTTATTGTATTGCTTACTTCCAAAGGTCTTCGTATCGATGATCTGGCTCGTGAGTTGAAAACCCGCCATAAATAATTGGTAAAATGAGCGAAGAACTACTTATCCGGTATGAGAATGTGGAGATCAGACAGAAGGAGCTGGTCGTCCTGAAAGATGTGAACCTTCAAGTGAGCAAAGGAGAATTCATCTATCTGATCGGAAAGGTAGGCTCCGGGAAAAGCAGTTTGCTGAAAACATTGTACTATGAACTTCTCATCAGCGAAGGTGAAGCAACGATTTATGATTATAACCTTAGAAAGCTGAAAAGAAAAGAGATACCTCTGCTCAGAAGAAAGCTCGGTATCGTTTTTCAGGACTTTCAGTTGTTGATTGACAGGAACGTTCAGAAAAATCTGGAGTTTGTGCTGAAAGCCACCGGATGGAAGTCAAAAGATGACATGGAAGAGCGTATTAATAAGGTGCTGAAAGAGGTCGGGATGTCGAATAAAGGCTACAAAATGCCTCATGAATTGTCGGGTGGCGAACAGCAACGTATTGTGATTGCCCGGGCATTGCTCAATGCTCCTGATCTGATACTAGCCGATGAACCGACCGGCAACCTGGATGTGGAGACCGGAACACAGATTCTCGAACTTCTGAGACGGATTAACGAACTGGGAACAACGATCATTATGACAACTCATAATCTGGATTGGGTCAGCAAGTTTCCCGCAAAGACCTATGTCTGCGAAAATAACCGCTTGACCTGTCTGGTGCCGGATGTCGAAGTGGAGAAAGTAAACGATCTGAAAAAAGAATTTGATTCTGAAACAGACTCAGCTAGTTAAAGAATGACAAGCAAATTGGTAGAATGCAAATTATATCGTATTTTTGTACCTGAAAAGAGATTAGCAACAATCAGTTATCAATAGAAATATTAATTGAAATAGAAAATGAAAGTATTAAAGTTTGGAGGTACCTCTGTGGGCAGTGCTCAACGCATGAAAGAAGTAGCAAAGTTGATCAGCGGAGATGGTCAGAATATCATTGTTCTCTCTGCGATGTCAGGCACAACAAACAGTTTGGTTGAGATTTCTGATTATCTGTATAAAAAGAATCCTGACGGAGCGAATGAAATCATTAACCGTCTGGAGAAGAAATACATGGACGTTATAAAAGAACTTTACACCAAAGAAGAATATAATGAAAAAGGTCTTGAGGTGGTAAAGTCACATTTCGATTATATCCGCTCTTTCACAAAAGATTTGTTTACCGTTTTTGAAGAAAAAGTTGTCCTGGCTCAGGGCGAACTGATCTCTACCGCATTGGTAAACAACTACATGAACGAACAGGGCGTTAAGTGTGTATTACTTCCTGCGCTTGATTTTATGCGCACGGACAAAAACAGCGAACCGGATCCTGTCTATATCAAAGATAAACTGGCTGTTCAGCTCGCCAAATATCCGGATGCCGAACTCTTTATCACGCAAGGTTTTATCTGTCGCAATGCATATGGCGAAGTGGATAACCTGCAAAGAGGCGGCAGTGACTATACAGCATCATTGGTGGGTGCGGCAGTCAATGCTTCCGAGATTCAGATCTGGACAGATATTGATGGCATGCATAACAATGATCCACGTTTTGTGGAGAACACAAGTCCGGTACGTCAGCTCCATTTTGAAGAAGCTGCAGAACTGGCCTACTTCGGAGCCAAAATCCTCCATCCTACCTGTATTGTTCCGGCAAAGTTCAATAACATTCCGGTACGTCTGCTCAACACGATGGATCCTACCGCTCCGGGCACTCTGATCTGCAACGAACTTGTACATGGAAAGATCAAAGCTGTGGCTGCAAAAGACGGCATCACCTCCATCAAGATCAAATCGGGTCGTATGCTGCTTGCTCATGGTTTTATGCGGAAAGTATTCGAGATCTTTGAAAACTACCAGACTCCGGTTGACATGGTTACAACGTCGGAAGTTGGCATTTCTCTGACTATAGACAATAAGAAGAATCTGAAGGAAATCCTTGATTCATTAAAGAAGTTTGGTACAGTGACCGTAGATGAAGAGATGTGTATCATCTGCGTCGTTGGAGACCTGGATTGGGAAAATCTTGGTTTTGAAGATGATGCACTTCATGCGTTGAAAGAAATTCCAATCCGGATGATCTCTTATGGAGGAAGTAATTATAATATCTCCTTCCTGATCAAAGCCAGCGACAAGAAAAAGGCGCTTCAATCTTTAAGTAATTACCTGTTTAATAAGTAAATGACTTTATGAAAGGAACATTTCCTATCAATAAAATAAAAGGGACGGAGACGCCCTTTTATTTTTACAATACCGGCTTGTTGAGAGAAACACTGGAAACTGCGAAGAAAGAAGCCGGCAAATTCGGTTACTTCATTCACTATGCAATGAAGGCAAATGCCAATCCCCGGCTACTTTCTATTATACGTGAACATGGTTTTGGCGCCGACTGTGTAAGTGGTGGCGAAGTATTGGCCGCACTGAAAGCGGGATTTCCTGCTTCAAAAGTGGTGTTTGCCGGTGTGGGAAAAGCGGATTGGGAGATTAATGCCGCTCTGGATAATGATATCTTTTGCTTTAACATAGAGTCTGTTCCGGAGCTGGAAGTGATCAACGAACTGGCTGCGGCAAAAAACAAAGTTGCCTCCATCGCTATCCGGGTCAACCCCAATGTGGATGCGCATACTCATCATTATATCACAACCGGATTGCAGGAGAATAAATTTGGTATCAATCTGTGTGATCTCGATATGGTTATCGACCTTGCGATCGCTCTGCCTAACATCAAACTGGTGGGATTGCATTTTCATATCGGTTCGCAGATAACCGACATGACTCCGTTTGCCTCTCTGAGCATGCGTATCAATGAGATTCAGACCAAACTGGGAGAGCGTAAGATCCGTCTGGAACATATTAATGTCGGCGGCGGACTGGGTATTGATTATGATCACCCAAACCGTCAGCCGATTCCGGATTTCAAGAGTTATTTTGAAACTTTCCACAAACATCTCAACTTGTATGAGGGACAGACATTCCACTGCGAACTGGGACGTTCGCTGGTGGCACAATGTGGAAGTTTGATTTCAAAGGTGCTCTATATTAAACAAGGTACGGCCAAGCAATTTGCTATACTGGATGCAGGTATGACAGATCTTATCCGCCCCGCGCTTTATCAGGCATATCATAAGATTGAGAATATCTCTTCAGATGAACCGCTTGAAAAATACGATGTAGTAGGACCTATCTGTGAATCATCTGATTGTTTTGAAAAAGAGGCTGATCTCAACAAAGCACACCGCGGAGACTATTTTGCTCTTCGTTCGGCAGGTGCTTATGGTGAAATCATGGCCTCTCAATACAATCTGCGTAAATTACCTGGCTCATTCTTATCTGAAGATTTTATCTAACAAGAAACAAAACTGATGGGATTTTTCTTCGATCAATATCCATTTCTAATCGGGATATGCATGGTGGCACTGCTGGCTTTGCTGGTGCAACTGTTTTGCTATCTCTATTACTATGGGTCGGTCTGGTTTCAATCGCGCAGAGCAGCGAAAAACAAGATTGTTTATACAGACGAAGAGGTTCCTGTGTCAGTCATTGTATATGCGGAATATCTGGAAGAGTTGCAACAGACTCTTCCGGCAATTCTGCAACAGCAATACTCCGATTTTGAAGTGATCGTTGTCAATGATGGAAATGGCAGTCAGGTCTATGACTATGTCTCGATCTTACAAAACGATTATCCCAATCTCTATCATACCTATGTGCCTCTCAATGCAAAATATATCAGTCGCAAGAAGTTGGCTCTTACTATTGGCATCAAGGCGGCACGCAACGAATGGGTCATGCTGACCAACGCGGGATGTCTTCCCTCCTCTTCGCTTTGGATCAAAAGTATGTCGCGCAACTTCTTGCCGCAGACAGATCTGGTGTTGGGATACAGTAACTTCAAATCCAGACATTCTTTGATCAGCCGGTTTATTGCCTTTGATGGAATGATGGATGCGTTGCAGTATCTCGGAAGAGCTATTCATCACTCGGCATATAAAGGCGATGGACGAAACATGGCCTTTCGCAAGGAACTATTCTTCCGGCAGGAAGGTTTTAAAGGACACCTCGACCTGATTTCCGGAGAGGATGATCTGTTTGTGAGCAGCATCACCACACCGAAGAATACGAGGGTAGAGTGTTCCTCTGATAGTTTGATTTCCGAAGCTTCGGTCAATCTGACTCTCTGGGCAAACTTCAAACAAAAGTATGCCGCCTCTTCCCGTTATTACAAACGTTCCGCATCAATTATCGCACTGATACGCAACAGTTCGATGTATCTCTTTTACGCCTCTTTTATCATTCTGATTGTCTCAGGTTTCACCTCCGGCTGGGTTTTCTCTGTCATTGGTTCGCTGCTGTTTCTTATCCGATACAGTATCCAACAGTTTGTCATTGAAAAGAGCAGTTCGCTGTTACAGGAACGTTCCTGCTATTTCACCATTATGCTTTTCGAGCTCCTTACTCCTTTATGCTCCATCTATTTCCGCCTTCGCCGCTCCAGCTACGACTTTACCTGGAAGATCTGAACCACTTCTCCACTCTTTATTCCTGTTAAATATTCCCAATTAGATCGTTGGTTTTGTATATTTCATTATATTTATGGCTGATTTGTATCTGCTACCTTGATCAGTCGCTGTATTATTCAATGAATATACAATATGAAAAACTATGCATCCAGTCAAACTGTCAGATTACACTCGGGAGAAACACTTCTGGATGTGAATGGCCGAAAACTTTGGTATGAAGTAGTCGGTGAAGGAGATCAGATTCCCCTCTTACTTCTTCATGGCGGTCCCGGTGCTCCAAGTTATTACCTGAATCCTCTACGGGAGCTATCAGACGAACGTCCGGTTATTTTTTTTGATCAGTTGGGTTGTGGACGCTCAGAACCAATCACCGATACAAGTTTGTTGACTATTCCCTTTTTTGTGGATCAAATCGAAGCATTACGCAAAGCCTTAGGAATTGAATCATTTTATCTCTATGGTCAGTCATGGGGAACAATGTTGGGAATGGACTATTACCTGACCTATCCCGAACATGTGAAAGCGATTATCTTCAGCAGTGCGGCACTGAGTATTCCTTTATGGATCAGAGAAACCAGAAAGATGCTCGATACACTGCCCGAAGAGAACAGGGAAGCGATCCGTATCAACGAGGAACGCGGCACTTTTGATGACCCGGACTATCAGAAAGCACTTGATCTGTTTTATCAAAAATATGTATCTCGCAAACAGCCGTTGTCACAGGATCTGGTCACTACTTTTGAAAATATCAGTGCTGTTGTTTACAACTACATGTTTGGTCCCAGCGAGTTTAACAGTACCGGTATATTGGCTGACTTTGACCGCACTCCTCAATTAAAAGATATAAAGGTCCCGGTGCTATATATCGTCGGTCAGTATGATGAAGCCTCACCCACTAACGTAAGATATTACCACAGTCTGACCCCCGGTTCGTCGTATGTGGAGATCCCCGATGCGGCGCATGTCACCATGCACGATGCTCCCGGAGCTGACGTAAAGGCTATCCGCGATTTTCTGAAAGAAGTAAAAGAATGATATCAAACAGATTAGCACAACGATATGGAACAGAAGTTTGAAATTCGGAATGCAACCGAGAAAGAAGTGGAGCAGATACTTGTAGAATGGTCTGCCGAAGAAGGATGGAACCCGGGATTGCACGATGGAACCTGCTATTACGCAGCTGATCCAAAAGGTTTTTTTATTGGGTTTCTGGGTGATGAACCAATCGCATGTGTCTCTGCAGTAGCCTATAACCACTCTTTTGGGTTTATGGGCTTTTTTATTGTAAAACCGGAATACAGGGGACAAGAATATGGTTTGCAGATTGGGAAGGCCGGATTTGACTACCTGGGCAACCGGACAATCGGACTGGATGGTGTGGTAGCTCAACAGGCCAATTACATGAAATCCGGTTTTAAGATTGCATGGAACAATTATCGGATGAAGGGTAAGGCTGTCACTTCTCCTCAAATAGATCCGGAAATCATTCCCCTCTCTGACGAATTGATGGAAGAAGTAGAAATACTGGATGCTTCCTGTTTCTCTATCTCCCGCCCTTCATTTTTTCATCGTTGGGTAAAACAACCCGATCATACCGTTTTTGTCAGTATGCGAAAAGGAAGAGTCAGTGGTTACGGGGTGATACGCAAATGCAGAGAAGGTTACAAGATTGGTCCGTTGATTGCTGATAATCAGGAACAGGCTGAAGGTTTATATCAGGCTCTTTGTTCTTCTGTTGAGGAAGGTGCCGTAATCTATCTGGATATCCCTGAACTGAATAAATCAGCTATTCATCTGGCATCAAAACAGAATATGGAAAAAGTCTTTGAAACAGCCCGAATGTATGTCGGGCATGTCCCGCTCCTTAAGATGAGCAGAATATTTGGATTGACAAGCTTTGAGATTGGGTGATTCCTCTTGAAGCAATAGTCTCAACAAAGGTGTATGTACTAATGTTCCTTATCTACTACGTCGTATGAAGAAATTGATGATTGGTTGGATTGGAGGTTTTCTTTGTTGCTTGCAATGTCTCGCCCAGGAATTACCTCAGCTCACATTTACCCCCCAATGGCTGCCTCAGGCGCAGTTTGCGGGATACTATGTGGCTCAGAAGAAAGGATTTTATAAGGCAGAAGGATTAGATGTCAGGATTGTCCACCCTTCCCCTTCTGTCAACTCTGTGGAATATCTCAGGAATGAGCAATCGGATATTACGACTCAGTTTCTTACTTCTGCTTTTGCTTTCCGTGACGCAGGAGTAGATCTGGTAAACATCGCGCAGATTTCTCAAAACTCAGCACTGCTGTTTG
Source organism: Bacteroidales bacterium (assembly GCA_028709785.1). Classification (GTDB taxonomy): domain Bacteria; phylum Bacteroidota; class Bacteroidia; order Bacteroidales; family JAQUTK01; genus JAQUTK01. Next base: position 59,149 of record JAQUTK010000008.1, read on the forward strand.
TTTCCAAAAAAGAAAAAGGCATCATGGAGCTCTCTGATCTCAATGGAAAAAAAATAGGGATCTGGCGATCAGGGTTTGATGAAGTAGCCAGAGAGATCATAAAATCTAACAATTATCAGGTACAATGGGTGCCGGTACTTAATACCGTCAATCTGTTCTTATCCGGATATCTGGATGCCATGACAGTGATGTGGTATAATGAATATGACCAGATTATCCAGTCGGGTGTCAACGAAGAGGAGTTAAACCGCATCTTTTTTTCTGATTGCGGATTCAATATTCCGGAAGACGGACTCTATTGCCTGAACAAAACACTGATCCAGCGCGGTGACGATCTGCTGAAATTTGTCCGGGCAACCCTGAAAGGATGGGAATATGCAAAAGAAAACAAAGAGGAAACTCTGAGCATTGTTCTGGAGGAAATGAAAAAAAACCATGTGCCGACCAACAAGGCTCACCAGGCCTGGATGCTGGATAAGGTACTTCTCATGATAGATCCGGGAAGTAAAAACGTAAAAAAAGGAGAGCTCGCGGAGAGTGATTTCGTCAAAACTCAAAACATGCTCTTTGAGGCCGGAAACATAAAAGCCCGGACAGCATTCAAGGAATTTTACAAACCAGTCATGAAAAATAAATAAGATCAAGAGTATGAAAATTCAATTCAACATGAATAAATCTCTCTCTCTGCGGATTGCGGTGTACGTCTTATCTTTTTGTATGCTTCTGTTTCTGTTGGTCTTATTGGTCTTTTTCTTCTTCTCGAGAAAACAAATAGAAGAGATGACTCTTAAGAACGCCGAAATCATCACAAGCAAAAGTGCCATGGATGTGGAACGAACAATTCTACCAATCATCCGGGTGGCTCAAAACTATAAATGGATCCTGGAGAATAAGCAACAGAGCAGCGCCGAATTGTATGAGATGACCAGACAGGTGGTCGAAAATAATCCGGATGTTATTGGTTCTGCCATTGCTTTTGAGCCAAACTTCTTCGAAAAGGAAGGTCTGTATTTCTCACCCTATTCTTATCGTGAAAATGATTCAATCAAGTCCATGCAATTAGGGAATGCATCGTATGACTACTTTTACATGGACTGGTATCAGATCCCTGTAGCGACCGGAAAGAGTGGCTGGAGCGAGCCCTATCACGACACTGGTGGAGGTAATTCACTGATGACTACCTACTCAGTACCTTTCTACAAGAATGTAAACAATGAAAAGAAAATCGCGGGAGTCATCACCTTTGATCTCTCTCTGAACAAGTTCACGGATTCGGTCTCTTCTCTGAAAATTCTGGAGACAGGATATGCAACTGTATTATCCGCAAACGGGACTTTCGTTACACACCCGAAAAAAGAGCTGATCATGAATCAGACAATCTTCAGCTATGCCTCCGAAATAAATAATCCGGAATTGCGGGAGATAGGAAGAATAATACAAAAGGAGAACAGCGGCTATGTATCCAGCACCTTAAACGGAGTGGAACGAATGCTTTATTTCAAGAAATTATCATCCAGCAACTGGTCCATCGCAGTCGTCTTCCCAAAATCAGAGATGTATTTGCCACTCCATAAAATATCCATCATTCTGATTGTGCTTGTTTGTATTGGTTTGCTATTGCTTGCGGTTATTGTATCCAAAATCATCTCCCGACAAATCATTCCTCTCCGGCACTTTGCCGGTTCAGCGCGTGAAATCGCCAAAGGTAACTTCAGTAATCAACTGCCTTTGATTAAGAGGAACGATGAATTGAAAGACCTGCATAACTCCTTTGAATATATGCAGAGAAAGCTCACACAGTATATCGAAGATCTCAAACAAACGGCAATCGCAAAAGAAAAGATAGAAAGCGAACTGAGAATTGCCCGTGAGATACAGATGGGCATGATTCCAAAGATATTTCCTCCGTTCCCCAATCTGATCGAAATTGATCTTTATGCCACACTTCATCCGGCCAAAGAGGTGGGCGGCGATTTGTATGACTTTTTCATGCTTGACGAAAATCACATTTGCTTTGCAATCGGTGACGTATCGGGCAAAGGGGTTCCGGCATCCCTGTTCATGGCAGTCACAAGAACACTGCTTCGTTCGGTAGCTCCCGATCAGATGACAACCCGTGGCATTGTCAATTCGCTCAACAAGTCTCTCTCCACAAACAACGACTCAAACATGTTTGTAACCTTCTTTTTAGGTATCATCGAACTGAACACCGGAATCATGACCTATACGAATGCCGGACACAATCCTCCGGTATTGATCCACCCGAATGGAGAAGTCAAGGCCTTCGAAATGACAAAAGATATCCCTGTGGGTGTCTTTGAAACCTTCGAATATGAAGAAAAGACTCTCCGGCTCTCAGACAACGACAAGCTGTTTCTCTATACCGATGGAGTTACTGAAGCAGAGAACAAAGAGGAAGAGTTTTATTCAGAAAAGAGACTTATCACCATGCTTTCGAAAAACTACAGTCTTACTCCAAAGGATCTGATCAGTGTCGTTTCCGGCGATGTGGCACTGCATGTAAATGAAAACGAACAATCGGATGATATCACCATGTTATCGATCGTGTACTATGGAAGCAAAAGGTAAAATTCAATTCGTACTGGACAACAAAGTCGACGAACTTTCACTTCTATCGGCAAAGGTGGAAACAATGGCCGATTTGTGGGATTTTTCCGACTCGCAAACAATGAATCTGAATCTTGTGTTGGAAGAGGCTATATCCAACATATTGTTTTATGCTTTCGATGATGACAGCGAACAGAAGATCTATCTCATCCTTGAATACGACGATGAAACGCTCTCTGTCGAAATTATGGATTCCGGCAAACCGTTTGACCCGACCCGCCAAGGACCACCGGATATTACTCTTCCTGCGGAAGAACGTTCGATTGGTGGACTGGGTATCTTTTTAATTAACAAGCTCATGGATCATGTAGAATATTGTAGAAAAGAGAATATGAATATGCTAACGCTTAAAAAGAGAATAAAATGAATATATCATTTGAGACAAAATCCAACTTCACCGTCATACATCTCACGGGAAGAATAGATGTAACAAATTCCAATGACTTAGAGACAGAACTAATCCGGTTATTTGAAGATGACAGATATAATTTACTCATCAATTGCGCCGAATTAAACTACATCAGCAGTTCTGGTTTGCGGGTCTTCCTACTGGCTCAGAAAAAAGTCATGGCAGCACAGGGAGATCTGATCATCTGCTCTCTGCAACCGATGATCAGAGAAATCTTTGACATTTCCGGACTATCCACCATTTTCAAAATCTGTAAGTCAGAAGAAGAGGCTCTTCAGAAAATATAGTAACAGTTGGACAAACCTTAAAGATTCAAAGAAATAACCATGAAAATACGGAAGTTAATCAACGGATTCCTTGCGCTCGGACTTGCCGGTGCACTATTGTTGTTGTCAGATCTTGAAAACCGCGTGCGCTCTCAGGATGCTAAAGAGGAGTCGAAAGAGGAAGGTGGACTGCATGCTGTAAAAGGACGTACCTACAAAATCGGAATGACATACTTTGCTCCGGATGCCACGATGGAGGCCGGATTAGTCGGCTTGTGGGACGGATTGAAAGAGTTGGGATTTGTCGAAGACAGCAATCTGACGGTCATCCGGCAACATGCCAACGGCGAAATGGCAAACCTGCAACCGATCCATCTGAACATGGACAATGAAGATATTGATCTTATTCTGATCAATACGACTCCTGCCATCACTGCAGCCGTATCTACGGTCAAAAAACATCCAATGGTATTCACTATGACCTATACGCCACTGGAAGCCGGTGCCGGAAAAAGCTATACGGATCATCTTCCCAACATTACCGGAGTCGGCTCCTTCCCTCCTGTGGAAAAGACATTTGACTTCATCCGCGATGTTTTTCCCAATGTAAAGCGCATCGGCACAGTGTATAACTCTTCGGAGATCAACTCAGTGAAGGTGGTTGAAAAAGCCCGTGAATACATCAAAGATAAAGGAATCACACTGATTGAAAACACCGTAGTAAACACGTCTGAAGTATATCAGGCAACCTATGCGCTTTGTCTTAAGAACATTGATGTAGTGTGGGTCACCGGCGATAACACCGCCTTGCAGTCCATGCCCGGTATTGTAAAAGTGTGCAGGGATAATAAGATACCTCTTATCCTTAATGATGTGGATTATGTACAGCAGGGCGCTCTGGCCGCCGTGGGTATCGGATGGTATGCGACAGGAAAACATACCGCACCCTTTGTGGCTAAGGTTCTGAATGGAGAGAGTCCGGCAAACATTGATATCGAAAACTATGTGGAAGAGGATATCACACTCAATCAGGAAGTAGCCAAAACGCTTGGTATTACGTTTCCTGAGAAATACACCCTCATGAAAAAGAAGAAAGCAAAAAGAGAACAACCTCTGAAACTCTGCCTGATTCACTACGTGGATAGTCCGAATTCTGAGAATGTGGAAAAGGGAGTCCGCGACGAACTGAAGCGACAGGGAATGATGGAAGGAACTGATTTCACGATGAAGACATTCAATGCGCAAGGAGACAATGCAACGCTCAACAGCATCACCGAGTCTGTGGCTGGAGAAAAGTGGGACCTTATTTTTGCCTCTTCTACTCCTACCATACAGTCTCTGGCAAAAAAGATAAAGAATATACCGATTGTTTTTTCCAATGTGGGTGATCCTGTCAAAGCTGGACTTGGTAACTCATTTACCGATCATTTGCCCAATATGACGGGTGTATCCACCATGAGTGATTTTGACGGATTAGTCAACCTGGTGATTGAATCTGTACCCGGTGTCAAAACCATCGGAACGGTCTTCACTCCCAACGAAGTAAACTCTGTCTCCTACAAAGACGAACTGAACAAAGCGGCGGTCAAACGGGGACTCAAACTCATTGCCGCGCCTGCCGGATCAGCGACTGAAGTATCCGACGCCTCGTTATCGCTTGTCAGCAACCGGATCGATGCCTTTACCCAGATTTCAGACAACCTGACGGCAAGCAGCGGTTCGTCGATCATAAAAGCTGCATACGATGCCAAGATCCCCTACTTTGGTTTTATCACCGAACAGATCAAGTCGGGTGCGATCGCCGTTCTCGCCCGCGACTATTACGTCGCCGGAGTAGATGCCGGCAAACAGGCCATGCTGATCTTCGACGGACAATCGCCCAAGGATATTCCATACCAATATGTATCCAAAACTTCTTATAGTGTCAATGCAGATGCCATGAAATACTTTGGAGTCAAGGTACCGAAGAAATATATCGATCAATCTAATTAATATGCTTCATACATGAACAACCTTGAATTTATAGTAGAATACAACAACGAAGAGACTGTCTTGAAATGCTCCGGCAGACTGGATGCAAACCGGGCAGGATATCTGAACGAATATATCGACAAACTGGTGCGGGAAGGACACTATCTGATTGCGCTTGACATGACAGGTATCGAGTATCTGAGTTCCGCCGGAATCCGTTCATTGATCACGCAGAGCAAGAATCTGCAAGCTGTGAGCGGTTGTTTTTATATCTCAGCCATGTCTGACAACGTACACGAGGTATTGAAACTCGTGGGAATGGCCGAGATGCTAAGTAAGCGCAACAACAAAGTGGAAGCCAAAACGAAACCGGAGGATTCGTGCTGTGGTCATGACGCTCATGGTTTTTCTTTTTATGATGCGCCACTCAACGACAAGGCAAGCATGGAGATCACCTTGTACGGCAAACCCGAAAAGGTGATGCGTTCTGATTTCAAGGCAGAAGATGCCCGCCTGTTTCAGTCTGAAGAACAATCCTTTTCCATTGGTCTGGGAAGCATCGGTGAGTCGTATGAAGAATGTAAGGAACGCTTTGGCGAATATCTTGTAGCAGGAAAGAATATGGCTTATATACCCGGCGATGGATCGCAAAAGCCGGACTATATTGTCAGCAGCGGATTACTGATCGGCAAACTGACCGAGCTGTATGGAATGCATTTTAAAGGAGATTTTTCACACATGCTCCACTTTGAACGTAAAGGTGCGATGAGTGGTATTGGAGTGAGTCAACTTGCAGATTGTATCGCTCAACTGACCGGATACGACCAGTATGTGCTTGTGATGATTGCGGAAAGCGACGGACTTACCGGTACCTCGCTGAATGTATCTCCCGTTGATGGAGCCCGGATCTTCACCTATCCCGAAGTAATCGAGGCTGTTCGTTTTACTACAGAGCCGGTACACGAGAAAATGCAGACTCTTTCCATCGGGTATATTACGAAAAAGAGTGAGGCTGCAGCCGACTCCTTTGTCCGTTCTCTGACACCCGGCTCCTCTATAAAAGGTCACATTCATACCGCGGTATTCCCCTACATGCCTGTGAATAAAAACAGCATTGATCTGTATCAAACGATAGACGCGATGTTCAATACCAGTCTGATGGATCTTTTACATCTGACCAATGACTCGCGGGAGATAAAAGGTATCGGAGAGAGCCATTTTATTCAGGGATTTTGCTGGGTGGCTCCGGTTCATTCCATTCAAAAAATATAACACAAAACAGATAATCACATGTCATTACTTATCGGATCTATTACCATAGGACTGATCCTGGCACTGCTGGCGCTGGGTATATTCATCAGTTTCCGAATTTTCAACTTTCCGGATATGACCGCAGAGGGTTCCTTCACCTGTGGTGCGGCTACAGGAGCCTCACTGATCGTTGCCGGAATGAATCCTTTGCTCGCCTGTCTGATCGCTTTTATTGTCGGCATGCTTGCCGGAGCAACGACCGGAGTGATCCACACCCATTTCAAGATCAATCCTTTGCTTGCAGGTATTCTGGTCATGACCGCTTTATACTCAGTCAACCTCCACATCATGGGAAAGAGTAACATGCCTCTTTTGAACGAAACGACAGTCTTTTCCTGGATTGAACGCTTCTCCTCCTCTGTCTCCGGTCCGGATGCAGTAAGCAATCTGCTGGGATGGGAAGTCAACACAAGAAACCTCTGGGTTCTCCTCTTCTGTGTATTATCTGTCGCAGCATTCAGTTTTATTCTCTTCTGGTTTTTCCGGACAAACATCGGCACTGCGATGCGTGCTACCGGCAACAACGACCAGATGATCCGTGCACTTGGAGTAAACACGAAAGTGATGATTATCATTGGCACCGCCCTCTCTAACGGATTTGTCGCACTTGCAGGCGCTCTGCTCGCTCAATATCAGGGATTTGCCGACGTACAGATGGGTATTGGTATGATGGTATGGGGACTGGCAAGTGTCATCATCGGTGAGGCAATCATCAATGATAACAGTCTGGGAGCAGTGATCCTCGGAGCAGTCATCGGTTCGGTGTTGTTCCGTTTGCTGGTTGCCATCGCACTGCGGTGGGGACTGAATCCAAACGATCTGAAAATAATTACGGCACTGTTCGTTTTTGTCGCTCTGATCCTTCCGACATTGATGTCCAACAGAAAACCAACCTATAAACGCAAAGTCAATGCTTAAGATAGATAACATACAGAAAACGTTCAACGTCGGAACGGTGAACGAAGTCAAAGCACTTGAGAATATTAGTATTGAAGTGGAAGAGAGCAGCTGGGTATGTGTGCTTGGTACAAATGGCTCAGGAAAATCCACCATCCTGAATGCTATTGCCGGAAGCTTTCCGATAGATGAAGGTACCATCACACTCAATGGAGTAGATATTACCAAATGGAGTGAAAACAACCGTGCGAAATATATCGGAAGGGTCTTTCAGAACCCCTTCAGCGGCACAGCTCCGGGAATGTCTATTCAGGAGAATCTCGCTCTCGCACTGAAGCGTGGAAAAAGAAGGGGACTGGGTTGGGGACTTCCCTCCTCACTCATCGCTGATCTGAAGAAGATAGTTGCTCCTCTTAATATGGGGTTGGAAGAGAGACTGGACAGTCCGATAGGCAAACTCTCGGGTGGTCAGCGTCAGGCGCTCACCGTACTGATGGCCACCGCTGTCAAACCGCAGTTACTCCTCCTCGACGAGCACACCGCGGCCCTTGATCCGAAGACCGCCGCAAAAGTAATCGAACTGACCCAGCAGATTGTCAATAGAGACAAACTGACCACACTCATGGTCACACACTCGATGCAACAGGCAGTCAGTCTCGGAGACCGTATCATCATGATGCATCACGGAAAAGTAGCGTACGACTTTAAGGGAGAAGAGAAAAAACGATTGAAAGTAAATGATCTGCTAAGTCTCTTTGATGAGATCCGCCGGAAAGACATGATTGATCCGGCCGTTGCAAAGTTACTTCAGGAGTATTACGTATAAGAACGATTAGAAAAGGGAAACCGGAAGGACCTCGCGTTGCAAACGAGATTCTTCCGGCTTTTCGCATTTACAAAACCAGGAAGGAATTTTAAAAACGAAGTATCAGATCTGCTCCGAACGTGATTGGCTTGGCAGCTTGCAGGAAGCTGTTGCCTAAGGATTCGAAGTAAAATGTATTATAGTTTGTATTAGTCAGATTCTTTCCCCATACTCCCAACTCAACATCTCCTTTGGTAAAAGAAATTTTTCCGTTGACTGTTGAGTAGTAATCCTGCACAATATCGTTGGCTTCAGACCAGTAGATCTTGCCGGCTCCCTGATACTGGGCGCTAAACAGTATCTGATCCACATACGATTTGTTCAGATTCCAAAGATAGCTCAGTCCCGCCTTTACGGTATTACCCGGAGCAAACGGTATATGATTGCCTTTGTAGTCCACATCCATCACTTTGCCGTTAACTTTGACATTCGTCTTGTACTCATCAAAAGTGGCATCATTGAAACCATAATTGGCAAAATAGGTCAAACCATCAAAAAGTTCACCGTCCACAGACACTTCCACCCCTTTACTGGTAGCCTTGGCAGCATTTACAATCATACGTCCCTGACCGGAAGGCACAAACTTAGTCAGCTGAATATCTTTCACATCAATGTAATAGACGCACGCTTCCAAATTCAGTTTGCCCGGAATCAACTCACCACGGGTACCAAACTCATAGTTCCAGCTATACTCCGGATCATAGGAAACAGTCTCGTTCACCGAAGTTGGTGCAGCACCGGGAGCCGGACTGTAACTCTTCATCATTTCCTGCTGAATAAGATCCGAAAACATCTGGATGTTATACCCACCTGTCTTGTATCCCTTGGTCACTGACCCATAGAAGAAAGAAGAGGGCGAACACTCATATTTCAATGAGAACTTCGGAGTCAATTGCAAAAACTCTTTGGAGGTGTTTCCGAGCAAAGTGTCTTTGGCAGCAAAAGGCATTGAAAAAGGCATTCCAGCCGGTTTGATCATCATATTCATCTGAATACGCGTATCATAATCCAGCTTGGCTTTTTCATAATCCAGACGCAATCCAAGCGTGGCGGAAAGTCCGTCAATCAGGAGATTGTTGTACGTAGACTGATGAAACAAAGCAAAGCCGTAGGTCGGCGTCTCAAAGAGACCCGGAATTTCAATATTTTTATCTGTAATTGTCATTGCAGGAGCCTTCGGGTTCATCTGTTTGATATTGTCAAACACAGGTTTAAGTATGGAATTTATACCACCCTCTCTGAATGTCACGGGCGCATCCGTGGTATTGTCATTATAAAACCCGAATGCACCCACCGTCCATTGATAGTTATTCTTATTATTGGACTTCAGCGACAACTCTTCATTGATCGAATGTTGTTTCTGACGCTGATTGAGCGTAAAGATCGAATCAGAAGTGTAGTCCTGATCCATCCACATATTGTCATCATTATACTGATAACCGGTGGTTGAAGCAAAAAGCAGATCGTCATTCTCATAAGTAAGAGCCACACTGTTGGTAAACGTATTCCGTTCATACGACCCTTTGTCATTATAATTCACATCATGCAGTCCCAGACTATCCACCCGTTTGTACGGATAAGCACCCTGATTGGTATGATCAAAACTGGCGGAATAAGTTCCCTTCCAGGTATCCGAAATCAGCCATTCCAGTTTCGCTCGTCCGCCGGCATTTGTCTGATCATCGACCTTCTTTCCGGTAAAGCTATTGGTAAAGTAACCGTTGTCCTGGTTGTAATAGCCACTCAACGAAAAAGCCAGGCGATCATTCACCTTATTAAAATGTGAGATACTACCACGCATCAATCCGTGGTTGCCACCACCCACAGAAACCTTCGTACCCTGATAGTCAAAAGGCGACTTGGTATAGATATTTACAATTCCCCCCATGGCATTCCGCCCATAGAGTGTACCCTGCGGTCCACGCAACACATCAATGCGCTGGATATCCATCAGATCAAAATCAAATGTCGATTTGTCCATATAAGGCACATTATCTACATAGAGACCTATACTCTGTCCGGCGCTACGAGCACCAATACCGCGGATATATACAGCAGAGGTCATTCTGCTGCCATAATCCGGAATAAAAAGATTGGGCACATAACTGCTCAGGTCTTTCAAAGCATAAATCTGATTGTTGCTGATTGCCTTGGGCGAAACGACGGAATATGAGGAAGGAAGAAACCGGAGATTGTTGGTCTCCTTATTGGAAGAGACCACAAGGATCTCGCCTAACATGTAACTTTTAAGTGTGTCTCCGGGCATTTCTCCGGATGCATTATTTACCCGTACTTCTGCGTACAAAGGAATAAACAGAAATGACAGGCATATAAGTAAAAATGATTGTTTCATTTATCGTTTATATTTGTCTAAAGAATAAATCGTTTAAGTTGGGAAAAAAGCATTCTTCCGGATGCAAGGCTATCCGGAAATCGCTATAGATTGCTGATTTTCAGCAAACAGGAGGAGGACGACAGAAAAGCGAACTTCTCTCCGCTACAGGCAAAAAAGAGCGCGAAGAGGCGATAAATAAAGAAGAGAGTACCGGATAATAAGTAATATCTGTCCGTGTTGAAACCAGGACGGCATCCATATCCACAAAGCAGAAAGAAGAGTCATAGGTATCTGATGAAGCAACAACCAGATGATCCTCTCCTGACAGTACATTTCGTACTGTTTGCGCTTGTGCGGCATCAGGATGATCCGTGATCCATCGGTGTGTATAAGTGAGTAAACCTAAAAAGTAGGAGAACCCCAACACCAGACAAGATATGTGCATAAAAAATGAACCAAATAGATACATGCGAAATGTGTATGGCATTTTTAGAATTACAAAAGTACATCTTTTCAGGCAAATAAACCACTATCTGATAAAAAAGTTAGTACATTTGCATAAGCAACAACTGTATAACGATTATTAATTATGAACCATAAGCTCTTTCTCTGCGTAGGAATCTATATTTGCTCGTCGCTGATTACTGAAGCGCAGATTCGTTTCATTCCCAAACCAAAAGAATCAACCAATGCCCTCGGGGTCATCTATTCTCTCCCGGTCACAACGCTCAAGATTGATGTGGAAGCGATTAAAGTCGTTGAAGAAGCGGGACCTTATGCGCTTTATGCTGAAAAATACCTCGGAGTAAAGGATGCTGTAATGAATAGCAAAGTCTATTACGAACTGGGAGCCATCACAACATCCATCACCGGACTACCCGATCAGACCCGGACCTATATGATTGAAGTAGGCAAACTCTCCATTCCACGTGTGCAGCTGACAGCTGACGGAGTTATGGTTGGCTTCAACCTTTCCGGAGAGCGTGAAACAAAAGCCGTTGCCACTAAAACAGCACCAACAGCCGCAGCTTCCGGATCAGACATCAAGATTACATCCGAAGATCTGCTCATGGCCAACTCTACCTCTAAGATGGCAGAAGTTGTTGCTCAACAGATCTATCGCTTACGCGAAAGCCGTACTGATATTCTCACCGGTGAAGCAGAAAATATGCCCAGTGACGGAGAAGCCTTGAAACTGATGTTAAAGACGCTGGAAGATGAGGAAAAACAACTTGTGGCTCAGTTTGTCGGAAAGGTAACCCGCACCTCCTCCATTAAGACCCTCTATTATGAGCCGGGAGAAGATGTCGCGAAAGAGATTTTATTCAGATTCTCAGCTTTCAACGGAGTGGTGGACAAAGAAGATCTGAGCGGCGAACCAATCTATCTGAATCTTCAGGGCGATCGGTATGAAATTACTCTATTGCCGGAAAAGGATCAGAAAAAGCTTGACAAAGAGATCAACAGCGGTAAATTGGGTATGCCCTACATCGTGCCGGGCGAAGCATCGATTGAGATCTACAACAATAAGATGAAAACACTCAATAAAGGTAAGTTTCTCATCGCGCAATACGGAGAACTCAATTACCTCCCTCTTGAACTGTTCAACCCGGGTAAGAACGAAAAACTTGTGCAACTGGAGCTCTATCCGGAAACAGGAGCGATCAAAGAGATCGTTAAATAACATCTCTTTAATCGCTCTCCTTAAATTTCCTCTGATATTATTCGACAGTCACAGACTTCGCAAGATTACGCGGCTGATCGACATTCTTTCCTTTGCAGACAGCAATATGGTAGGCCAGTAACTGAAGAGGCAACGAAGTGATCAGCGGCTCAAGACATTCCAGTGTCTTGGGCAGTTCGATACATAGATCCGCCACATTCGCAATAATCTCATCACCCTCCGTTACCAACGCAATGACTTTTCCCTGTCTGGCCTTGATCTCCTGAATATTACTCAATACCTTTTCATACATGCCATTTTTGGTCGCAATAACCACTACCGGCATTTCAGCATCGATCAGTGCGATCGGACCATGTTTCATCTCAGCCGCCGGATAGCCTTCCGCATGGATATAAGAGATCTCTTTCAGCTTCAACGCCCCTTCCAATGCGACCGGATAGCTGTATCCTCTTCCCAGATAAATAAAGTTATGCGCATAGGTAAAAGGTTTTGAGAGCTCTTTCACCTTCTCATTCAGCTCCAATACATGCTTCATCTTTTCAGGAATGGAAGCCAGTTCCTTCACCGTTTCAAGATATCGTTCCTCACTCAACGTCTTCTTCAGTCTGCCCAAAGTCAGAGCCAGCATGGTAAGCACAGTCACCTGACCGGTAAAGGCCTTTGTGGAAGCCACCCCAATCTCCGGTCCGACGTGAATATACGAACCGGTATGCGTAGCGCGGGCAATCGAAGAACCGACCACGTTACAGATTCCATAAATGAAAGCACCCTTCGAACGCGCCAGTTCGATGGCAGCAAGCGTATCGGCAGTTTCACCCGATTGAGAAATAGCGATCACCACATCATCGGCCGATAGTATCGGATCACGGTAGCGGAACTCGGAAGCATACTCCACCTCAACCGGAATCCGGCAGAAGCTCTCGAGCAGATTCTTGCCAATCAGAGCCGCATGCCACGAAGTGCCGCAAGCAACAATGATAAACCGTTTGGCAGCCAGCAGGCGCTCGCTGTGATCAATCACCGCAGAAAGCACCACATTATTTGCTTCCACATTGATACGTCCGCGCATACAATCCATGATACAGGAAGGCTGATCAAAAATCTCCTTCAACATGAAATGCGGAAAACCGTTTTTCTCCAGCTGTCCCAGATTGAGAGAAACCGTCTGAATGGCATGATCCACCTCCACATTCTTCAGGTTGACAATCTTAAGTCCGGTATTGCGATTAATGACAGCGATCTCCTCGTCATCCAGATAGATCACCTTATTGGTATATTCCACGATTGGAGTGGCATCAGAAGCCAGGAAGAACTCATTATCACCCACACCTACCACCAGCGGACTACTCTTACGAGCTGCGATTATCTCATCCGGATTATTTCTGTCCAATATAGCTATCGCATAAGCGCCCACCACAGTACGCAATGCAAGCTGCACGGCAGAAAGCAGATCTATTTCATGCGATACCCTGATATATTCGATCAACTGAACAAGCACCTCTGTGTCGGTGGTACTTTGAAATACATACCCATTCTTTTGAAGTTTCTCTTTGAGGACGGCATAATTTTCAATAATGCCATTATGTATCAGCGCCAGATTCTCTGAAGAAGAATAATGAGGATGCGCATTTGCCTGACACGGTTCACCGTGAGTAGCCCAACGGGTATGCGCAATCCCGATAGTACCCGAAATATCCTTTTTTTCAATACTGGATTCCAAATCAGAGACTTTCCCCTTCGCCTTATAGACATTTAAGATTTGGTTATCATTCATCAGTGCAACTCCGGCACTGTCATACCCGCGATATTCAAGACGTTTCAACCCTTTAATTAAAATAGGGTACGCCTGTTGCGGGCCAATATAGCCTACAATTCCACACATAGTCGTATTACTTTTTATTGATTCCGACAACAAAGGTAAGCATTGAAATCTTCCGATTGCTATATATTTCTAAAAAAAACAGACAATATTCTCAAATTAGAGACAATTATCTTACAGAAAGGTGAGAAAAACCCTACTTATTTTACAAAGGAAAATAATTCAAAAGGAAAATCCAGCCACCAGATGAGACTGTTCGGCACTCGGATTAAAGATGAGTTGAACAAAGACAGGCAGCTCAAACGTGTCCGATAGTTTGAGTTTCTTCTCACCCTTGAGAAATAGGTTAGTCACAGCAAAACGATTACACCCGTAGAAATCACTCTTGAAAGGAACCATCCCTACTCCCATATCCAGTCCGACCCCCTTCAGGCTTGTTGAATACACAGCTTCCAGATAAGAAGAATACATATTGGCTCCTCCTGCGTTCGTGTCGGGTCCATACAGCATAGTACTCCAGGTCAACGTAAGAGGTAATGCATCCTGAAAATCATACCCCAAAGATGCCTCGATCCAGTGATCTGTCTTGTTTTTTGTATAGTTGAAATAGCCCGCTGCATATTGTCCTTCCCACCAGTAATCGGAAAGAGTCAGACTCAACGGTCCGGCGGAATATCCGACAGACAGATCAAACTCTTTGGCAGACTTGAAATCAGTAGATCCCCAGGCACCAATATTAAATTGTCCGCAACTCAGAGACAAGGTGGGTTGAATGGCAGGACCATCATTCCCCTGAAAGAAACCACGCCAGACGTACGAACTAACCACATCCACGTTCACATTCACCTCCGGTTGTTGTGCGGCCACACTCCACGGAGTCAGCGTCACTATCAGAAACGTCAGCATCAACACCTTATATATAGATCCCTTTTTCATTGCATGTACTATTAAATAATGAGGTGCAAATATACGGAAAGAAATGAGATCTGAAAGAGAAACAAAAAAAAGAAGGCTGCCCTCTACTCACGTAGGAGACAGCCCTTAGGGATAACTAATCAACACTTAATCATAAACAGAATAAAAATTCTGAATCTCCCTATTTATCTTTTCTACTGTCTGTTTAGATCTAAACAGACAGATATGCATGCACTTTTTCAGCCAGACTTCTTCCTGAAGCAATGGCACGTACGACCAGACTAGCCCCTGTTATGGTATCTCCCGCACCAAACACTTTCTCACAAGTGGTCATCTGATCCTTATTGACACTAACGTTTCCACGAGCATCATAGGAAAGGTTTAAATCGTCCAAAAGGCCCGTATGCACCGGATGCACAAATCCAAGAGCCAATAAGACAAGATCCGCTTTTATCACCTCTTTCTTGCCGGTCTCTTTCATGATCCATCTACCGGTTTCATCTTTGTCCCAAATGACTTCCTCCACCTCAACTGCACAGACTTTACCCTCCTCACCGATAAACTGTTTGGAGGTCAGACTCCATCTGCGCTCGCCGCCTTCTTTGTGCGAACTACTTGTTTTGAGCACATTGGGATAGTACGGCCAGGGGGTATCCGGATTCAAACCAACCGGTGGTTTAGGCAATATCTCAATCTGTGTAATGCTAGCGGCACCGTGGCGAATAGAAGTTCCCACACAATCCGAGCCGGTATCACCACCCCCAATGACAAGCACGTGTTTACCTTTGGCAGAAATCAGTTCCTCTTTTGAAAACTCTGTTCCGGCGATCACCCGGTTCTGTTGTTGCAAAAGTTCCAATGCAAAATGAATACCCTTCAATTCTCTTCCCGGTATCGGCAGATCACGGGGAGCACCCGCGCCGGTGGTCAGACAGACCGCATCGTACTCACTCAACAACTGTTCCTTTGTAATATCTTTCCCCACAGTCGTATTGGGTGAAAAGAGAATACCCTCTTCCCGCAACAAGTCCAGACGTCGGTCAATGATCCCCTTATTCAACTTGAAATCAGGAATACCCAGTCGAAGCAAGCCTCCGATGGTTTCATCTTTCTCAAAGACAGTCACGGTATGTCCCTTTTTATTCAACTGAGCAGCCGTTGCCAGTCCGGCGGGACCCGACCCTACCACAGCCACCTTTTTTCCTGTGCGGTGCAAAGGCGGATTGGCAGTCACATATCCCTCTTCGAACGCGTGTTCGATGATGGAACACTCATTTTCGCGACAGGTCAGCGGATCCTGCTGAATATTCAGCACACAACTCTTTTCACACAACTCCGGACAGATACGTCCGGTAAACTCCGGAAAGTTATTGGTAGCATGCAATGATTCAACCGCTTCTTTCCAGCGTCCTTTGTAGATCAGATCCTGCCACTCCGGAATTTTATTTCCCAGCGGACAAGCCCAGTGACAAAAAGGAACCCCACAATCCATGCAGCGCGAAGCCTGGCGCTGACGATCATATCTATTGAGCGTTTGCTCTACTTCTCCGAAATCAGTAATCCGTTCGTGAACAGGTCTGTATCCTGCTTCCTGTCTATGTATGGTTATGAATGCTTTTGGATTTCCCATAGCTTTAATCGTTTAATTGTTAGTTAATAATCACGTTGAACTTCCGCAATCTTCTGTTGCAGTTTCTTCATCTCTTCCTCCTGTAATACACGTTTGTATTCAATCGGAACAACACGGATGAATTGATCCACATAGGTATCCCAGCTGTCAAGCATTTTCTTTGCCAGCGGACTACCTGTATTTACATAGTGTTTGCTTATGAGTTCATGTAATTCCTTACGGGCGGAAGAGTCTTCCATCAGGTTCAGCTCCACCATCTCCATATTACAGAAATAATCGAAGTTACCCTCTTTGTTCCATACGTAAGCGATACCGCCACTCATACCTGCCGCAAAGTTACGGCCTGTAGTACCCAACACAACAACACGACCACCGGTCATATATTCACAACAGTGATCACCTACCCCTTCCACAACAGCGATAGCTCCTGAGTTACGAACGCAGAAACGTTCACCCACACGGCCACTCAGATACGCCTCACCTGTCGTTGCACCATATAATAAGGTATTGCCTGCGATAATATTATTCTCCGGCGCAAAAGTACTTCCCTTAGGTGGCACCACGATGATCTTACCACCCGAGAGACCTTTACCCAGATAGTCATTGCTATCACCTTCCAGACGAAGAGTAACACCCTTGGCAAGAAATGCCCCGAAACTTTGTCCGGCAGTACCTCTAAATGTACACCGGATCGTATCAGGCTCAAGTCCGTCATTTCCATACTTTTTGGCAATAACACCCGACAACATAGCTCCCACTGTACGATCCGTATTGCGGATCGTGCGGCTTATTTCAATCGGAGTCTGCGCATCAATAGCCGTTTGAGCCAACTGAATCAGTTCACGATCCTGCACATGATCAATCTTATGATCCTGCACTTTCGTGCACAACAGATCATTGACAGCAGCCTCTTCCGGTATGCAAAGCAATTTGGACAGATCCACTTTTTGCAGTTTAGGATGAACATCCGAAGGCTTAAACTCGATCAGTTCGGAGTGTCCAATGATCTCATCCAGCTTGGTATATCCCATCTCTGCCAGATGCAGACGAACATCCTCAGCCAGGAAATTAAAGAAAGTCACCAGATATTGGTACCTTCCGACAAAACGCTTACGGAGCTCTTCGTCTTGTGTGGCAACGCCCACCGGACAAGTATTCAAATGACATTTACGCATCATGACACAGCCGAGAACGATCAGTGCGCTGGTTGCGAAACCATATTCTTCGGCACCCAGCATCGCGGCAATAATGATATCCTTTCCGGTCTTCAGCTGACCATCCGTTTGCACACGGACACTGCCACGAAGATTGTTCATAACCAATGTCTGTTGCACTTCCGCCAATCCTATTTCAGTAGGAAGTCCGGCATGTTTGATAGAGCTGGAAGGACTGGCACCTGTGCCCCCTTCGCCACCACTGATCAGGATCATATCCGCCTTTGCCTTTGCCACACCTGCGGCAATGGTACCCACACCACTTTCAGACACCAGTTTGACACTGACCCGTGCATCCGGATTGACATTCTTCATATCGAAGATAAGCTGCGCAAGATCTTCAATTGAATAGATATCGTGATGCGGAGGAGGAGAAATCAGAGAGATACCCGGTATAGAATGTCTTGTCTTCGCAATGATCTCATCCACTTTATAGCCGGGCAACTGTCCTCCCTCACCGGGTTTTGCACCCTGTGCGATCTTGATCTGAATCTCATCCGCATTGACCAGATATTCGGCAGTCACACCAAAACGTCCGGAAGCGATCTGCTTGATCGCACTTCTGCGGTTCAATCCATCTTCGCCAATATGAAAACGTTTCGGGTCTTCACCACCCTCACCGGTATTACTCTTACCACCCACAATATTCATGGCGATAGCCATTGCCTCATGCGCTTCCATACTGATAGAGCCATAAGACATAGCCCCGGTCACAAAGCGTTTTGTAATTTCCGAAGCAGGTTCAACCAAGGAGATATCAATCGGTTCTCTCTTCTTTACCCCCATAAAGTCACGAAGGAAAACAGGAGACTCTTTCTCATCCACAAACCGGGTGTACTCCTTAAACTTCTTGAAACTTCCCAAACGGGTGGCTATCTGAAGCGAAGAGATTGTTTCCGGATTCCAGGCATGAAACTCACCATCCTTGCGAAACGCATAGAGACCAAGGTTGGAAAGCAATCCGCTACCCTCTTCCTGATAGGCCTCCTGATGAGGTAGTATGGATTCCCGCGCGATATCTTCCAGATCAATTCCCTCAATCTTGGAGAGAGTCCCCTGAAAATAGCGGTTCAATACCGACGAACCAATACCGATCGCTTCAAAGATTTGCGCGCCACGGTAACTGCGTAAAGTCGAAATACCCATTTTGGACATAATCTTCAACAAACCTTTGTTGACAGACTTGATATAATTCTTTTCAGCCGTATGAAAGTCCAGTTGCAACAAGTGCTTTTTCACCTGGTCTTCAATAATGGCAAATGACATATACGGATTGACAGCGGTAGCACCGTAGCCAAACAAAAGAGCAAAATGCATCACTTCCCTCGGTTCGGCAGTTTCCACAACGATAGCGATCTGCATGCGTTTGCGCTTGTCAATCAGATAATGATGCACCGCAGATACAGCCAGCAACGAAGGAATCGGCGCGTGATCTTTATCGACCCCGCGATCGCTGAGAATGATATAATTATAAGCTTCATCCACCGCCTGCTCCGATTGTTTGCACAACTCGTCGATGGCTTGTTCCAGCCCTTTCGCTCCCTCGTTCAACGGAAAGAGCAACGGCAACGTCTTCGATCTGAACCCTTTGTAACGGAGGTTTTTCAACAAGTCCAGCTGGAGATTGCTGATAACCGGCGATTGCAGACGAACCATCTTACACAGATCGGGCGATGCTTCCAGTAAGTTAGTCTCCTGCGCGCCGATATACAAACTCAGCGACATCACCAGTTCCTCACGGATGGAGTCAATCGGTGGATTGGTAACCTGTGCGAATTGCTGACGGAAATAGTTGAAAATCCGTTGCGGTTTGTTGGACAAAACGGCCAGCGGAGTATCATTACCCATGGATGAGATAGGCTCGACACCGGCTTCTGCCATAGGCACGATCAACTTCTCAATATCTTCCTTGTGGTAGCCAAACACCCTGAGTTGTTTCTCATACTGATCCACTCCATATTTTACAGACCGTCCCGAAGAAATCTGATCCAGATTGATCCGGTTGTTATCCAGCCACTCTTTGTAAGGAGCCGCTTTGGCCAGCTTCTCTTTCAGTTCCGCGTCGTATTGAATCTTTCCGGTCTCAGTATCGATCATCAACATCTTTCCGGGTTGCAAGCGTCCCTTTTCTTTCACCTCTTCCGGTTTGAAAGGAATGACACCAGCCTCCGAAGAGACCAACATGATATCATTGTTGGTAATCAGATAGCGCGCCGGACGCAAGCCGTTCCTGTCCAGCATACCACCGGCATACCGTCCGTCGGAAAAGAGAAGAGTCGCAGGACCATCCCACGGTTCCATGATAATACTGTGATACTCATAGAAAGCCTTTAATTCGGATGATATCGGGTTTTTAGCATTAAAGCTCTCCGGCACCAGCATGGCAAGCGCATGAGGCAAAGATTTGCCTGACATCAGGAAAAACTCCAGCACATTGTCCAAAGAGGCACTGTCGCTCATACCCGGCTGAACAACCGGAAATATAGCCGACATATCGCCCAGCACATCCGCCTTTAAAATACTTTCGCGGGCTTCCATCCAGTAACGATTCCCTTTGATGGTATTGATCTCACCATTGTGCCCGAGCAGACGGAACGGCTGCGCGAGATCCCAGGTCGGGAAGGTATTCGTACTGAAACGGGAATGCACCAGTGCCAAACCCGAAGTAAAGTTTGGATTAGACAGATCCGGGAAATACTCTCTCAACTGAGTTGAGGTAAGCATACCTTTATATATAATCCGTTTAGTTGAAAGAGAAACGATATAAAAGCTTCTCTTCTCGGTCAGTGATGACTGAGAGATCGCCTTCTCAATTTTCTTTCGTGTGATATAAAGTTTTGTTTCCAACTCATCCTGCGTACTGCAACCGGTAATAAACAGTTGCTTGGTCAAAGGTTCGTTGGAACGGGAGATCTCTCCCAAAATGTCGCTGTTGACAGGCACATCTCTGACGGCCAGTAATTTGAGTCCCTCTTCCGCAACTACAGACTCGATCGTCTGAATACAGAAGGCTGCTTCCTGCTTCTCATTGGGCAAAAATACCAGACCGGTACCATACCTTCCTTTTTCAGGAACGGCTATCCCTTGAAGTAAAATGAATTCATGAGGAATCTGTAATAAAATACCTGCACCGTCACCTGTTTTGTTATCCGAACTCTCGGCGCCGCGATGAATCATATTTTCAAGTACTTGTAGACCTTTCTCTACAATTTCATGGGATTTGACTCCTCGCACGTGAGCCAATAATCCGACACCGCAGGCATCATGTTCTGCTTCCGGGGTGTATAATCCTTTTTCTACAGGATATTTTCTTTGCATAATTGTTGTGTTTTGTTATCCCTGACAAAAATAAACTGAAATGAACGTAAAATGAGGGTAATGCCAACCGGTTGTTGACCCGATTGGCATCCCTTTGATTTGATTTATCTAATGAACAATAGTTCTCTGTATTTGGGCAATGGCCACATCTCGTTATCCACGATAAGTTCCAGTTTGTCTACATGGTAACGAATCTCTGCCATGTACGGGAATACCTCATCATGATATGCGATCGCCTTGCTTCTCTCACATTCAATTTTGTTGGCCACTTTGCGTGCTTCCACCATGGCGTCCACTTTCGTTTTGATCGCGGCGATATGTTCAGCGATTTCCTCTATGATTGAGCGATCCTGAGCCGACAGTTGGCTTGCTTTCTCCTCATCGTACACATTCTTGATCTTGAATACATTATCGAGAAGCATCGACTGATATCTGGTAGCTACCGGAATGATATGGTTCATCACCAGGTCGCCCAGTACGCGTGCCTCAATCTGGATCTTCTTCGTATAAGTCTCCCACTTCACCTCGTTACGTGCTTCAAGTTCTTTCGCAGTAAATACGCCGATACTCTCAAACAACTTCTCTGATTCTTTGGTGATATACTTGTCGTAGATAAGCGGTACACTTGTCTCGCAATCCAATCCACGTTTAGCAGCTTCTTCTTTCCATTCGTCGCTGTATCCGTTGCCGTTGAAGCGAATGTTCTTAGACTCTTTGATATATTTTTTGATCACATCAAACAACGCTTTTTCCTGGCTGGTACCTTTTGCGATCAACGCATCCACTTCTGATTTGAATTCAATCAACTGGCAAGCGACAGCCGCGGTCAGCGCGGTCATGGCAGACGCACAGTTTGCGGAAGAACCAACAGCTCTGAACTCAAAGCGGTTTCCTGTAAAGGCAAACGGAGAGGTTCTGTTACGGTCGGTCGAATCCATCAAAACTTCCGGAATATGAGCGATAGCCAGTTTCAGTTTCTTCTTCTCATCCATCACAATCGCTTCTTCGCTGCTGCTATTTTCCAGTTTGTCCAGAATAGCGCTGATCTGCGTACCAAGGAACACAGAGATGATTGCAGGAGGTGCCTCGTTAGCTCCCAAACGATGCGCGTTTGGCGCGGTCATCACACTCGCCTTCAATAATCCGTCGTTTTTATGAACAGCCATCAAAGCATTGACAAGGAAGGTGATAAACTGAAGATTCTCTGTCGGTGTCTTGCCGGGAGTCATCAATCCAACGCCGGTATCCGTACCCAACGACCAGTTGTTATGTTTTCCCGATCCATTTACACCGGCAAAAGGTTTCTCGTGCAACAACACACGGAAGTGATGACGTTGAGCCACACGTTCCATGATTGACATGATCAACAAGTTGTGATCAATCGCAAGGTTCATCTCCTCATAGATAGGAGCCAACTCAAACTGATTAGGAGCCACTTCATTGTGGCGTGTCTTTAAAGGCATGCCATATTTATAAGCTTCAAATTCCAGATCTCTCATAAAAGCAGCCACACGAGAAGGAATCGAACCAAAATAATGATCTTCCAACTGTTGGTTTTTCGCGCTTTCATGTCCCATCAACGTGCGGCCTGTAAGTACCAGGTCCGGACGGGTAGCATACAACTCTTCATCCACCAGAAAATACTCCTGTTCCCATCCGAGATACGAATATACTTTCTTGACAGAAGAATCAAAATAGCGACATACATCCACAGCAGCTTTATCCACTGCATTCAACGCCTTCAACAAAGGAGTCTTGTAATCCAGCGTTTCTCCCGTATAAGAGATAAAGATTGTAGGAATACACAATGTATCATCCACAATGAACGCAGGCGATGAAGGATCCCAGGCAGTATAACCCCTTGCCTCGAAGGTGTTACGAATACCACCACTCGGGAAACTGGAAGCGTCCGGTTCTTGCTGAACCAGCAGTTTGCCTGAAAACTCTTCGATGACACCACCATTATCATCATACTCAATGAATGAATCATGTTTCTCAGCGGTTCCTTCAGTCAGCGGCTGAAACCAGTGAGTATAGTGAGTCGCTCCCATTTCAAGCGCCCACATTTTCATACCGGCTGCGACATGATCAGCAATATCCCTGCTTAAAGGCATACCATTATCAATAGCATCAGAAAGGACTTTAATCGTACCTTTTGACAAGAACTTTGTCATCTGAGCGCGATTAAATACATTCTTCCCATAATAATCGGAAGTTAATTTACTAGGAGCTTCTGTTGCTACCGGCTTTCTGCAGAATGCTTTGTCTACAGCATTAAATCGTAAACTTGACATAACTATTGATTTTTATCTCTCCACCGTTGAAGAGTTGTTTATA
Source organism: Bacteroidales bacterium (assembly GCA_028709785.1). Classification (GTDB taxonomy): domain Bacteria; phylum Bacteroidota; class Bacteroidia; order Bacteroidales; family JAQUTK01; genus JAQUTK01. The sequence continues at coordinate 82,748 of JAQUTK010000008.1, forward strand.
TTATCATATTGATTAGCAATTACCCGTTTTTTCATTCAAAAAGACGTTATAAAGCTACATTGAAAAGAATCCATATTGCTTTACGATGCAAAGATATAACAAAAAGATTATTTCCAAACATATTACTGACAAAATTCTTTGATTTAATCCTTTTTATTACTTCAATGACATATATATTGCACTTTTTTATATCCATGTGATACAGATTCGTTGTATTTGCTTTCTAATTGAAAAGAATAATGGAATCAATGCGCATATATTCTTCAATCAAATCCGACAGATCGTTTTTTGATCTCTTCAGCTCATTCTTTTAAAAAAACCTGCGCATTCATATTGTACATCTGAAACATTCTCTCTTACTTTGTTCTTTTATAAAACAATCAAACCTACAAACAATGAAAAGAGCTTCATTTTCCACTGCGATTTGCCTTCTGTTCATGACAGCAATGATATCCTGTACCTCCCAACCCTCCTCTTACACGCTGACCGCAACAATCAAAGGACTGCCCGAAGGCACCGTTGTCGAACTGATGCCCGGATCCACGCACCAAACAGAACTGCCGGTTGCCCAGTCCATTGTCAAAGATGGATCTTTCACCTTCAAAGGCTCGTTAAAAGAGCCGAGACTATTTGAAATAGAAGCGATCAACACCGAGGGATCCTTTAAAGTACTGATAGAAAAAGGCACAATAGCCATTACCGGTAAAGCCGCTTCAACGGAGTCGGAAGGCAAACTAAGCTACCAATTCGACAGTATTACCGTTACCGGCAGTGACATCCACACCCTATACATGCAAAAATTAGCTTATCTGGATACATTAAATAACTTATACGATAGTTTCCGCACATCAAACAAAGAGATTCTGGAAGCGTTAAAGATAGCCCAGGTTGCGCACGATGACTCATTGATACGATCACTGTTGCAAACAGATGCGTTTGAGAAAATGCAAAAAGAAAACAAAGCGATCTACGATTCAGTACAAGTGCGCGTGAACAAAATGATTACGGATAACAAGAAAACCTGGTGGGCCCCCTTTCTCATGATGGATCAGATGTATGAGTTTGACACGCAAGACAAACTCCTGTTCAACGAATTCTCCTCAAAAGCAAAAGAGAGTTACTACGGTAAACTCCTGAAAATACAACTGGACGCGATAAAGGAAAAGTAAGAGAAGATTATGAATACTTGGAAGCAATCCCTGCTTGCAGCTAACCTGCTGAAGCAGGGATTCTTTTTATCAAACAATCAGTCCTTACTTCTTCGTAAACTTGATTGTTTGAGTACCTTCCGATGTAGTAACTCTCAACAGATACAAACCGGATGAAAGAGTAGCGGTCGAAAGCGTATATTCTTTCACCTTCAGCTCTTCCGCGCCCACAGAAAGAAGAGTAGTTCCGGCCAAACTAAGGACATCAAGGCGCGATAGTTCACTTGCACCTTTTATCGTCACCCTGTCCGATGTGCCAGAAGGATAAATAAGCATCACATCATCCAGACTGTTCTTTTCCACACCGGTACCCTCTGCTACCTGAAAATCAATAAACTCTTGTCCGTTTCCATCCGTCAAAGGCGTTATCTCACCATTCACAGAATGATAGAGAGTGAGTTTATACGCTCTCGATTCGGCCGGCGGATTAAAAGTAAATGTAAAGCTCTTATTCTCCTTGTTGTCAAGATATACCGGGAAGGAGAGAAAATCGATACTTGGTGAAGAGAGATCCTTAAAAATCACCACATATACATAATCCTCATATAATACACCTTCGTTCTTTATATTGACCGAAAGAGAGGCTTTTTCTCCCTGATACAAAACAGTCTTCTCCAATCCCGGTGTGTCTGTCAAAGAAAGAGCACTCTCCCCAACCGGGGTATCATACACCGTAGTTGTTTTCGTTTCGGCAGTGCATGGCAGCTCAATCCAGTCCGCTCCATTATTGATGGAATAAACAGGATAAATGGTATATTCCCCGGGATCCACATTTACTCTTGTAGAAAGCGTACATTCCTTCTGCTGATTGGCTGCCACAAAGTCATGAATAAACAACACCCCTTTGCCCTGCTGATCGACGTTGGACACAAGAATAGCCCCCAGCAGATAGTCAAACTCCACCGCACCATTTACCAAAGAATAGGTGATCTGACCCGTATGACCGGAATAGATCTTGCGATCCACAGTAATTTCACTCAAAGAGAGAGAAAAGTCAGTTGTCGGTTTAGTCAACGTAACAGCAGACTCCGTGACCGTCACAGTCAAATAGTTTGCCACATTCACCTTACTTCTCAATTTAGACCAGTCATTCTGGTGTTCATCCTTCCCAACGATATAAAGCTGATAGGTGCCCGGAGTTACGCTTCCCGGAATCCTAAATCCGGGATAATCCACTTGCATTCCCTCGCCATTCCTAAGATCCAAATCCATGTAAGGATCCAGCAAGGTAATGAATGTTCCATTCTGGTAGAGAGCTTTATAAACCTTTCCCTTAAAAGAAGCACCATTATTCATCAATACAACCTTATCTATATCAATGAGGTCGTTTCGTCCCACAGATGTAGCAGAAGGAGTCAGTTCATTTTCCAGCGTCAACAAAGGATGGTAGATACTCCCGGCCGTAGGTTTCTGAATACCGATCTGCATACTTTGATTGTAGTAGTAGTTCTCAGAATAGTTATAACCACTGTTTGTTCCATCTTTGGGGTTTAAAATACTCAGGTTATAATACCCGTCAAAATGGCCGCCATACCCCCAGTTCACATGCAACAAATCATTTTTATCATAACCATCTACTATAAAAGCATGTCCGCCGTTATAGGTAGAAAAGCCGCTATAGATGACTGGACGCAACGCGGTCAACTCCGATTTGATAAGAGTCATCCATTCGCCAGTCGAAAAATAATCTCTGGATAACGTACTCATATGGGTATCGTAACCAAAGTATTTGACCAATGAATTTACAATTTCGTGAGCTACAGCACTGCTGGAACCCTGATCATCATTGCAATAGTCCATATTGACAGACACTCCGCAATGATACATCAACGTAGCAATCGCTTTCCAATTATCTTCCGAATAACTGCCCGAAGCATAGCTGTCAAGCATATTTGACCAATCATAGGTCGTCTCTCCAAAATTAGCAGACACATTGAGACTTCTGGTATGAGAAGTATAGCTGTTTGATCCCGTCCCTTTGGTGGGATAATTATAATACTTCATGACCTGCGCCATTGCAGTACCCACACAACCCACTAATGACTGAATTTCACCGGTACCCGATTGATAAATGGGACAATAATTATTAAAAGGCTCATTCTGATTCCAGGTAGTTTGTATAAAAGGTGCGACAGAGACGGGAAATACAGCACCATTTTGATTAATTGGCTGAGAAGACTGAACAGCACCTCCATGGGCGAGCAGGGCAGAAATCTTTTCGGAATAGGTATTCATCCATCCTTGCAACCCTTCAGGGATACTATTCGTAGGGAAAGAACCCTTTTCAGAATAACCAAGTACCGGGGTGATACGATCATCACCGGAAACAATAATAAAACCACCCCCCTCTCGATTATAAATATAAAAAGCTTCCTCAGCCACAGACCGGGCAGAAGCTCCAAAAGTGGAAGCTGTAGCCGCAAGATCGAATGCAGCATCATCGGACGCGATAGACTTCGAAGAAGAATTAGTCGAAGCAAATTGAGTTCCGATAATTGCTTTTATCTCTTCAGTTGTGCGTTGGCGAGTCCATCCATTCAGCGTACAAAAGAAAAGCAACAGGAAAAGAGTCATAGATCTTCTCATAATAAATTCTTTTTTAGTTATTAAATATCTTCGCTGCGTTGAATAATTGACGAGTAAATAGCCAAACACCGTTTTTACCCGATACCATACAAATGTATTTAATATTTTTGAACTATGGCATATTTTGCATGTATCAAATGAAAGAGCGTACTTTTTCTGAAACGTGCCGCATTTCTGTTGTTTTTTTGAATTTCGATTTAGGAATGAGTAAAAAAGTACTATTTTGCTACACCCCTGCACCTAAATATGCCGTTTGATAGCTTGTAGGGCATGTCAATTTTCTCATTTTTGACTTGCTCTCCAAAAATTGAATACATTTTTATTTGCTCAAACAGCACTTTTCATACCAGATTCGACAACTATTGAGAAAAATCGCCGAAAACCCCGTTACTTGCAGCCAACATACTCTTTTCAATAAGGAGAGGTTTTTAGCCGCAAGCGGGAGACAAAAGTCATCACTACCTGACATATTCTTCGTCCTGAAGTTCAGGACGATCATTCTGAAGTTCAGAACGATCGTTTCGTGCTTTGAAATGATTGTTTCGTGCTTTGAAATAAGAAAGAGATCAGGAAAGGATTGATTACGGAACCTGATAGAGATAGTTTTTGTACCTGAAATAAAACTTTTATGTACTCAATAAATATTTATACAAATAATATGTCTATCTTCGCAAAAACAACTTTCGGCTATGAAAAACAAAGAGTGTCTTTCACGATATGTTCTTATCATCCGAATAATTCAACGCAACCAAAAAGCGACAATAAAGGATATTCAAAGAGGTTTGAAGGAAGCTTCCAACTGCTTTGATGTGGACTTCAATGTTTCTAAACGAACATTAGAACGTGACATGATAGCTATCTCCGACATTTTCAGGATGAACATTAGTTACTCATATTCGGATAGATCCTACTCTATTGATGAAGAATCTTTTGATCCCAAATACACAGAAAAACTGATTGAACACCTGGAAGTCTTTCATTCCCTCAAGATGCTCGACAACATCAAAGAGATATTTCATTTCGACAATAAAAAGCCATTGGGAACACAGCATCTGAGTCAAATGATAGCCGCTATAAAAAACCGGCAGATCATCTACCTTATATATAATAAGGATTGGGAGAATCAAAAAACGGAATTTGAACTCTTACCGCTATTACTCAAAGAATATAAGGGACGCTGGTATGTGTTGGCAAAACGGTTGAGTGATGGAAAAATACGCACTTATTCGCTGGATCGGGTAGTCAGTTTTAGTTTGCTCAACAAACACGATACACCTCCGGAAGGAGTTGCACACTATTTCGACAACAGCTTCGGAATCTTCAGCAAGGATGGTCAACAACCCGAAGAAGTTGTTCTGCGTTTCACAAAAGAAGCAGGTAAGTTTGTCAAAGAAGCCACGCTACATTCTTCACAAGAAATCATCAGCTATACAGAAAAAGAGATATCCATTCGTTTGCATCTGCTTGTCACCCTTGATTTTATCATGGAACTCCTCTCCTATGGCGAGTCTGTAGAAGTAATCTCACCCCAACACCTCCGGAATAAAATCCGGGAAAGATTGCAAAAAGCAACAGATTTGTATAAATAATTTTTACAACGACATGTTTTGTCGTTGTAGGCGAATAATTTAGCGGAAAGTTAGGTTGAAATAGAAAAATAAAAGAGAGTAACAATATAAATAAGGAATAATATGCGTTTCAGACTCAAATTAGCTGTTGATAAATATGCCTTTGGAAACTTGCTTCCATTGAACTACCAATATGAGCAGTCTGCTGTCATTTATAAGATATTGTCAAAGTCAGATGCTGCATACTCAGAATGGCTGCATGAGAATGGCTTTCAATTCCGTGATAAACAATTCAAGCTGTTTACATTTGCCTGTCTTCATATACCAAAATTAAAACGTCAAGGTGATTTTATCCAGATCCTATGCGAGACGGTAGAATGGGATATTTCATTCTTACCCGAACGAAGCACGCAAAACTTTATTAGTGGTCTGTTTCAGCAGCAAACCTTCGAACTAGGCAATGCTGATGCAAAAGTGCAATTTACGGTAAAGAACATTGACCTTCTTCCCTCCCCTGAATTTTCAGAGACGATGAAGTTTAAAACTCTCTCTTCAATCTGTTTGGCATCCAAGATGCCCGAAGGTGGATTGAGATATATAAGACCTGATGATTCCGGAGCTCCGGAGCTAATCCGCTCCAATCTGCTCATGAAATACAAAGCCTTTACGGGTGAAGACTTTCCCCAAAACGACTTCCCCTTTGAGTTTAAGGTGCTCTCCAAACCAGAATCATCACTCATAACCATCAAAGCAAACACGCCGGAACAAAGTAAAGTGCGTGGATTTAAGTGCCGTTTTCAACTTGCAGCACCGGTAGAATTGATGAAGATTGCTTACGAGAGTGGCATTGGCGGCAAAGGGAGTCTGGGATTTGGGATGATTGGAGTGTTATAGGATTCCACTCAAAATGTACGAGTTACGTTTAAATTTTAAAGATTACGAAGAAACAAAATAGAATATAAAGTAATATGAAATACGAGTTAATTGAAAACTACTTTCAATCAGATGTCATGCAGAACGCTGTACAAACATATTTTGATACAGTTTTGGCTGAATTATTGAAAAAACATTCAATGTTAGAAGCAAAAGGCTTGTTTATTATAGACAATAAAGTATTGAAGAATGAGTTTGATATGCCTTATCATATCCATATCTTGAATGGATTAATTCCAAGTCTGCTTATTTATGAAGAATATCTGATAAGAAAGAAATGGATAAAGACAGAAGAAGCGGAGTTGTACATTAAAACCTTCATTCTAGGTTATACCTTTCATGATGCAAACAAATTATTAAACATTGATACGTTAAATAATGCCGTTAAAGAATTGGATAAAATAATTGATCAATACGTTTCTATCAAAATGTTTTTTCCTGATTTCCAAAAATATAAAGGAAATATATATTTCTTGTGTTTATCAGATGAAGATAGAACCTGTGTTTTAGCAAATCAATATAAAATAACTCTCAGTGAGATACATCTCAAAGAGGTTTTGGTTAGGCTTTGTAAGTTTGCCGATAGTATTGCTTCAAATCAGAATTTTGATTCAATTGAAACATTCTACAACTCAATATCGAAATCTCTTTCTATAATTTCTGAAATAAACACTTTGCCTATTTCGTATGTAAAAGTAAATCCCAATCCTTATACATTGTTAAGTCAGAATATATTACAATCAGCAAGACAGGTACTTTCTGAATCAGGGAAGAAAGTCTTTCAATCTTTAAGAAATGGATTTGTATATTTTGGAGAGGATTTAACTGAAACTGAAGTTCGGAAAATACAAAAAAGATCACAGCAAGTCAGTGGAGATATTAATCCGCTTAAATTAACAAAGGTAAGTGCTCAAAAGTGTTGTTTTGGTTTTGTAGGTTCGGTTGAATTTACATATGGTGTATTGGAAAAGATAATAGACTTTTATATTGATAATTTCTTTTCTTTATCGCCCAATAGTAAGGATACGGTGCTTGATTTCAACGATTTTGTAAAATTTAATGAGAAGCTCATAGACGTTTATAAATTGCCAATTATTGTAAAAATCCAAAACGATAGATTATACTTAAATATTGATAAGGAAAGATTTGAAGATTGGCACAAAGTTTTTTTTAAAATATATTGTCTGCATAAAATACAGTGGCTATGTGCAAATCAAAATAAAAATTGGCGAAAAGACTTTGAGATTTGGAACCTCAAGAATGTTAATCTGATCTCTGAAATCATTCTTAACTCTGATGATCAAAATAGAAAAATACAAATTGCTAAATCTTTTGATTTAAAAAAATATATAGAATCAATTTCAAAGACTCCAAGTGCTTTACTGAAGATATATTTAAATATTGTAAAATCACATTCTGTTATTATTGAAAAAAGCGAAGATGAAATCCAAGAGTACATCAAAAATTTAGAAGATGAAATAATAACTTCTTTTACAAAAGAAATGAAAGAGAATAATCTTATCAATGAATTCTTTAGTATTCATTTCACCTTCAAGGGTAATTTACAAATTGAGGCTTTTAATAATTACAATCCTCAGATTCCAGAGAAATCGAGAATGTGTGCATTTACTGGAGGTATAGCATTAAAAGAATATAAAGAAGATGTCGCTTTTTCAATGAAAGCAAGAGGTTTTAGTAATAGAAGCATTACATCATTGAATAATATTATAAGTCATATTTCCGATTTATATTCGGAAGAGAACTTATTGAGAAAATCAAACTTCTCAGACAAAGATTCAAATATAGTGATTTACAATGATTTCTTTGAGTCAACCTTAGATATTGATAGAGACATTTTAACCGCTTGTATAAAAGCCAAAAATATTAAAGTGCTCGAAGATGCATCAATTCAATTTGATAAGAATGCAAAGTTTCTGTACAATCTTTACAATTTGAACTTTGATAATATAGCGCCTACTATAGAAGCCAATTTCTATTATGTTAGAAAGAGTCTACTGATGGTCGAGAAGTTAGGCATCCGATCGTATATTACAGGAATTATGTCTCCATATCTTCCACACAAGGAAGTATTTCGATATGAGAATGCACCAAGATTTCTTAAACTATTGGGTTGGGATAAGGTTCGTTTTATAGATGTAAATAGAGTATTGAACGAAATAAGCCTTGTGCTCACTCTTGGCAATAGTCAATTAGATGGCAATTTATTAAAAATTTCAAAGAGTAGAAACGCCTATTTTTCAATATATTATTTGCTTAAAGAGGATGACAAAAAAAAGGTATACGTAAAATTAAGTGAATTCATTAATAACAATCTCAAATTATTTACCGGCATGACAGTAACAGAAAAGTTAGCAGAACTGGCGACCAAAGTTAAAATTATTGGTTACAAAAGTAGTGGCTCTGAAGAAACAGGGCTTATTAGGGTCGCTTTGGATTTTGTGCGAAAGGAAGTAAAACAAGGCCACGGACGTGAAGATGTAATTCAAAAAATTTGTGGAAGTATTTATAAGACCAGGAGGTTAGATGAATATGTCGACACAGAAGCAATTAAAGACTTCTCGACTGCTGTTTTTGATGAGCTTTTCATAAAGGAGTGGAAAGGTCAATTACCTAACTTGAATAGAGAGAAAGACTGGATTTACCAATTTGCCTTTGTATATAAAGAGATAAGTAATAAAAAGATTGATTTGATTACTTCAAAGAAAATCAAAGATAAACTTCAGAAAGAAGGTAAAGAAATATCAGAACAGAATATCAGATATTCTTTAAAAGACGATAATAAGGAACAATATACAGACAAATTTATAAATCTAATTTTAAACAACCAATAATTATGGAAGAACTATTTAAGATCATCGCAGAATCCTATTTTGTTAAAGATTTGAAAGAAAACACATTAGGTACAATCAAAATTGCAATCCTTCGCGAAGTAACAGGAAATCTAATTATCAGAAGTAATTATGCTGATGAGACTATTACTTTTAAAGCTTCAGAGAGTAAAGATATTATTGAAATACCTGCTCGAAAGTTAAAGAGTAAAGAAAAGTTATTGGGACTAAAAATTTGCCGTGAGTTTAATGTAATAGACGACAAATTTCGATACAATGTGATAAAAAGAAGTGAACAGTTAGGCAATCCTAATTCTATTCTTTTTGGTGATAGCGTTACTGAAAATAATGATTCAGTTGGAATTTCTAGCAGAGCTATTTATGATTGGGCTTATTCTATTAGAGATGTAAACGAATTAACTGGAACGTTACAACACAATGCCTTAAGCGAAGGTGGCACAATGTGGGATGAAGAAGGCGGTAATCATAGAACATCATTATTTCAAGTCCAATATATAAAGCCAGGAGCATTGTTTCCTCATTTTATTACGGTTGAAAATGTTACTCCTGAATTGTTTATTCACTTATTGACTTGCATTCTTTTTGAAAATTGCTATGGTGCTCAAAGCACTACTTTGGGCTCTAATATTAAGAACCATATTTTAGGCTTTGGAATATCAAAATTCGAGCAGCCTATTAATAGTTTTAGTATCTCATCAAACTGGGAAGCAAAAAGCGCTGTGACAATTGAAAATGTGAAAGCCGCTATTGATACAGCAATGAAAGCTACTTATGGAGAAGAGAACTACAAAATGCCGGATAAGATTATTAGAAAGATAAAATTATTGTGGGAAAGCGAGGACAAAAAAGAATTGAAAGGTCTTTATGAGAAATCAAAAAATGATTGTGAGAGATTTTTGAAAGATATAAAAGTATGCAAGTAAAAGCTATCAAATTAACCTTGTTGAATCATTTGTTTTATTACACCGAGGTATCGGGAGGTTCAACTTCCGCTTCGGTGACAGGTTCTTTTCTTGGCGACCTAGCACTAACATATGCATTCAACAGGTGTTTAAACGAGAATCAGAATCCATATCAATTTCGGAATAAACCCTATTATCAAGAGATTAATGACTTTGGTTTTTATTGTACTGTAGCAAAGCCGAGAGAAATAAATGTCGTTAAAACGGAGAATTATATCCGTAATACTTTGTTTAACACAGATGGATTTCTAGATGTTGTTCGAATAGAAAAGTCAGGAAAATCACCTTTCAAAAACTTTCGACAAGTACAAGGAATAAGTGTTGGTACTGAGTTTATAGCTTTGTTCTTATCAAGAGATGTGACAGAATTACCTCCTACAATAAGAGTTGGCACAGGAAAAGAGACTTTAATCAAAGTTGAGGAAGTTAACCCAAACATTGCAGCAAATGATTTCTGGTTAAATGCTTACACCTTAAAAACTGTATACAATAATCTTGAATCAGCTATTAAAATCATGATGGATGAAAAGAAAGCAAATTTCACATATGTGCTCGAAAACTACAATTTATTAAAGCGATTCTCAGAGGATAATATAAAAGAAGTTTTTAAGACAATCTTTTGACTAATGGAGAAGTTCACAATAAAAATTGAGCCTCAGTATGTTAAACTGACAGATGAGAAAGAAATCTTTCCCAACGGTAGGGAATGTTTCTTACACGAAGTGCAGAAACGAATGAAGTTGGATTTTGAGATGTTTCCAGAATTTACTATCATCACTGCCCCAACAGGAACAGGGAAGAGTTATGCCTTTCCCTTCCCTATTGTTAATTCTAAGAAGAATCCAAAGCCTTTTGATAAAGGGAGAATTAGAGGTCTGATAGTGCTTCCAACTAATGCTCTAATTGATGAGTTAAAAGAAAGCTTTTCGAAGACATATCCCTTCTTAAATATTAAGAAGATAACCGGAAAAACATTAGACGAATTTGCAGTTAAAGGCTTTGATAGATGGGAAAAGGTAATGGAACTCTGCAAAGGTGATACAGATTTAATTATTACAAATCCTGATATTATTAATTATGCAATGCATGGAGGTTATCATCAAAATACTTGGCGAAACACTAAAAGAGCCGGATTTCAAAACTTTCTTGAAGGATTTGGATATATTGTTTTTGATGAGTATCACTTATATGATGAAAGCCAGATTGCTAATATATTAACATTGGTATATCTGCGAGATATTTATTTGAATAATAATAATCTGATCAAGTTTTTTTTTGTTTCTGCCACTCCGGAGAAAGCATTGAAAGAAATCCTTATTAATAGAAACTGTAATGTAGAGGAAATTATTGAAGAGATTGTTGACGATCCTCATAACTCAAGAGCAATTCATGGAACGATTAATGTTGATTTCTGCTCTGCGTCTAATATCAGTTTATTGGTTCATGAATACAATCCCGAAATAAGTAAAGTTCTTGAATTAAAAAAGAGAGTTTTGATTATTCTGGATAGACTTAATGAAGTTCAAATGTTGGCAAAAAAGCTAGCATCATGTTTTCCAAGTCATTCTATTTACCAAAGCACAGGCTATATATCTAAAGAAGAATCTCATCAAATCTTGATTGAAAAAGCTGATATTATAATTTCGACAAATAAAGCAGAAGTTGGCGTGAATTATAATGTTGAGTTTTGCATAATGCAACCAGGCAGATATTATCAGAATTTTGTGCAAAGATTTGGTAGAGTATCTAGGGGGAATGTAGATGGAAAAGTTGTAATCTGTTTTGATAATGTTAAATATAATTCATTGAAAAGAGCATTTAGAGATTCAATCTCGCTCAATTATTATCAATACATTGATATTATCCGATCAGAAACTCAGTTAAAAAGATTTTATTCAGAAAGAGTTCCATATTATCAAGGAGAATATATTTGGTGTATTGAAAATAATTTAAGAGATCAAAATGATACATACAATACTTTTCATTATTTCAGAGGACGGTTGAGTGAAGAGAACTTCTTTAAAAATATAGAAGCATATCATAGGTATAAGCTTTTTTCAGAAATAGACAAAAGCATCAATGCATTAAAAGTAACATTTCCACAAGGGACAACATCAAAAGCATGGAGTGATTGGTGGCGAAATTATCAGGATACATTTCTTTGTTTTAGAGATAGCTCGATCGTTGTACAAATAATAGATAGGGCATTGAATATTGAGTTGTCATATTCACTTGAGTGGATTTTACAGTATAAAGAAATATTGAACATTGAAGAAATTCAATATGAAAAATATTGTATTAGAAAATATACGGTTGGGGATTTGAAAGAAAGGGATAAAGATATTCAATATCAAACGAATACAATACCAAGTGTAGGATTGAAAGGGAATGATTTTTTATCAATAAAAGAGATGAATGAATTATCCAAGGTGTTCGAAGAAAGAGTTATAGCAATTTTGGAAAAACAGAAGAAAGGTACAGATACGATCAATCGTCTACAAATTGAACTTCTAAACAAAGTTATATTATTAGGCAAAACCTTTGATAGAAAAAGGCTAAAAATAACGGACATCATTAGCGATAATCAATTTATATAATGTTTTATTGATGCATATAACTACTTAAATATGACAGGAACTCATTTCAATTACTATCACATATGCAAGCGAAAACTTTGGTTGTTTTCGAATGGCATCACTATGGAGCATACTTCTGAACTTGTGTACGACGGAAAACTCATTCATGAGAATTCCTACCCGCAACGTCCGGAAAAGTATGAAGAGATTGAGATCGATGGTGTAAAGATTGATTTTTATGATACTCGGAACAAAGTTGTTCATGAAATCAAGCGTTCCGATAAAGTAGAAAGTGCACATGAATGGCAGGTGAAATTCTATATACACGTGCTTGAGCGGAATGGCATTTCCGGAGTGACAGGTATTCTTGAATATCCAACTTTGAGACATACCTCCAAAGTGGAGCTGACTGATGATGATAGAAAAACTATTGCTCGTATTGAACAGGATATAGAAAGGATCATTAGTTCCGATGATTGTCCTCCTGTAATCAATACCGGTATATGTCGCAATTGTAGTTATTATGAATTTTGTTATGTAGCAGAAGAACAATGAAAAAAACATATTATCTTTTCAATCCCGGCCGATTGAGCCGTAAAGACAACACTTTGAAGTTTATTCCGATTGAGGAAGATGAAAACGGAGTAGAACGTGACGGTCAGCCACGATATATACCCATTGAGACGGTGGATAGTTTCTATGTTTTCGGATCGCTTGATGCTAACAGTGCTTTGTACAACTTTCTTGGACAGAGTGGTATAGCCTTGCATTTCTTTGATTATTACGAAAACTATACAGGTTCCTTTATGCCCAAAGATACACTTCTTGCCGGACGAATGATCCTCGCTCAAACCAAGGCTCATCTGGATAAGAAGAAACGTATGGAGATAGCACATCAATTTATTCTGGGAGCTGAATATAATATGCAGAAGAACTTACAATATTATAATCGGCGGGGGAAAGATATGGAACCTTTGATGGAGCTTATGAATACGTATGCGTCAAATATTCCGATGTCAAAAACACCAGAAGAACTGATGGGAATTGAAGGTAATATCCGGCAGACATATTACGAGGCTTTTAATCTTATCTTGAATGATTTTGAGATGGGAGTTCGAACCAAACAACCACCAAGGAATGAGGTAAACGCTCTAATCTCATTCGGTAATATGATGTGTTACAGCGAATGTCTTCGGGCCATTCATCAAACTCAGCTAAACCCAACAATCAGTTATTTGCATACGCCTGGTGAACGAAGATATTCACTGGCATTGGATGTAGCCGAGATATTCAAACCTATCATTGTGGATAGAGTGATCTTCAAGGTGCTGAACAAAAAAGAGATTCAAGAGAAACATTTTGATAAAAAGCTGAACAAGTGCATTCTCAATGAAGCAGGGAAAAAGATTTTTGTGAAAGCCATTGAAGAGCGATTAACGGAAACCATTCAACACCGTTCGCTGAAACGGAATGTGAGTTACAAGCATCTAATCAAGCTTGAATGTTATAAGCTCAGTAAGCATCTCCTGGGAATAGAGGAATACAAACCTTTTAAAATGTATTGGTAGCTATGTATGTAATTTTGGTATATGACGTGGGTGAGAAAAGAGTAGGCAAAATGTTAAAGCTTTGTCGACTGTATCTCAATTGGATACAGAACTCTGTATTTGAGGGAGAAATAACGGAGGTAAAACTTGAAGAGCTAAAGATAGAGGCTCTTAAACGCATGGATCCTGATAAGGATAGCTTGATAATCTTCAAGAGCCGACAAGAGAAATGGTTATATAAAGAGATAATTGGTAAGGAGTTATCATCAATTGGGAACTTTTTATAGTTGTCGAAGCAGTGTTTCATGAAAGGATTATGTGTAGATGTATTCTTTCTTGATGTACTTTTGATCTTTGACATTCTGAAAATCAACGAAATAACGTGAATTGTCGATACCCCATGAATTTTATATCATTGCCGTTCGACAACTTATTAGAAGAAAAATATGTATATTTGTACTCGCAACTGTCTGATATACATATTCTTTTTTTATGTTGTTGGACGGCTATTAATCGAACCATTACTGGAATTGAAACTTGTGATAATTGGTGGGAAAACGAAACCGATTGGCCTATTAATCGAACCATTACTGGAATTGAAACTGGAGCAAACAGGCGTCCGCATGGGGAAAAACGGATTCCTATTAATCGAACCATTACTGGAATTGAAACCCTGCAAAGACGTACAGCCCCCTACTCCGCACCGCTATTAATCGAACCATTACTGGAATTGAAACGATGATAGGATACACTCATAATACTTTTTGTTTTCTATTAATCGAACCATTACTGGAATTGAAACATGTTGCTATCATACACTTGCGTGCACGGCGAGTCTATTAATCGAACCATTACTGGAATTGAAACCTCAATCTAAAGGTGGATGGTAAAAAAGTTTCGACTATTAATCGAACCATTACTGGAATTGAAACTCAGATTTTTGCTCATAATTTCCTGCAAGGGTATTCTATTAATCGAACCATTACTGGAATTGAAACACCTTCATATATGAAGTGATTGCCTTGTAGAATTCCTATTAATCGAACCATTACTGGAATTGAAACCGGGTTCAACTCAATGGGAACCTCTGCGTAATTTTCTATTAATCGAACCATTACTGGAATTGAAACCTGACTCTTTTTGCACCTCAGCAAACGTTTGCCTCTATTAATCGAACCATTACTGGAATTGAAACTTTGCGGCAAAGCCGCGTATAAAACCTGTACAAGCTATTAATCGAACCATTACTGGAATTGAAACAAGGTAAAGGAAGAGGTGAATCCGAATGTGAAAGACTATTAATCGAACCATTACTGGAATTGAAACCACCAAAGCAGTATATGAAGTGCTCGACAGCTACAGTCTATTAATCGAACCATTACTGGAATTGAAACTCGGCCGGAAACTTCAATCGTAGTGTGAAGAGCTTCTATTAATCGAACCATTACTGGAATTGAAACGAAGATAATCTGTCTATCGGAGAGCTGGCAGCGACCTATTAATCGAACCATTACTGGAATTGAAACTCGGCTATGAAGACGAATGTGGCTGTTGATATCCGACTATTAATCGAACCATTACTGGAATTGAAACGTCGGAATCCGAGCAAAGCATCGAATACAGTGGCCCTATTAATCGAACCATTACTGGAATTGAAACGCATCCATGAAGGCATATACTTGTGCAGTCAATTCCCTATTAATCGAACCATTACTGGAATTGAAACCAAATATTGCAATAATTAAATATGAAACATCTACACTATTAATCGAACCATTACTGGAATTGAAACTATACATTAAAGCTCTATCCGTTCATTGACGGTGCTATTAATCGAACCATTACTGGAATTGAAACAAAGTATATCCAAGTCACAGAAATGTTGAGTATTCCTATTAATCGAACCATTACTGGAATTGAAACCAAGGACAGGGGTTATCTTAGCAGGAATAGTTGATCTATTAATCGAACCATTACTGGAATTGAAACAGATGTTGAAAAACATCGGAGTAGGCACAGAAACAACTATTAATCGAACCATTACTGGAATTGAAACTAGACCGTATGATCTGGTTCTCGTGAGAAGCATCACTATTAATCGAACCATTACTGGAATTGAAACAAAGTTCTACAAGATAGCTTGTGCAATGGGATTTGACTATTAATCGAACCATTACTGGAATTGAAACTGACATCGATCGTAACCGATCCTGACGACGGGATCTATTAATCGAACCATTACTGGAATTGAAACAGATCTTTGGAACTTTCACGCAACACACGATTCAGGTCTATTAATCGAACCATTACTGGAATTGAAACTTTTTCTGAAGTCATACCCGAAGACTCCGAAGTTGACTATTAATCGAACCATTACTGGAATTGAAACTCGTATCAGGTCAGGAGGTTGCGCTTAAATCTTTCCCTATTAATCGAACCATTACTGGAATTGAAACGAATTTGAATCCTGGAAAGGTATGTATTTTTCAACCTATTAATCGAACCATTACTGGAATTGAAACATGTAATAAACTCTACTTTACAGGCGTAATATCTGCTATTAATCGAACCATTACTGGAATTGAAACAAGAGTATGATAGTCAGCGTGTGGAAGGTGATAACTATTAATCGAACCATTACTGGAATTGAAACTAGACAGTTTGTTGGCGCTTCTCTCTGCAGCCGAACTATTAATCGAACCATTACTGGAATTGAAACGCAGTCTTGAGCTCATTCATACGGTCGCGTGTCTCTATTAATCGAACCATTACTGGAATTGAAACTCGGATCTTCGGGTACTCTTCTTCCTTTGTCAGGCTATTAATCGAACCATTACTGGAATTGAAACACAAGTTCAGTTGATCATTAATTACCTCGGCGAACCCTATTAATCGAACCATTACTGGAATTGAAACCCAATCCTCTCCTTAATCACAGAATCCAGCCAATCTATTAATCGAACCATTACTGGAATTGAAACGAAGGAGCATTGACGTGTTGAAATTCTGCTACCGGACTATTAATCGAACCATTACTGGAATTGAAACGCACGATTAACCAATTCGGACTTGCAGCGTCGGAGCTATTAATCGAACCATTACTGGAATTGAAACCTGATGACGAACTCAGCTATCTTTCCTGACTTGCTTCTATTAATCGAACCATTACTGGAATTGAAACGATTGATAAGCTCACCAACTCAGGAGAAAGATATTTCTATTAATCGAACCATTACTGGAATTGAAACTCGGGTCAGTTGGCGATAAGCCCCTGCCGGATGAGTCTATTAATCGAACCATTACTGGAATTGAAACATCGGCGACAACTTCTATGGTGTATACCTGACCTTCTATTAATCGAACCATTACTGGAATTGAAACCTGTTTAGGTCGCCACTGTTTCGGTCGCCTGAATCTATTAATCGAACCATTACTGGAATTGAAACATGATAGGATTAGATGACTTCTTACCGTCCTTATCTATTAATCGAACCATTACTGGAATTGAAACTGAGGAAATAGGCCTGCGCCTCGGTAAGCTCCGTGCTATTAATCGAACCATTACTGGAATTGAAACTACTCAGCCTTGTACAGCTTCATGTACGTAGCCTTCTATTAATCGAACCATTACTGGAATTGAAACATTCTTGCAGAAAGCACAAAGGAACAGGATTGGCAACCTATTAATCGAACCATTACTGGAATTGAAACATCGGTAACTTCACAAGTCAGTACCTTGCTAATGTGCTATTATTCGCACCATTACTGGAATTGAAACAAACGACAATGAACTGTAGCAATTAAAAAAATGCCGGCGAATAGAAGGAGATTGCGGGTCAAGCCCGCAATGACGTGTAATTGGCTATGGTGGTGACCAGACCTTCAAGCGCAGCCTTGATAGTCAAGCCCGCAATGATGTGCAACTGGTAACGCTTGCCTGTGGCAATTATTGGGGACAATAACCGGGGGCAATTATTGTTGCTCGCCGATCAGCTTGACAATGGCATTGTATTTGATGGTCTCTCCCATTTTTCCATATATGTCGAGCAGATATTTCAAAACAACGGGATGGTCATTTTGCAATAACTGCGCTTTCTCAAGATAGAACAGGGAGAGCGTAAAGGTGGGCTTTGCTACCTTGAAGGCGTCTTCTTCTGGAGCTCCGTTGTTTCTTGCCTCTTTGATCAGGTTTAAGGCACGGTGGTAATAGATGCTTCCGATGCCTATTGTGGAGTTGAGATGGTCTTTGTCTATCGCCAATGCCTGCAAATAGTTCATCTCTGCTTCTTCAACACTACCCATGGCTTCGTTGTACTGACCAAACAGATACCAGTATAGGGGATCAGTGGGGCACTCTTTGACGGCTTTCTTCAGCAAACTGCGTGTGCCACTGTAATCGTGACGGGCCAATCGTATGGCAAGCAGGTTGGTGATGAAATAGTGCTCTTCGGGATATAACTTGAATCCCCGCTTCAACACACTGATCATCTTGGAGCTATCTTTCTTGGATTCCCAAAACTGATAGTACTCGCTTAATTCTTTGACTGACTCAACTTCTGCTGAGACTGTGCCGGAAAAAAGAAAGAATAGTAGCGTGAATAATACGGGGTATCTTTTCATTAGTACTTAATATTCAAACTGTTTAATACTTCATTGATCTTCTCGGAAGTAGAAATCCGGGTCGGTACCAAAGGTAACCGAAGCACATTTTTGATATATCCCATGGCGTTTAACATGCTCTTTACTCCTGCCGGATTGCCATCGACAAAAAGGAGACTGAAGAGTTCGTTGAACTTGTAATGTATCTCCAACGCGCTTTTGTAATCGCCGGCTTCTATCAGACGGACCATTCGGCTGAATTCTCTGGGGAAGGCATTGCCTATGACCGAAATGACGCCTATCCCTCCCAATGTCATCAAAGGGAAGGTAATGCCGTCGTCGCCGGAAATAACGGAGAAACCGACGGGTTTGTTTTTGATAATCTCGTCAATCTGAGTGAGATTGCCGCTTGCTTCTTTGATCGCAACGATATTGGGCACTTCACGGGCCAGACGAAGAGTGGTGTCGGGGGTCATGTTGACGCCTGTGCGTCCGGGCACATTATAGAGAATAACCGGCAGTGGAGAGGCTTGGGCTACTTCACGATAATGCCTGAAGATGCCTTCTTGTGAGGGCTTGTTATAGTAGGGACATACGGAGAGGATCGCACTGAAACCGGAAAGGTCTGTGGTCTGCAAAAAGTGAACCAATGCCCTGGTGTTATTGCCTCCGGCTCCTAATACAAGGGGAACACGTCCGTTGACTCTTTCAACAATAAATTTTGAAAGCTCCTTCTTTTCTTCTTCTGTCAACGTAGCGGTCTCCGCGGTTGTACCTAAAATAACCAGATAATCGGCTCCGTTTTTAATTTGATATTCAAGTAAGCGGGATAGCGCATCGTAGTCTATTGATTCGTCTTCTTTGAATGGAGTAATCAGAGCTACTCCCATTCCTCGTAATTTGATATTCATATTGTATTTAATCGTACTAATGTAGTGTTTTTTCTGACTTAATCTTTTCCCAGGAATACGAGCAACTCCTTAAACAGGAAATCGACGTGTTCATCAATCTGTTTGTCTAAAATAAAATCATATAGCAGTGGATCGTTTCCTTTATATCCTACCCGGATTGGGATCTTGTCGTTGAGAGTCATCAGGTAAGTCAACGCAGGAGAATATTCGCGGGACATATTGACAATCATATCTGCTTCCAGAGATTGAAATTCATCCACATAAATCTTGCGGGGAAAACCTAAAAGAGTTAACTCTGAGGTATCCATGATGGTGGACTGGGAATGACCAAAACTAATGGATGTGTGATTGATTCCCCACAAATAGACAAGCTTACCGTCTTTTAACAATGTTGTCTTGGCTTTCTGTATGTGTCGTACATCTACTGCATTGAAAAGAATAACAATTGTATTTATATCATCATATTGAGGCTTTTCCGTGCGTTTATTTCGTGCGGAATTTTGTTTTAATATAGCTCTCTCAATGAAGTATCTAAACATTGTTCTTTGGTATGTACTGAATTATCGAACAAAAATAGTGATTTTATTTAATTAGTTGAAGGAAATCATTCTCATTTATGGTTTTGATTCCCATTTTTGCCGCTTTTTCCAATTTGGCTGGCCCCATATTGTCTCCGGCAAGGATAAAATCGGTCTTTGACGAGACGCCGGAAAGGTTTTTTCCGCCGTGCTTTTCAATCATATTTTTGTATTCATCGCGCGAATGGAGGGTAAAGGTTCCGCTGATGACGATGGAGAGTCCTTTGAGCTTGTCGCTCTTGTCTGCCATCCTGGCTTCTGAAAGGGTCATCTGTAGTCCTGCATGGCGGAGCTTTTCTATAATCCGCTGATTGGTTTCATCCCGAAAATAGAGCTGAACGCTCTCGGCGATCCGTTTTCCTATTTCATCAACGGCGGTGAGTTGTTCGAGGGTGGCTTGCTCCAGGGCATCGATGGTGTGAAAGGCAAAGGCAAGCTTCTTGGCAGTGGTTTCGCCGACAAAACGGATTCCCAAGGCATACAAGACGCGCTCAAAGGGTACGTTAATGGACTCGCGGATGGATTGGAGAATATTGTGAACGCTCTTTTCACGGATGCCTTCCATCAGGATGTCCTTTCCCTGAAGGTCATAGAAGGAGGAGATATCGTGGAGTAGCCCTTTCCGGTAAAAGAGATCGACGGTCTCACTGCCTATTCCGTCGATGTTCATGGCTTTGCGACTGATGAAATGTTCCATTCTTCCTTTGATCTGAGGGGGACACGTGCTGTCGTTGGGACAGTAATGGGCTGCTTCTCCTTCAAAACGGACAAGGGGGGTGCCACATTCGGGACAACGGGTGATAAATTGCACTTTGTCGCCGAGTAGTAATCTTGAGTCTGTATCTACTCCTACAATCTTCGGGATGATTTCGCCTCCTTTTTCTACATACACCATGTCACCAAGATATAAATCGAGTTTCTGAATGATGTCTGCATTGTGCAGGGAGGCGCGTTTGACAACGGTACCGGAGAGTTGAACGGGATCGAGATTGGCTACCGGAGTGATGGCTCCGGTGCGTCCGACCTGATAGGTGACGGAGTTGAGACGGGTTAGGGAGCGTTGTGCCTGAAACTTGTAGGCAATGGCCCAACGGGGCGATTTGGCGGTGTATCCCAGGTTCTTCTGCTGACGCAATGAGTTGACTTTCAATACGACTCCATCGGTGGCTACGGGGAGGTTGTTGCGCTCTTTGTCCCAATAGTTCAGAAATTGAAAGACTTCTTCTAACGTTTGACAGCACTTGGTGGCATCGGAGACTTTGAATCCCCACTGGCGCAGGGCTTGCATATTGGAGAAATGGTCTTCCGCAGGTAACTCTTCGCCCAACAGGTAGTAAAAGTAGGCGTCTAGTTTGCGGGAGGCTACCACGGACGAGTTTTGTGACTTGAGTGTACCGGAGGCTGCGTTGCGGGGGTTGGCAAAGAGCTGCTCTTCTTGTTGCTCGCGCTCTTTGTTGAGCTGCTCAAAAACGGTCCACGGCATGAGTATCTCTCCTCGTATCTCAAATTCGGCCGGATAATTGTTGCCCCGGAGCTGCAAAGGAATGGAACGGATCGTCTTCACATTTTCAGTGACATCATCTCCTTTTTCTCCGTCACCACGTGTCACTGCATATTGTAGTGCGCCATTGGCATAGGTCAGAGAGATGGAGGTGCCGTCGTATTTCAGTTCGCAGACAATTTCAAAGGGTTCATTTAATGTTTTCCGTACCCGTTCATAAAAGTCGGCTACTTCTCCTTCTGAGTAGGTGTTGCCTAAAGAGAGCATCGGATAACGGTGACGGATCTGCTTGAAATTCTGATTGATATCATTACCGACACGAAGCGTGGGTGAATTTTCGTCGTAATAGTCAGGATGGGCTTTTTCCAGATCCTGAAGTTCGCGCATCATCTCATCAAAGGCCTTGTCTGTGATATCGGGGGCAGACAAAACGTAGTATTTATAATTGTGTTCGTGAAGTTGCTTACGTAGTAAATCAATGCGAGCCTTTACTGATTCTTCCATTCATATCTGATTTTTATATTGCAAAGAAAGAAAAAAGATTATAGCTTTGCAAACAAAATCTGAATAATGCGTATAGACATCATTACCGTATTACCCGAACTTCTGGACGGGCCTCTGAACAATTCTATCGTCAAACGTGCAC
>JAQUTK010000038.1 GCA_028709785.1 Bacteroidales bacterium
ATATTGCAAAGAAAGAAAAAAGATTATAGCTTTGCAAACAAAATCTGAATAATGCGTATAGACATCATTACCGTATTACCCGAACTTCTGGACGGGCCTCTGAACAATTCTATCGTCAAACGTGCACAGAACAAAGGGTTGGCTGAAATATACCTGCACAATCTAAGGGATTATTCAACCAATAAGTATCATCGTGTGGATGATTATCCTTTTGGAGGAAGTGCCGGCATGGTGATGCAGATCGAACCGATAGACCGGGTTATCTCTTTCCTGAAAAGCGAACGGAAGTATGACGAGGTGATCTATACGTCTCCTGATGGCGAACAGTTTAACCAGAAAATGGCTAATTCTCTCTCTTTGCTGGAGAATGTCATCATCTTGTGTGGACACTACAAAGGAATTGACCACCGGATTCGTGAGCATCTTATCACCAAAGAGATTTCTATCGGCGACTATGTGCTCACCGGGGGAGAACTTGCTGCCGCGGTTATCGCTGATGCGGTGGTGCGTATTATTCCGGGAGTGATTTCCGATGAACAATCTGCGCTTTCCGACTGCTTTCAGGATGATCTGCTTGCTCCTCCTGTCTATACCCGTCCTGCTGAGTATAATGGATGGAAGGTTCCGGATGTACTGCTTTCAGGTCATGAGAAAAATATCCACGACTGGGAACTGCAACAAGCTATCGAACGTACAAAAAGAATCCGACCAGACCTGCTCAAAGAGTAAATCCACCACCTGTAACGTCATTCAGGAGCTCTTTTTTATAGGATCAGTGCATACAGCTTGCGCTGTCGGAAGGGTAAGGGCAACAGTAATTGCCTCAGTCTGATGGCATGAATGCCGCTAGACCGCAAAACAGGTGTGGATAAGGATGTTTGGGAAGGGATAAGTGGTAGTTCCAGACCGGAATCCGCCTTTTCCGATTGGCTTTCCAACTGTTGAATATCCATCATAGACCCCCTTTTTGCTCCGCCCAGCACAAAGAGTTGAATATAATGAAAATACAAAAGTATCTTTCGTATCATGCGAACTAGATAGGTCTTATAATCAATTAGATAACTGCTTTTTATACAAATCTGGCGGCGAATATATACAATATTATTTAATCACCAAAAATATTTGATACTTTTTTAAACAAAAAAGCATGATTTCATCTGTTTTTAGCAGATAATCATGCTTTTAGCTATTTAATATTGTAATTTTTCCGTCCTACACTTCCAGGGCTCCTATTATTTCTTGTACGGAAGAGAAGTTGTTGCGGTCGAGATATTCATTGATTCCGTCTATTATTTTGACCGTAACCGCAGGATCAATAAAGTTGGCTGTACCTATCTGTATGGCGGTTGCACCTGCCAAAAGGAACTCAACGGCATCTTTCCAGTTCATGATGCCTCCCAGACCGATTACAGGGATCTGTACGGCTTGTGCCACCTGCCATACCATACGAAGTGCCACAGGCTTTACAGCAGGCCCTGAAAGCCCTCCTGTGATGGTGGAAAGCACCGGCTTACGTCTCTCGGCATCAATGGCCATCCCCAGAATGGTGTTGATCAGAGAGACACTATCGGCTCCTTCGGCTTCTACTGCCTTAGCGATGTCTGAGATGCTTGTTACATTGGGTGATAGCTTGACTATCAGCGTCTTTGGATAGACCTTACGAACTGCCTTAGTTACTTCTGCAGCGCCACAGGCTGTTACTCCAAAGGCCATTCCTCCTTGTTTTACATTTGGACAGGAGATGTTTAGCTCGATCGCGGTAACTCCGTCCAATTGTGCGACTTTCTCGGCTGTTGCCACGTAATCTTCTATCTGAGAGCCTGATACGTTGACTATTATATTGTCATTCAATCCTTTTATGGATGGATAGATATGCTCAGCAAAGTAATTGACACCCTTATTCTGCAAACCTACCGCATTAAGCATGCCGGAAGGGGTTTCTGCCATACGGGGATATGGGTTGCCTTCCCGGTAGTTTAACGTTGTACCCTTGACTATAACCGCTCCCAGGCGTGTTACATCAATGAAATCGGAGAACTCCGGTCCGTATCCGAAGGTACCGGATGCTGTCATTACGGGGTTTTTTAATGACAGATTATGAATTGATACACTTAAATTGGCCATTTCAGTTGATTAATATTAAATACAGGACCTTCGGTACACACACACACATTGCCTTTTTGGGTATCTTCTACGCAGCAGAGACAGGCTCCAACGCCACATGCCATGGTATTCTCAAGAGAAACTTCGCATGGAATATTGTTTTTGCGGGCATAAGAGGCTACAGCCATCATCATAGGCTTGGGACCACAGGAGTAAATACGGCTGAAAGCGGGCTGTGAAGCCAATACAGAGTGCTGGGTTACAAATCCTTTTTCTCCCATAGTTCCATCCTCTGTTGTACAGAAAACGGCTCCAAAGCGCTCAAAATGCTCGAGTTGAAGGATTCCGGAAGCTGTACGGGCCCCCAATAAAAAGGTGGGATGGAATCCATGAGCGTATAATTGGGCTCCCAGATATAGCATCGGAGCAGTACCAACGCCTCCACCTACCAATAAGAGCCTTTCTGAGGCTTTTTCAGGCATTGTAAAGGAATTTCCGAGGGGATATACCATATTGACTATAGAATTGACAGGAAGGGCCGATAAAACGCGTGTACCGTCGCCGATAGCATGGATTAAAAGCCACAATTCGTTGGTTTCCTTATCTACATAGTTGACGGATATCGGACGACGAAGAAAAGTTGTGGGTGAATTGTCCACTTTTACCTCGACAAATTGTCCGGGAAGCATCTCCGGGAGGGGTTCATTACTGGTAAACTTCATTAAAAAGTAATCGGAACTCAATTCTTCCGTTGAGACCAGCCGGAGATCTGAAATGTATTTCTTCATAAAGATCGTTTTTTCTTATATTCTGCAAAGATACGACAATGGTTCCAATGTCGATGAAGTTCAAACGAAGAAAAAAGGGGGCTTATCGCTTCAAAATACTGTTTGCCTCAATGCCGAATGAATCAAATGTTCCATCCGAATAAAAAACGACTATTTTAGTTACACTTTTGGAAACGTTTTTTTGTATTATAATAGGCTGATTATCTGATACATTAGATGTCTTTTCAGCTGGTTTTAACTCGTTCTCCTTGCAAAATTCCGGATTTTCCTGATGCTGGGCCGGAAATAATTCACTCTCAAAGCCCGTATTCGGAAAAAGTGAAGCGTTTTGCGTCTCTTCCTTATACATTGAACCAATACCTCTGATAAGCCAATCGGAATTAAGAGTAGGGAACGCTTCCAGAATCTTCAGAGCGATATCCAGACTGGGACGATTTCGTCCGCTGAGGATATGAGACATAGCCGATCGCTGAATTTTGGCAATTTCGGCCAGTTTAGAGGCTGTCAAATGCTCTTTTTCCATGAATTTTTCGATTCTTTTCTTCATATGCGTCGAATTTTGATGGGTTACAAATGTAATTATACAGAATGAAACAATTTGAGCACAAAAGTAAAACATTTAATTCACATATGCAAATTACATTTGTGTATTGATTTCTTGTACATCTGTAATAAAAGATCGATATACATTCGTATAATCCCAATCTATCAACTAGTTAGGAGTTGACCTCAAATTTAAACCACAAATGTCGTATAATGATTATAATATACTGGTTATATATCACTTACATAAATCAAAATCTTATAAATATGCATTTCACATTCGATTTATAGGAAAACAGGGCTGAATAACTAAATATACAGATAAGAAATAATACATTAAATAACTGGTTATCTTATACTTGACATCAAACAAAAGGCATAAATAATTCTGTTTACAAATAGAACACACATCTGCTGTTACATTATTAAAACAACATGCAATTGCAAATTGTTATCCGGTACGAAGCAACACAAATAATCACATTTGTATTAATTCACAATCGTAACAAAGCATTAATATTCCACAACTGTATAATATAATAACAATCATTAACTAATATCCCCTGCTTTACATTTGATTCTTGCTGAGAATTATAAATTTGTGGACAGATTTACAGGAATAAAAAAATACGCGATTCTCAGAGGGTGAGAATCGCGTATTTTAAATTGAATCACAATGAGTTAGATTCAAATTACTCGAAACATTTTTTGTCGGAATAGAATGTAAGGGGATGAATTGCTCCGATTTGAAGATAAGAGCATCAATGAAGTAACTTATATATCAGTTCTCGGAGTAGTTCTCCATCTTCTGTAGAGTTTCCGTTTGCTCCTTTTGATTTGCCGTCATATTCTCTTAAATAAGAGATGGCCCGAACAACCTGAATGGGAGAGAAATTTGACAACCCTGCCTCAATGTCTTTCCATTGATAATAATTCTTCAACCCCAAATAGTCGGACAAAGCTTTCTGCGAACGGTCTTTTTGGGAATAGGCAATAACGAGCGTTGAGAAACTATTAAAAAGGGTGGCTGTAGAAATAAGCAGCGGATTCTTCTTGGGATTCTTCTCAAAATAATTGACGATACGGTTTGCCTTTAAAACATCACGATATAACACGGCCCGTACCAGTTCATAATTGTTGTATTCTTTACTGATTCCGACACATTTTTCTATTAATCCGGATGTAATTGTATCGCCACCCGAGCTCTGCAAGGTGATCAAGAGCTTTTCTATTTCATGATCCAGCTTACTCAGGTCATTGCCGGTATACTCGGAAAGGAGATTTGCACCTGCTGAATCAATCTTTATATTCTTTTGTTGCAAGGTACGAAAGATCCATTCCGGAAGTTGGTTATCATACATTTTCTGAGACTCAAACAGGATCCCTTTCCGCTCAATCTCTGTCGCCAGTTTCCGATCAATTTTACCGTATTTGTAATTGATGACAAGAATTGTCGTTGAGAGTGGGTTTTGCAAATACTTTATCAGTTCTTCTAGATGATCTAGACTTTGTGCCTCTTTCACAATGACCACATGGTAATCGGCCATAAGAGGATATCTGCGCACTTCATCAAGGAGAAGCGAAATAGAGGAATCGGCCCCATACAGAACAGTCTGGTTAAAATCTTTTTCCGTTTCCGACAAAACGTTTTTTTCCAATGAGTCAGAAATACGATCAATAAAATAAGGCTCCTCGCCCATTAAACCATATACCGGAACATACTCTCTCTTCTGAATAGAATCCATGATTGTTTCAAAAGAAATGTTTTTTTTAGCCATATCTATGCTGCATTATTATCGTCAATCTCACAAAATAAACTACTTTTGGAAAAAGAATCAAAGCTACTTTTTCCAACGAGCAAACAAATATACTAAATGTTGCCATTAAACCTTCCTCTTTATCCCGTTAAAATAATTCAGTCTGACAGGAAACAACTGATTTATGATCCAATACGCAAAAAAAACGTTGCGTTAACACCTGAGGAATGGGTAAGGCAACAATTTATTCAGTTTCTGATCCATGAAAAAGGATACTCTCCTTCTTTACTTTCAAACGAAGTATCCATCGAATTGAACGGAACAAAAAGAAGATGTGACACTGTTTTGTATTCCAATACGCTAAAGCCTGTTCTGATTATTGAATACAAATCGCCGAATGTAGAAATTTCGCAACAAGTGTTTGATCAGATTGTTCGTTACAACAGTGTGTTAAGAGTGCCTTATATCATTGTTACAAACGGGCTCAGACATTTCTGTTGTCATTTGAATTATGAAATGTTGAGTGCCTCTTTTTTGTGTGAGATTCCTGATTATAAAACACTCAAAGATGATTATTTTGATGCTAAATAATAAGTTACACTAAAATTTATTCCCTTGAAGTAATTGATTTTAGTGTAAAATATACTATCTTCGCACCGTTCCTAATAATTTATCTGATGAAAAACAGAATAATACTCTGCTCAATAATACTTTCATTGTCTCTCTTTCTGGCTTTTATATCGTGTCAGAAGAAAACTCAATCGGTTTCTTTTTCAGAAAATGAAATCGACAATTACTGGAGAGAAGGTAAGACTCTGCCTTTGGGCGTGTCTGACAAGTACCCCCTACCTATCCAAAAGATTACGAACGACAACGGAATCAATGTGCTGATTGATATGGCCCACCAAACTCAGTTTGTCACGCTCTGGGGGTTAAACAAAAGTATCAACGAACTTGGATTCAGATCGATCGGAAATCAGGCTTCATTACATTCCGTATTGGATCCCGATGGTAAGTGCCGTGTTCGCATACCTTTTAAAGAAGGAATTTTCCCTTTTGCCTGGATACCAAACCTTGAATACAACATCGTTATTACCGAACAATCGCTTCCTGGATATCAGGATTATCTTCCGGAAGAGATTGATGCTCTGAAAAAGTTTGTCAGAAACGGAGGTGGACTTTTGATTCAATGCGGACCGGAATTTTCTCTTTCTGCTGATGGCAAAAAGCTGTCTCTTGAGAAATTGATTGAGACGTTTGATGCAACTCTTGCCAAAGAAACAGACATGTTCAATCAGAATAAATACGCCACATTTAGTACGAATAATAAATGGGAAACTGTACGTCAAGGCGATTACGGAAAGATCATTGAAGCTCGTCGGACATTTGGAGATGGACGCGTGATGCTTGTCGGAGCAATGAATACTTTGATTCCTGATACAACCGACTCTCCGGAAAAACAACTCAAAATCAAAGCGCTTATTTCGGAAAGGCTGAATTGGTTAGCAGAAGGTAAAAAACCTGTTGGCGGTGAACCCAGAGTCCCATCAACCATGGCGGGTGGCGGAGGAATATATCCGGAACTCGAAAAGAATATCGGTGATATCGTTTTGTTCTACGCGCTGAATCAAAAGAAAGAACTTTTGGATTGTATGGACAATGACCTTCCAAAAGCTCAGAAAAAATTACAGGAATGGTTCCCATCCAAAAAAAGTGAGCCGATTTATCTTGTATTGGCGGCAGGCTCAGGCGGAGCTTGGGTTGTGAATGCCTATAAACCGAAAGAAGTCGGTCTGGTCTGCATTGACCCTCTCTCACTGATTGATGTATTCGCCTTTGAAATGGGACACCTGAACAATGGTCCCGCCAATGAGTTTGGTCGTACAGCCGGTTGGGTACAGGCGATTAACGGATCCAAC
This sequence comes from Bacteroidales bacterium, assembly GCA_028709785.1. GTDB lineage: Bacteria > Bacteroidota > Bacteroidia > Bacteroidales > JAQUTK01 > JAQUTK01. Next base: position 7,111 of record JAQUTK010000038.1, read on the forward strand.
GGTCAGGCAGGATGGTTTCGGGGAAAAATTCTCGCTGTTTTTAATGATTCGTACAAGAATAAGCCAAACCGCGACTGCAACTCATTCTTCAAGAGCGACAAAAAGGGTGACTCCATTGACCTTGCACGGTTTAATCCGGATGAATTATACAGTTATAATGACAAATTGACGAAACTTTGGTACGTTTTCCAGAAACTGGATGACCGATACGGCACAATTTGGTATCCACGTTGGTTATGGGTGATGAATACCCGGTGGGACAAAACACCGGAGAAGCAACTTACTTTCGACGAAATGGTAGAAGATATGAGTATTGCCGTCGGTGAAGATCTCTTTCCTTTTTTCACGAAGCTAGGAACCACATTGGAGAAAAACCGTCTTCCCGAGATTGAATTTAACAATGAGACAATCCGTCTGAAAGTAGCTCCATTAGAAGTGACTCCAGCCGGAAATATCAAGTTGGATAGCATTAAAGATTACAGGCAGCCCATCATCGTTACGGAATAATCGCACTTTACATATTCACTCTTGAAAAAGGAACAGTATTGATGGGTGCAAAATCATTGTCGATGTATTTGTAATAACCGGTTATCGCAACCATAGCCGCATTGTCTGTTGTAAAAGCAAATGGAGGAATATGGATCTTTAAGTGGTATTTTGCAGCATATGTCTCAAATGCTCCACGTAATGCACTGTTTGCCGAAACCCCTCCTGCCACTGCCACTTCTTTAATATTCAGTTCGCGGGATGCTTTGTATAGCTTATCCATCAAGATCTCGACCACCGTCTTTTGAATGGATGCACACAAGTCTGCACGATTCTCTTCAATAAAATTCGGATTTTCTTTCAATGCATCTCGAACAAGGTAGAGAAAAGAGGTCTTGAGTCCGCTGAAACTATAATCATATCCTTTCATCTGGGGTTTATGAAAATGAAAAGCAAGCGGATTGCCCTCTTTGGCAAGCCGATCCACATGAGGTCCTCCCGGATAGGGTAATCCCATCACCTTGGCACATTTATCAAAAGCTTCTCCGGCTGCATCATCAATAGTCTGTCCGATAATCTCCATATCTTTGTATGAATTGACACGAATAATCTGCGAATTTCCACCGGAAACTAACAGACAGAGAAAAGGAAATTGAGGTTGATTGGTATCATCGGGCGACTGTTTAATAAAATGAGCCAAAACATGTGCCTGCAAATGATTGACCTGAATGATCGGAATTCCAAGAGAAACAGACAAACCTTTTGTAAAAGAATTGCCAACCAACAAGGAGCCGATTAGACCGGGACCGTTTGTAAATGCAATGGCTGACAACTCTGACTTCTTCACTCCTGCTCTTTTCAGTGCCTCATGTACGACCGGAATTATATTTTGCTGGTGAGCCCGGGACGCAAGCTCCGGTACGACACCTCCATAAGACTGATGCACAGCCTGAGAAGCTATCACATTTGAAAGCATTACTTCATCACGGATCACAGAGGCTGAAGTATCATCACAAGAAGATTCGATACCTAATATTGTTATTGACATGTAGCTGTTTGTTATATTTTTATGCAAAGGAAAGAAGTATTTCGACGAATACCAATAAGACTTTGCAGTTTTTTGTATTTTTGTTATTTCATATCCATGTGTTCAGTTTTTTACTCCCCGAAAAGAAAAAGAGGTTCCATCCTCTTATAAACGGGAGTTTGCCGGCAACTATTTTCAGTCGTTTAATACTAATAATTGGAGAAACTATGGAAAGTATTTTAAAAAAGAGAAGTATCTGCATGACATTTTGCTTCATGCTAATCGTCCAATTGCTCGCAGCAAAGGATGCTGTTTATTCAGACAACAGGGACAGTCTGATTGATTCAGGTAATTTTACCGTCAAAGTAACTCAGGTTGAGCCCACCTCAGCCTCTACCGTACTGGCAAATACTATTTACACGCTCACATTGAGAAATGATTCTGTCTATTCGGACCTTCCCTATTTTGGACGTTCTTATCCGACTGATTATATCCACAGCAATGGGTTGGAGATGGAAACATCCATTTCTGATTATAAGGTAAAAAAGAGAGATAAGGGCATAAAAGAGGTTACCTTCGTCTCGCGTACCAAAGATGACACCTATAAATGGACGCTTCGCTTTGAAACGAATGGTTCGGTTGGAATTCATGTATCCATGCGCAACAGACAACCCATTCGCTTTGTCGGAACAGTAAGCCCTGCCAGGTAGTATAAAGATGATTGCATCAAGAAGTGCTGTAGCTCATTTTTTGTCAGGAATGTACCGTTAATCAGAGAATATGAGTTATATTTGCATTTTAATAAATTAAAAAGTTTTATGGACAACGAAAACAAGAACAATCCGACTTCATCCGGTACTCCTTCTAATAACAATAAAAAACCACCGGTAAAGTTCAAGTTCAACTTATACTGGATCTACTCGTCTATCGCGATATTGATGATCTTCCTTTGGCTGTCAAACGACATGAACTACTCCGGTAAAAAAGACTGGTCAGAGTTTGATCAGATGCTGAGAAACGGATATGTCGAAAAAATTGTCGCCCACAAAAGCAAGACAGAGCTGGATGCATTTATCGTCAAGGAGCATATCAAAGATGTGTTTCCCGATACGTCAAACAAAAGCTCTCAACCTTCAAAAATTACTGTTGGTTATAGCTCTAACGAGTTCCTGGGAAATTATCTCAATGATTTGAAAGAAGAAAAAGGTATCGAACCTAAGATCGTGTGGGAACCGGGTAATGACGGGTTCATGAATATTTTGTACACGTTTGGGCCGATACTTCTTTTCATCGGACTCTGGATTTTCATGATGCGGAAAATGTCTGGAGGTGTTGGTGGATCAGGTGGAGGTGTGTTCAACGTCGGTAAATCAAAGGCTCAGCTCTTTGACAAAGATAATGAGAATAAGAAAACATTTAAAGACGTAGCCGGTTTGGCTGAAGCAAAAGAAGAAGTTCAGGAAATTGTTGAGTTTCTGAAAAACCCGTCAAGATATACAGACCTCGGAGGTAAAATTCCCAAAGGTGCTTTACTTGTTGGCCCTCCCGGAACCGGTAAGACGTTACTTGCTAAAGCTGTGGCCGGAGAAGCCAATGTGCCTTTCTTCTCGCTCTCCGGTTCGGACTTTGTGGAGATGTTTGTGGGTGTCGGCGCCTCTCGTGTACGTGATCTTTTTAAACAAGCCAAAGAAAAAGCACCGTGTATCGTATTCATTGATGAAATTGATGCTGTAGGACGTGCGCGTGGTAAAAACCCGAACATGGGTTCGAACGATGAACGTGAAAATACGCTGAATCAATTACTGACTGAGATGGATGGATTTGGTTCAAACAGTGGTGTTATCATTCTTGCCGCTACCAATCGTGCTGATATTCTGGATAAAGCACTATTGCGTGCCGGAAGATTTGACCGTCAGATAACTGTTGAACTACCTGATCTGACTGAACGAAAAGAGATCTTTCAGGTACATCTTCGCCCTATCAAGATTTCGCCAGATGTTGATATCGAATTGCTAGCAAGACAAACCCCGGGCTTTGCCGGTGCAGATATTGCCAATGTTTGTAACGAAGCAGCATTGATTGCCGCACGTCGAAACAAGAAATTTGTAGAGAAACAGGATTTTATGGATGCTGTAGATCGTATTATCGGTGGTTTGGAAAAAAAGAATAAGATTACTACCGTCGAAGAAAAAAGAACCATTGCTATCCATGAAGCAGGACATGCCACACTAAGCTGGTTTCTTGAATATGCCAATCCATTGGTAAAAGTAACGATCGTACCTCGCGGAAAGGCTCTTGGTGCTGCCTGGTACTTGCCTGAAGAAAGACAGATTACGACTCGCGAACAAATGCTTGATCAAATGTGTGCCACACTTGGAGGTCGTGCAGCTGAAGATGTTTGTATCGGAAGAGTATCCAGTGGGGCTATGAATGACCTCGAGAGAACTACCAAGCAAGCATATGGAATGGTCGCTTACCTTGGATTAAGTGAGAAGTTGCCAAATCTTTGCTATTACAACGCACAGGATGAGTTTGCTTTCAATAAACCATATAGTGAAAAAACGGCTGAATTAATAGACGAAGAAGTTAAATCGTTGATCAATGACCAATATGAGCGTGCAAAAGAGATGCTCGTTAAACACAGAGAGTGTCACAAGCAACTGGCAGACTTGTTAGTAGAACGCGAGGTAATCTATGCGGAAGATCTGGAACGCCTGTTTGGTAAACGTCAGTGGGCATCGCGAACAGAGGAAATTATCTCTTTGAATGAGGAAAATTTGCGCGAAATCAATGAAGAAAAAAAGAAAGCGAATGAAAATCAATCGGAAGAAAACACGGAAAGTAATTCTGAAGATGCTCAATCGCAATCAAAAACGAGCAATCAAACCGATCACTAACCAGAAACCGGGTTAGTGATCCGGTCTAATATCAATCGAATGAAAAATTTTCTGACACGTACTCTCACCGGACTCATCTTTGTCGTGCTTCTTGTTGCGAGTATTGTTATGCAATCATACCTATTTTGTTCTGTATTTGCAATTATTGTAGCTGTAAGTCTATGGGAGTTTTACCACCTTGTTGGTTTAACGAAAGATAAACCGGTTATAGAAAAATGGGCCGGAATACTCTGTGGAACTTACTTTTTTCTTGCTTCCTATTTATTTGTAAATGGACTTTCCCCTATTCAAGTCTTTCTCCCCTATATTATTTACCTGATTTTTATAATTATCAGCGAAATCTATAAGAAAGCAGAGAACCCAATTGCAAATATAGCCTATACGCTAATGGGGCAAATTTATATTGTACTTCCGTTCTCTCTGTTCAATCTGTTTTACACGCCGGCAGAAAATGAAGGAATTGGCTTTATCGGGAATGGTAATAACCTCTCCGCTGTTTTCCTCACTTGTAAATTTATAGAAAGTGCGATTCTGCCACTTAGCATCTTTGTATTTATATGGATCAATGATACTTTTGCCTACCTTTTTGGTGTAAGTTTTGGAAAACATCGCTTATTTGAGCGTATTTCACCGAAGAAATCATGGGAAGGTTTTTTGGGAGGTGCGTTTATGGCTATCGCTGTGGCTTGTATCTGCGCGGTTTACTTACATCAACTAACTACAATTCAATGGATTGGTTATGCTGTTACCGTCGTTGTATCGGGCACGTACGGTGACTTGTTTGAGTCATTACTCAAACGTACTGTTGGTGTCAAGGATTCCGGAAACTTCTTACCCGGACATGGAGGCATCCTGGACAGATTTGACAGTGCATTGCTCGCAATCCCTGCTTCTGTCATTTATTTAAATATGATAACTTACTAAAAAACACTTCACGTTATGAGCAACAAACAAGGTTATACTGTCAAACAATATGATCAACCGGTAAAGCGGTATTGTCAGACACTTGATCTGAAAGAGAATCCCGAACTGATTGCTGAATATCGTAAACGTCACAGCGAAGAATATGCATGGAAAGAGATCCGGGAAGGAATAAAAGAGGTGGGAATCCTTGAAATGGAGATTTACATTTTGGGTTCACGGTTGTTCATGATTGTAGAAACCCCTCTGGATTTTGAATGGGAAACGGCAATGGATAAATTAAGCAAATTACCTCGTCAGGCTGAATGGGAAGATTATATGTCGGATTTCCAAAAAGCACTTCCTGGAGCCACTTCTGCTGAAAAATGGAGGCTTATGGAACGCATGTTTTATCTATACAAATAAAATAGATCACAACCACTAATATCTTATGAAACAAGCATCTAGAATATCTCTTTTCAAAGGAAAAGACGGCACTAATTACCTTGTACCTTTTATATTGGTTACTTCTCTCTTTTTCTTTTGGGGAGTGGCAAACAATATGACCGATACCCTGCTCGCGGCCTTCAAGAGTATAATGAAGATGAATGATTTTCAAACCTCATTCATCCAAATGGCTTTTTATGGATCATACGCGTGTTTTGCAATTCCGGCAGCTCTTCTCATCCGCAAATATAATTTTAAAACCGGCATTATCTTCGGACTCATTCTTTATGCGTCTGGTACCTTTCTCTTTTACCCGGCCAGCCAGTTTGCGTCATATGCTTTTTATCTCTTTGCAATTTATATTATGGCTGGTGGATGTTCAATCCTCGAAACAACTGCCAACCCCTATATTCTCTCGATGGGAAGTCCGGAAACCGCAACCCGACGTCTCAATTTTGCACAATCCTTCAACCCCATCGGTTCTATTACAGGGATCGCGCTCAGCCAGTATTTCATACTTTCGCAATTAAGCGCAAATAAGAATGAAATGGATGCTCAACAACTCCAGGCAACTCAAACCCGTGAATTATTTGCTGTTACCACCACCTATATGTGTGTTGGAATAACCTTGCTGATTCTTCTGGTCATTATTATTTCTTACAAAAACATGCCTAAAGGCTCTGATACAGACAAGACATCTTTTCTTCAGACCATGAAGAGCCTTGCAAAACGAAAGAATTATACTGCCGGAGTTGTCGCGCAGTTCTTTTATGTAGGTGCTCAAATCGGAGTTTGGTCTTATACCATTCGTTACGTGATGAAAACCCTTGGAATGGTAAATGCTGATACGGATGCGATAGTTCCGGAAAAAGTGACAGAGTTCATACAAAACTACCCTTTATGGAGTGATTTGTGGAATTTCGGTTCACAGACCACTGCTGAGAATATAGGTAACTCTTTCTACCTCGCCTCTATTGTCCTCTTTATGTGTTCCCGTTTTATCTTTACCGCATTGATGAAATACCTTCAACCGGGATTACTGCTGGCTTTTGCAGCATTCTGTGCAGTTGTAGCCACCTTGATTTCAATATTTAGTTACGGAATGACCGGTGTGATCGGGTTAGTTATCGTCTCTTTCTTCATGTCGCTGATGTTTCCTACAATTTACGGACTTGCGTTAAATGGTCTACACGATGGTGAGGCAAAAGTTGGAGGTTCATTTCTTGTTATGGCCATATTAGGTGGAGCATTGATGACTGCAATGCAGGGATTTGTTTCCACAACTTCCGGCGATATAAGAGCATCCTACTGGGTACCACTAACCGGCTTTGCGGTTGTAGCACTGTACGGGCTTCTTACGCACAACTTAGAGAAACCCCAGCACAAGAAATAAGAGCGAACCAATTTGTCAAGAAATTTTTAATATTCACCTTTTAAATAGTTAAATATCACTAATACCGAGAAAATAATTAGGAGAAAGTATGTTACGTAACATAAAATACTTACCTTTGCATCATGTTTTTCATGGTATTAGATTTAAGGTTAAGGAAGATTGGTTGTCGCGAGACAACCTTCTTTTTTTATAGTACCTTTGCTCCGTTATTTGTACCATTCAACCTTCAGTTTTATCATAAGTAATATCTCCATAACATGTTCAAGCCAGAAAATACAGGAAAAGCTTCAAAACCGGGAAACAAGGAAAGAGCTTCGAAACTACAATTTGCAGAGAAAAATGCCAATTCAAGAAATACAAGCAAGGATGTAAAGTCTGAATTCAGGGAAAGAAGCCCCAAAAATGAATTTGCAGAAAGAACACCCAAGCCGGCATTTAGAGGAAGAGTGACAGGAGCGGTAAATATCGGAAGAGGGTCCAAACCTGCTCCTACGTCAGAGGTAAAAAAAATTCCGACTTTTGAAGTCCGTGAAATAACAGAATTGCTCCCTTTTATAATGGATAAATTGCAAGGTATCAGTCGTAACTCAGCCAAATCATACTGTTCTCTGAGTTTCATACGTGTGGATGATCGCATTGAAAAACGCCCCAACACTCTTTTGAAACCCGGACAGATAGTGACAATAGACAAAAACTCTCGAAAGAATGCTTTTAAGCACCCTATGCTTGACATCGTTTATGAAGATGCATTTGTCATTGTCGTAAATAAAAAGGAAGGCCTCCTCTCAGTATCAGCCACCGAGAGTGACAGAGAAGTGACGGCTCATAAACTATTGCAAGAATATGTAAAGAAAAAGGATAAACGTAACCGTGTATTTGTGGTACATCGTTTGGACAGAGAAACCTCCGGATTGATGATGTTTGTCAAAACAGCTGAAATTCAGCAGGCTTTTCGGAATAATTGGAAACAAGTGGTATATGAACGTAGTTACGTTGCTGTTGTGGAAGGAAGAATAAAAAAAGAATACGATACAATCCACTCCTGGATCAAAGAAAATAAAGATTTCCTCAATTACTCCTCACTCTCACAAGGTGACGGACAAGAAGCAATCACTCATTATAAGGTGATCAAGCGTGGAGCGACCCGTACTCTGATTGATGTTCATCTTGAAACCGGAAGAAAAAATCAGATTCGCGTTCACATGCATGACATTGAGCATAGCATTGTGGGAGATCAGAAATACGGCATTCCTGGCAGCGATCCTATCGGAAGATTGTGTTTACATGCCAAAGTACTTTCTTTTTATCACCCAAAGACGAACGAACTCAAACATTTTGAAACTCCGGTGCCAAAATCGTTCCTTTCCTTGATTAAATAGTCTCCTTTTCAGCAAAAAAATATCAAAATGTATCCTTTTGGATAAAATATATAGACAAAAGCTTTGATATAACCTGAAATACTTCTATTTTTGCCACCCAGAAAACTAATCAACAATTATTTATTACATCATGGACGCAAAAAAGGTTTTAGATGACCTGAAAAGAAGATTCCCCAATGAAGTGGAATATCATCAGGCAGTAGAAGAAGTTCTAAGTACTATCGAAGAAGAGTACAACAAACACCCCGAGTTTGACAAGGTTAATTTAATTGAACGTCTCTGTATTCCGGACCGTGTATTCCAGTTCCGTGTTACCTGGATGGATGACAAAGGAAACATTCAAACCAACATGGGCTACCGTGTTCAACACAACAACGTAATCGGCCCGTACAAAGGTGGTCTTCGTTTCCACAGTTCAGTTAACCTTGGTATCCTGAAGTTTCTTGCTTTTGAACAAACATTCAAAAACTCACTGACTACTCTTCCTATGGGTGGTGCAAAAGGTGGTGCAGATTTCACTCCACGTGGCAAATCAAATGCAGAAGTAATGCGTTTCTGCCAATCTTTCATGCTTGAGTTATCAAAACACATCGGACCAGACATCGACGTTCCTGCAGGAGATATAGGCGTTGGTGGACGCGAAATTGGTTACATGTTTGGTATGTACAAAAAGCTAAGAAAAGAATTTACAGGAGTATTGACCGGCAAGAGCATGGAATTTGGTGGTTCATTGATTCGTCCGGAAGCTACCGGTTACGGTAATATCTACTTCCTGATGGAAATGCTTAAGACCAAAGGTACAGACTTGAAAGGTAAATCTTGCTTGATTTCCGGTTCAGGTAACGTGGCTCAGTACACTGCTGAAAAAGTTCTTGAACTGGGTGGTAAAGTACTGACAATGTCTGATTCTAACGGTTACATCTACGATCCGGATGGAATCACAACCGAGAAACTCAACTACATCATGGAATTGAAGAATGTATATCGCGGTCGTATCAGCGAATATGCAGACAAATATGGTGTGAAATATGTTGCCGGAGAAAAACCTTGGGGCGAAAAAGCGGATATCGCTTTGCCTTCTGCTACACAAAATGAATTGAACGGCGATCACGCTCGTCAGTTGGTTGCTAATGGTGTAATCGCTGTTTCTGAAGGTGCTAATATGCCTTCTACTCCTGAAGCTATCGAAGTATTCCAGGATGCGAAGATCCTGTATGCTCCGGGTAAAGCTGCTAATGCAGGTGGAGTATCTGTTTCCGGATTGGAAATGTCACAAAACTCTCTCAGATTGAGCTGGACTTCTGAAGAAGTTGACAACAGATTGAAAAGCATCATGAAGAATATTCACGAAGCTTGTGTGAAATATGGTACACAACCTGATGGTTACGTAAACTATGTAAAGGGTGCCAACGTAGCCGGTTTTATGAAAGTAGCAAAAGCTATGATGGCTCAAGGCATTTATTAATTTGCTTGCCTCATCTAAAAGAGGGATGCTCCGATGGGGCATCCCTCTTTATTTTATGGATAAGACAGACAAAACGTTCAGATTACCCCTTGTGCCATCATGGCACGGGCAACCTTCATAAAACCGGCTACATTGGCGCCTTTTACGTAATTAATATATCCGTCTGACTCCGTACCAAAATCAACACATTGAGAGTGTATGCTACTCATTATATGATGTAGCTGACGATCCACCTCCTCAGATTGCCAACTGAGATGCATCGCATTTTGTGACATTTCCAATCCGGAAACAGATACTCCACCTGCATTGACCGCTTTCCCGGGCGCATATAGTATTTTGTGTTCAAGAAAGAGATCAATAGCTTCGGGAGTACATCCCATATTGGATATCTCTGCGACACAGGTCACGCCATTGTTGATTAACTGCAGGGCATCATCCCCATTCAATTCATTTTGTATGGCACAAGGCAAAGCAACATCCACTTTTAACTCCCAGGGACGTTTGCCAGGTACAAACACGGCAGAAGGAAAACGATCAGCATACGGTTGTACCAGATCATTGCCGGAATCCCGAAGTTCAAGCATATACTCTATTTTCTCTCCTTTTATACCCTCGGCATCATAAATGTAACCATCCGGACCTGAAATAGCAACCACCTTTGCACCCAACTGATCAGCCTTTGTGACAGCTCCCCAGGCAACATTACCAAAACCAGATACGGCAACAAGCTTTCCTTTCAGTTCAAGACCTTTGGCGGATAGCATCTGATGGACAAAATACAATCCGCCAAATCCTGTCGCTTCAGGACGAATCAGGGAGCCACCAAATTCGATTCCCTTTCCGGTAAAAGCCCCTGTAAACTCATTTTTGAGCTTCTTGTACATACCATACATGTATCCGATCTCTCTGGCTCCCACTCCGATATCGCCAGCCGGAACATCTGTATTTGGGCCGATATGGTTCCATAGTTCGAGCATATATGCCTGACAGAAGCGCATCACCTCATTGTTTGACTTATTTCGTATGGAAAAATCAGAACCACCCTTCGCTCCTCCCATTGGAAGTGTGGTCAAAGCATTCTTGAACGTCTGTTCAAATCCCAAAAACTTCAGAGTGGACAATGTCACTGAAGAGTGAAAGCGAATACCCCCTTTGTATGGGCCAATGGCATTATTAAATTGAACACGATACCCCAGATTCACCTGTACATTGCCACTATCATCCATCCATGGCACCTTAAAAATAAAGATACGATCAGGTTCAACAAGCCGTTCGATAATCCTTGCTTTTTCAAATTCCGGATGCTGATTATAGACTTCTTCAATTGAAATCAGTACTTCCTTCACAGCCTGGAGATACTCTGATTCACCCGGATGCCTGGCTTCTAACTGAGCCATCAGATTATTGATATTCATAGTATAAAGATATATAGATTAGTCTTACAAAGATAATCTTTCTACCAACAATCAGTGACTTTATCTTTTATTATCCGCAAAAATAGATTAATTTTGTTCCAATAATCCGATATTACTAATTATCACTTACTACTATGTTTGAAGCAGAAATCTATATAGAAAGGAGAAAAAAACTAAGAGAGAAGCTCTCTTCCGGTATTCTTCTTTTTCCTGCCAACTCCGAATCATCTATGAATTACCCGGGCAACTGTTTTCATTTTCGTCAAGACAGCAGTTTCCTCTATTATTTCGGTTTAGATACACCCGATATGTTTGGCTACATGGACGTTGAGAGTGGTGAAGAGATTCTCTTTGCCGATGAGTTAACCATTGAAGATATTGTCTGGATGGGCTATCAACCAACTTTTGCCGATCAGGCCAAAGAGGTAGGTATCCGCAAAGTATTGCCTGTTGGCAAACTACAGGATTATCTTTTTAAAGCTGCTTCACAGAGTAGAAAAGTACATTATTTGCCTCCTTATCAAGGGAAAATCATCCTTTTGCTGAGTCAATTACTGAATATAGCTCCTGCAATGGTAGGCAATTCCTATTCCATCGAACTGGTAAAGGCGGTGATTGCCATGCGAACCATAAAAGAAGACCGCGAAATAGAAGAGATAGAAAAGGCATGCCAAGTTGGGTATGAAATGCATATCTCCGCTTTTCGCAATTGCAGACCCGGCAAGAGCGAGCAGGAATTATATGGCATCATGGAAGGGATCGCTTATCAACTGGGAACCGGCACCTCCTTTCCCACCATCCTTTCACAAAATGGAGAGACACTGCACAACTATAACCATTACCAAATTCTTACAGAGGGCCGATTACTATTAGTTGATGCAGGAGCTGAAGCGCTTAGTCATTATTGCAGCGATCATACACGTACCATCCCCGTCTCAGGAAAGTTTACTCCATTTCAGGCAGAGATATACAACCTTGTTGTAGCCGCTCAGGCGAAAGGGATCGAACTGTCCGCTCCGGAAGTAACCAATCAGAGCATCCATCTTGCCGTGTGCAAGGTTCTTGCCGAAGGCTTAAAAGAGGCCGGAATCATGAAAGGAAACGTGGATGATGCCGTAGCCGCCGGGGCACCCGCCCTGTTTCTTCCCTGCGGACTGGGCCACCACATGGGCCTTGATGTGCATGACATGGAAGGGCTGGGTGAAGATTATGTTGGATATGACGAGGTGATCAAGCGCATCCCACTGTTTGGATACAACCGTCTTCGCATGGGTAAGGCACTCAAACCCGGCATGGTGATGACCGTCGAACCCGGAGTCTATTTCATCCCCTCACTGATCGCCAAATGGGAAGCGGAAGGAACAAACAAAGAGTTTATCAACTTTGAAGCAGCCAAAAAGAAAATTGGTTTTGGGGGTATCCGCCTCGAAGACGACATTCTGATTACACCAAACGGCAACCGTATTTTAGGTGAGAAGCGACTTCCTACCACCCTGGAAGAAGTGCTGGCCGCTATGAATGATAACTAATCAATCCGTCGATCGGGCTTTTGTGAATCTCAGAGATTCGTATTCCATATCGGGAAGCAACAGTCGTTAATTCACGTTGAAAGCTGTAGCCTACCGAACCGATAAACCCTGCCGACAATGATTGATAGTCGTACTGCATAACATTACGGCGGAAGAAAGCATCAAAACCATCCAGAATGAGCTGTTGAATATACGGATGATCACGATGCATCGATAAGAAAGGAGCAAATGAAGCCATAAAGCGGTTTGGAAAAGGTCTGCGATACACTGACTCCATAATCTTTGTACGATCTATGCGAAATCTTTCATAAAACAGTTCGCTCACATCCAAAGGCATCATTCTTTTCATATAATCAGCAATGAGCTGCCGTCCCAGAACGGCCCCACTTCCCTCGTCTCCAAGAATAAAACCAAGTGGAGTAATGTTCTTCACGATTATCTCACCGTCATAATAACAGGAATTAGAACCGGTACCCAAAATACAGGCAATACCTGAAGTATGTCCAAACAAAGCTCTGGCCGCTCCGAGCAAATCACTTTGCACTTCGATATCAGCCTTCGGAAAGAATCGGCACAAAGCCCCTCTCACTACTTCATTCTTTGTTTCATCAGCACAACCTGCTCCATAAAAATGAATCTCAGAAACAGTTGCATACTCCTCTTCAGTGAATTTCAGATTATCTGAAAGAAAGTCCGCAATCTCTTCCTGCGATTGGTAATAAGGATTAATACCTGCAGTAAGAAACTCTTTTTTCTCCATGTCAGGAGAAAAAAGAGTCCACTGTGTCTTTGTCGAACCGCTATCTGCTACAAGTTTCATTATTCAATCTTCAGTTATACGAATGTTTCAAGCAGGCGCACTTCATTCATCGGAAGTACCGCCACCGTATCAACACAAGCAGGAATCAATACGGTCTCTCCTTGATTTAGCAAGGTAATAGAGCCATCGATACTTTCCAGTTTACAGGAACCTTCCAGACAAATCAGCACTACAAAAGAATCCAGTTCGCTGTAATCCAGCTGCATATCTTCATCCAGATGAAGCATGCTGGTTGTAAAATAAGGACAACTGACTATTTCATTCGGAGCATTTCTTTCCTCAACATAATTGATTCGATTACGATCACTGACAGTATAGTTGATCGCATCTTTCGCCTCCTGCATATGCAACTGACGGGCATTACCCTGTGCATCACGACGGTTATAGTCATAGATGCGGTAGGTAATATCCGATGTCTGCTGTATTTCTGCAATGAAAGTTCCCTTACGGATAGCATGTACATCGCCGGCAGGCAGGAAAAAAACATCTCCCTTCTGAATGGAATGAAGAGCCAGTACATCCGTAAAAGTATCATTATTTACCCGTTCCACATATTCATCCGGAGTAATCTGCTGTTTGAACCCTGCATACAAAGTTGCATCCGGTTCGGCATCCAGCACATACCACATCTCCGTCTTTCCTTTACACTGATGTCGTTTCTCAGCCAGTTCATCGTCCGGATGTACCTGGATTGAAAGATCGTCAGACGCGTCAATAAACTTAATCAACAACGGAAAGTTCTCACCGAAACGTTCGATGTTTTCGTTGCCGATCAACGAGGCTCCATACTTTTGAATCAACTTATCCAGACTCTTCCCGGTTAGCTCCCCGTTACTCACGATAGACACATTACCCGGTACTCCTGAAATTTCCCAACTCTCGCCAATGCCACTTGCGGCCGGCAAATGCTTGTACTCACTAATACGCTCCCCTCCCCAAATTGCAGACTTCAAGATCGGACGAAACTTGAGTGGGTAGAGCTTTTTCAACGTCTCCATTTCTTATTATTCTCTTCTTAAAACTATTGCTGAACGAGCCGGAATATAAAACTTCAACCACTGAAGGTCTTGTTTTGGATCCTCGTCTCTTAACGTAAAATGTGTTATACTCTCATCGACAGATCCATAACCGCCAAACTTAAATGAATCTGTATTTAATACCGGCTTATAGGCCCCCTTTTCAACCAACACACCATAATCGGTATATGACTTTACGGGATGGAAATTGAATATAAAGACTAAACTCAAACGTCTGTATACAAGTATCCCATCTCCGGCATTATCCCATACTTTATAGATGGGTGATGCCTGAAAATCTTTCTGGCTGCGTATCAAGTGAACCATCGCCTTGTCAAAATCGCCCAAATAATGATACTTCAGACCTTTATTATCGACCAGACTCCATTGTCTGCGGGCATACTTGTGCGACCATCCGTTTCCTTCCCGTGGAAAATCGATCCATTCCGGATGACCAAACTCATTACCCATGAAGTTCAGATAGCCTCCATTCATTGTAGAAGCCGTCACCAGACGAATCATTTTATGTAAGGCTATGCCACGATTGACGGTGAAATCAGAATCCTCTTTTTGCATATGCCAATACATTGCAGCATCAATGAGTCGGAAAATAATGGTTTTATCTCCGACCAAAGCCTGATCATGACTTTCTGCATAGCTGATCGTCTTTTCTTCTGCACGACGGTTTGTAAGTTCCCACCAGATCCCTCTCGTATCCCAATCTTCATCCTTTCGTTCCTTGATCAGTTTGATCCAGTAATCCGGCACCCCCATCGCCATACGATAATCAAATCCAAACCCACCATCATCAATCTTTGCAGCGAGCCCCGGCATACCGCTCACCTCTTCGGCAATCGTAATAGCAGCAGGATTAACCTCATGAATGAGTTTGTTGGCAAGTGTCATATAACAGATGGCATTGTCATCCTGGTTACCATTGTAATAAGACTCATAACCTCCAAATGAATCACCCAAACCGTGACTCTTATACAACATCGAAGTGACGCCATCAAAACGGAAGCCGTCAAACTTATATTCTTCAAGCCAATATTTACAGTTGGAAAGCAGGAAATGCAATACTTGATTCTTACCGTAATCAAAGCAAAGCGAATCCCAGGCAGGATGTTCTCTGCGAGAATCTCCATAAAAATAGAGATCCGGTGTACCATCAAACAAACCGAGTCCTTCCACCACATTCTTTACAGCATGCGAATGTACAATATCCATAATGACAGCGATGCCATTACGGTGCGCTTCATCAATCAATTCTTTAAGTTCATCGGGAGTACCGAAACGCGAAGAAGCCGCAAAAAAGCTGGATACATGGTAACCGAAAGAGCCATAATAAGGATGCTCCTGAATTGCCATGATCTGGATAGCGTTGTATCCATCCGCAACAATCCGTGGCAAAACCATCTCACGGAATTCGGAATAAGTGCCGACCTTCTCCTGTTCTGAAGCCATACCAATATGACACTCATAAATCAGTAAGGGCGAAACATCCGGTTTGAAATTACTTATTTGAAATGAATAAGGATCTTCCGGAGCCCATACCTGCGCAGAAAAGATCTTCGTATGATCATCCTGAACCACCCGGGTTGCCCAGGCAGGAATACGTTCTCCACATCCCCCGTTCCAATGTATCTTCAATTTGTACAGATCTCCATGATGCAGGAGTTCTTTGGGGAGATTTATTTCCCACACACCATCTTTCAGACGGCGCATTCGGTAATCGTCACACTCTCTCCAATCATTAAACGGACCAACCAGAAATATATTGGTTGCATTGGGAGCCCACTCGCGGAATACCCAACCATCATTTGTCTGATGTAAACCAAAATAAAGAGCTCCATCTGCAAAAGAAGAGAGTGAATACTTTCCATTTTCCGTCAATCTCTTCTCCATATCCATGACATGTGCAAACCTTCCTGAGATTGCTTCAGAGAATGGCTTTAGCCAAGGATCATTTTGAATCAACCTGAGCTTTTTCATGAATTTACATTCATCAGATTCTAACTTTGACAACAATCTTCTTCAGTTTGCCTGTTCCGATACAAGGAGCATGGCCATCTTGCGCAAAGAAGATAGCAAACTGACCTGGAAAAAGAGTGATATAGGTAGATGGTTCATCACAGAAAAAGACAATATCCTTGTCTGCGTTATATGGATCCTTCTCCTCAATGCAAGCATCAAGAGCTTTCCATCCATAAGACTCCTCAGACCTGAGAGGTATTTGTATATCAATGTATTTACGATGTGCCTCAAGCTTGGCATTTTCCTCTTCTTTCGCATCCGGCTCCTGAACCATCAGATAGAGGGAATCTCCATCCAAATCAGTTCTTCCTACGGGTGCGTTCAGTAAATCATGGCTTTCAATATATTCGAAGGCTTTCTGAAAAAGCGGATGCAAACCGTAATATGCTTTTGCATTTGTCAGTGTGTCAACTACCATATAGCTTTATTGTTAGTATGTTTCATTTTTAGTCTGATGCAAATATACATGAATAAATCTAATACCTGCATCTATTCTGACAAAGATTTGTACAAAAAAAGTCCGGAAAGAGAATCAATCACTTTCCGGACTTTTCTTCATTATCATTCAATAATCAGCTATTCATAGAATAAAGTAGTTCTTCATTGCTCAACGTTCTTTCCATTTGAGTCTTTATAAATTCCATCGCTTCGAGCGAATTCATATCAGAAAGATACTTACGAAGTATCCACATACGATTCAAGATATCTGAATCAAGCAGCAAATCATCACGGCGCGTACTGGAAGCAATAATATCAACCGCCGGGAAAATGCGTTTATTGGACAACTTACGATCCAGCTGCAATTCCATATTACCCGTACCCTTAAACTCTTCAAAGATAACTTCATCCATCTTAGAACCTGTTTCCGTCAAGGCAGTTGCTATGATCGTAAGGCTACCACCGTTTTCAATATTACGGGCTGCACCAAAGAAACGCTTCGGTTTATGAAGGGCATTGGCATCCACACCTCCGGAAAGCACCTTTCCTGAAGCCGGGGATACTGTATTATAGGCACGCGCCAAACGAGTGATTGAGTCAAGCAAAATGACGACATCATGACCACATTCCACCATTCTCTTTGCCTTTTCAAGCACGATGCTTGCGATACGCACATGACGTTCAGCGGGTTCATCAAAAGTAGAAGCAATTACTTCCGCATTGACACTCCGCGCCATATCTGTAACCTCCTCCGGTCGTTCGTCAATCAGCAACATGATCATATAAACTTCCGGGTGATTCAATGCGATTGCATTTGCAATATCCTTTAAGAGAAATGTCTTTCCTGTCTTGGGTTGAGCCACAATCAGACCGCGCTGTCCTTTTCCGATGGGTGAAAACATATCAACGACACGAGCAGACAAGGAATCAGAACGGCTACCGGTCGTAAGTCTGAATTTTTCATTTGGAAACAGTGGAGTGAGGTGTTCAAAAGGCACGCGATCACGTACAGCTTCCGGACTTTTTCCATTGATTGTATCCACCTTTACAAGCGGAAAATATTTTTCACCCTCTTTGGGTGGCCGGATTGTTCCTGTTACCACATCTCCCGTTTTTAATCCAAATAACTTTATCTGAGATTGGGATACATAAATGTCGTCCGGAGAACTCAGGTAGTTATAATCAGAAGAACGAAGAAAACCATAACCATCAGGTATCATTTCCAACACACCTGTCCCCATTAAAATTCCGTCAAAGTCATATCCTTTTTCACGTGGTCTTTTATTTTGAGGATTATTGGGGTTGTTCGGATTGTTCTGATTATTTTGACCATTCGGATTAACGGAAGGTGCCCCAGCATTGTTATTATATGTTGGTTTCTGAACAAAGGGACGTCCCTGCGGTTGATTCTGAGTAACAGTTTCATCAGCTTGTACCTCCGGCGTCAAATCTGCCATCTCTTCAGGAACAAACAACTGTTCTTCGGGTTCCTCAACCGGCAGTATCACCTTGCGCTCACGAATCGGAATTTCAATACCTGACCGTCTGAGTTTGCTTTCCGGTTCGGGCATGCGATCCTTTGCACGAGTCTCTTTTTCCTGCTTTTCTGATACAGGAGGCTCTGCCACCGGAGAATCCTCCGTTGTTTTTTGAGTCTCAACAGCAGGTTTATCCGTATTTGAAGGTTTCCTTTTTCTACGAGAGTTGCTTCTTTCCTGAGCGGGAGTTCCCTCTTGAGCCAACTTTTCGTCTGCAACAGGTTTTGCCTCTACCGGAGAAGACTTTGGTTGGGAAGGATTTTTCACTTCTGATATAGATTTCTTTTCCTGCACCTCTTTTATCATCTGATTATTTTTGGGTGCATTCTGTTCAGGAGTCTTTTCACCCACCGGAGCAGCATTTGTTTTCGGTTGATCAGGAGTTTTCTCGCTACCCTCTTTCTTATCTGTTGTCGGACGAACCTTCTTCTTTGTAGCTTCCTTTTTTTCTTTCTTATCTACAGGAGTCGGGTTCGCAGCTTTTTTTACTGTTGAAAGGGCGATAGCTTGCTGATCAAGTATTCTATAAATGAGGTCCACTTTGGTCAGTTTTTCAAAATTTGTCAGACCCAGCTCTTTTGCCACACCTGCTAAGTCCTCTAAAGACTTATCATTTAATTCTAAAATGTTGTACATGAATAATATTTATTAGCGTTTCACCGTGACATAACAGTCTGAAAGAAGACTATATCCGGATGATTCAATTCTGTCTGAAATTGTTTTGAGTTATAATGTTGACGGAGGTTGTTTTTCTGTTTTTAGCATACATACCACACAATCTTACCTACAATAGAATTGTAAATTTTCTCACTTTAATAATGATATTCGTTTGGGGTTGACAAATGTCAGGGACAACATTTACCGTAGCATTAACGGCACAAAGGTAATCGTTTTTTTAAAACCGCATCAATTTGTACCGTAAATTCTTCATTAAAAGAATATTTTTTCTTTCCTTTGTTTCCGAATAAGTCATTTCAACAGATCAAGTTCGATTTCAATCATTAATAATAAACAGATGAGCACAAAAAAGTTTCTACTGGAAGAAAATGAAATTCCAACATCCTGGTATAATATTCAGGCAGACATGATTAACAAGCCATTGCCTATATTAAATCCCGGTACCAAAGAACAGCTTAAAGCTGAAGATCTCTATCCTATTTTCGCAGAGGCGTTATGTCAGCAAGAATTAAATCAAACTGATCCATGGATTGAAATTCCGGAAAGAGTCCGTGATTTATATAAAATATACCGTCCTACTCCACTGGTCAGAGCTTACGAACTCGAAAAAGCGTTAGATACTCCTGCCCACATCTATTTCAAGAACGAAGGAGTAAGTCCTGCCGGATCCCATAAGCTTAACTCCGCTATTGCACAGGCATACTACTGCAAAGAACAGGGTGTTACAAATATCACCACTGAGACCGGTGCCGGACAATGGGGTAGCGCTCTTTCCTTTGCAGCCAAAGTCTTCGGACTGGAGCTGGCTGTCTATATGGTAAAGGTGAGCTACGAGCAGAAACCTTACAGACGGATGATGATGCAAACATATGGAGCACAGGTTATCGCCTCTCCGAGTATGTCAACCAAAGCCGGTCGTAAGATCCTTACAGAAAACCCAAACTATCCGGGAAGCTTAGGTTGCGCCATATCAGAAGCAATTGAACTGGCCATTTCTACTCCAAATTGCAAATACACATTGGGTAGCGTGCTCAACCACGTTTCTTTGCACCAGACGATTATCGGTCTGGAAGCAGAGAAGCAAATGGAAAAAGCAGGAGAATATCCGGATATAGTCATTGGTTGTTTCGGAGGAGGATCCAACTTCTCCGGCATCTCCTTCCCATTCTTACGTCATAACCTCCTTCATGGTACAAAGACACGAATGATTGCCGCAGAGCCCTCTTCATGTCCCAAACTGACACGCGGTCAGTTCCGCTATGACTTTGGTGATGAAGCAGGATACACACCGCTCCTTCCGATGTACACACTGGGACACAATTTCGCGCCGGCCAATATCCATGCTGGAGGTTTACGCTATCATGGTGCAGGTACTATTATTTCTCAATTAAAGAAAGACAATCTGATTGAAGCTGTTGATATCAAGCAATTGGACAGCTTCGAAGCCGGAGTCCTCTTTTCCAGAACAGAAGGCATTATCCCGGCCCCGGAGTCTTGCCATGCTATCGCAGCTGCTATCAATGAAGCAAAACAAGCTAAGATTGAAGGAACACAAAAAACAATCCTTTTCAATCTTTCAGGAAATGGATTTATTGATTTGCCCTCTTATGATAAATATTTGAGCGGTGACCTTCAAAACTACGCTCTGACAGATGCTGATATTCAGAAAAACCTGGATGCGCTGGACAAATAAACAGCAGCCAAGATCTATTTATTCAAGAGGGTTGTGGATGTTTCCCACAACCCTCTGATTTTTTTCTGAAAGAAAGAAATTCTCATAACAAGCATTTGATACCACGTCGGATAAATATAACTTTGTTGCCATCGTTCAACCAGTTAAAACACTTCAAACCATGGCAACAAATGAGACATCCTTACCTAGTGTAGAGTTT
>JAQUTK010000009.1 GCA_028709785.1 Bacteroidales bacterium
TTGTGAACTGTATTTCATGTTACGCCTATTTTGACCATAAAGATAACTGTTTCTTGAGATATTTGAAAGAAATAATAGAACTATTTATCTAAATATCAGTTCATTACTCGAATTCAGTGAACCCTATTTAGGAATTGCGGATTAGGTGTAAACCGCATTTAGGATTAACGAAAATAATGTAAAGTCAATTTAGTAATTAAACACGAAAGTGTAAACCCATTTCAGGAAAGGACAAAATGCTTAAAGATGTGGATAATTCCCGAAAAAACATACGGAAAACTCCGGAAAGATATACGGATGAAACAGAAAAGTTTTCTAATAGTTTTTGGCAAAACTATTAGAAAACTTTTGAGGGCTTCGGGACCTTTTTTGAGTGCTTTTTAGAGCGGATTTCAGCCTTTTTCAAGGGCGTTTCTTTTTCATTTACTGCAAACTACTGCAAACTGCAAATTATGCGCGCGTCAGAGCTTTTTATAGAGTTCCGGATCGATCTTTTCGATCGTAATTCCTTCTGCTTTCTTGAGGTAATTGTAAATAGTCAGATTATTGATATTCAATTGTCTACAAGAATTAAATCTTTATGTAGAGTAAAGGATTCCGGTAGTCTTTCGAGCATCGTTTGCATAGGTTTGGGCAGGCGAATTGGCAACATGCGAGTGCAATTATCTGCGAGGGAAGTGCTAGGCAAAAAGTTATGTTTGATGCAACAACAAGTGATCTCCATGGCGATGTTATAATCCATCTCTTAGCAGATAATGATCGACTGTTTTTTTGTCTTCTGCCTTGCGCAGAGCGGCAAGATTCATGGCCAGACGAAGTGTTATCAGTCCGTGACGTTTGACGGTTACTTTAGGCAAACAGGCACTCAACGCAACCATTGTACTAAGAAGCATGACATCGCTCAGACGTTTGTTTTTACAGTGGCGAATGGCTCGATCCAATCGCACGGGCAAGTTGTCGTAAACGAACGATTCAATGAAGGGAGTATTATTGATAAGATCATAAAAATCAGTAAGTTTCTCCACATCCGAACGTTCTTCAACCCCCTCCAAGTTGCGCATATATTGCAGTGTTGCAGTATTTGCAGTAGTTTGGCTTTCCGGAGGCATAATTTGTGAAGACAAAAAGGTGCGGTTTCCCTTAAAAGCGACACATTACGGCTGCCGGGAGCAATGCTGTTGTACTTGAGAAACTGTTCGAGCAACGCATTCAATTCGGTGTGCTGTGAAGGTACAGAGAAAAGCAGCGAGTCCTCCTTATAATAAGCGTTGGGATCATACGACACAAAGCTGAGGTGCGAGTAATCCTTGCAGGCAGGATCGCTTTTGATGCCGAGCAGCTTTTCGTAGTAATCCGATACCGCCAGAAAGGCGACAAGGTGTTCTTCTTCGCCGCCATCGGTGATTACCAGTACCGGGATACCGCCCGAAATGGTTTTCCAGCAAGCAATAGTATATTTACACTCGCGACAGAGCTTCAAAAATGTCTCCAACAGTTTGGAATGTACGTGATCAAAATCAAGATTCTATTTATGAGTATTTGGTTTCTAATCTTCATTTTCCAGAACCGGAAATTTCTGATATGCTTAGAAGCAAAGTAGTATATGCCGTTTCTTGTTTTGATAAATTTATTCATGACGTTGCTAAACAAAGTATGGTCGACATTTTTATGGATAATAGACCTATTACAAATTCATACAGTAATTTTTTAATTTCTCTCAATCAACTACAGGCAATAAGAATTGCTGGAAGTATGTCACCTCACTTTTGAGTTTAATTACTAAATAGGGTTCGCTGAGTTCTATGAGTTACTTGATCTTTATATAAATAGTTTTTACAATTCTTACATAATAGATCAAGAAACTGTTATCTTTATGGTCAAAAGAGTCGTAACATGAAATATCGTTCACAAGGAAAGCAGCTCTGGCTTGATATCTTCTCTGGTATATTGGAGCAATTACTTGATCAGACAAATGGATTCGTGGTAATCCAATGAAAAGAAAAGTTGAAAATACAAACAAAACTAAATGAAAAAAGAGGGTACAATATCTTACAAGGTTATTTTATTAATTACATTGCTTGGGCTATTCACTTCTTGCAATAAAAGTGACTCTCTGGAAGCAATTGAAGAATCGAATTATGCTGATTCCTATTATTGGGCTTTATTACCTACTTCAATAGAAAAAGATGTGGATGTCTTTTTTGTCTATCCATCTGTGTTTAGAGGTACAGAAGAAATGAATATGGATATTACAAATGATAGTTTAAGGTCGCGCGTTCTTGCTATTATACCTCAACAAGCAGCTGTTTTTAACAACAATTGCAATATTTATGTGCCCTATTACCGACAAATGACATTTGATGGATTGTTTTTGAGTGATAAAGAAAGGACTCGATATTACTCCATTGGCTTGGCTGATGTTGAAGAAGCATTTGATTATTATATAAAAAATATGAACAATGGACGGCCTTTTATTTTAGCAGGACATAGCCAAGGGTCGCAGGTGTTGATTCAATTAATGAAAGACAAATTATATAAAGCTGAATTAAGGAACAAACTTGTTGCAGCTTATATCATTGGATACTCTGTTACTGACGATGACCTTGCTCAATGTGAATGGCTAAAAATTGCAGAATCAGCTGATGATATTGGAACAATTATTACCTATAATACACAATCGGAATTTGCCACAGGTTCTCTGATTTTGTTGCCTCATACACATTGTGTAAACCCACTTAACTGGAAAAACACTTCTGAATATGCTCCTAAAGAAATGAATTTAGGTGCTGTTTTTTTTAATGATAATGGAGAAATTGATACTACAATAAATCAATTTACTGATGCATGGATTGACCATAATGGTGCTTTGGTGGCTGGTACTGCTGATGTTGATATCTACACGGCTCCATCTTCTCCTGTAGGAGTATATCACAAATATGACTATAGTTTTTTCTTCAACAATCTAATCGAAAATGTGGGTGTTCGAATCAACGCCTTTAAACGAAAATCAGAAGTCCGGTAACTATCAAATAGAACTATGCCGTTAAAGCAATATAGTCCAATTTGATAGTTACCGGACTTCTGTCAAGAGACATGTATAAAGGATATTTCTGTGTCTTCAATAATAGGTCCTTTTTTCTATCCTACTGATTGCTGCTCTTTTATTCCCCCTCCAGTTTATTTCTGTTGACTGTAGTCAGCGCCTCCGGGTTGACATACTTATTCAGACTGCACGCTGGTATAGTTTTCAATCCTTCGATAGCGGCGATGCAGTCTAAGATCGCACCATTATATAAGGTGTGTACAGCATCGGCGAAATAGGGGGCGGTTGCTTCCTTCCCCATTGCTTCATACTTGCGGGCAATGATGTCGTTCATGTCGAAATAAAAGACCCCTTCCTGTTCGGCAACTTGTTTGGTCCACAGTCCATAGGTGCTGTCGCAACGGTTCATCCGGTCGCCTGTCCATCTGTTGCCCGGGGTGTGGGAGAGGGCTATGACGATTGCGCCTTTTGCTTTTGCTTCACGGATATACTGACGCATGTAATGACCGAAAGTATAAACAGTCTCTTCTTTACCAGTAGCTTCCATGACTACCGTCTGCGACTCTTCACCAATCCCCTTCAGAGAAGCGCGGGCACGACCTGTGTTCAGCGGTCCGCCATCGTTGTGCCCAAACTGTAGCATCAGATAATCGCCTTTTCTAATACCGGAGAGCACATTTGCCCACAAGCCCTGCGTAATAAAAGTGCGACTGCTTCGTCCTCCAAGGGCATGGTTTTCCACAGAGATCTGATTGTCGAAGAAGAACTTTCCGAAGAAGGTACCCCATCCCCACATCTTGCCTTCACCCGTACCAGTACCATTTTTCATGGTTGAGTCACCAATGAGAAACAGTACCGGAGCAGATTCACTTTTGCGCGTTTTGCCGGCTTTAAACTGATCCGGTCGTTTGGTTGGATCGGCGATTGCATGATTGGCAGCATTGCCGCCGGGACCTTCTTTGTCATCTTTTACCTGTGCATGAAGAGGGATAATCCCCATAAGCAGCAATACGATGATTGCACTGAAAATTCTTTTCATGATCTTCTGTTTTTATTTGTTTTTGATTTTAGTTCCTCTGAACGATCCTTTTAGATCTGCTCCAAAATAGAATCCGACCTGAGTTGGCTGGTTATAGGCAACATTCTGATTGGCGATGCTGATCCGGTACACGGGATCTTCCAGAAATGTATGAAAACGATATGGAGTGGCAATGGTTGTCACATACACTCTCAGTTCGCTGTTGTCCCTTGTACGCCAAATCACTTCTTCCCGCCAGTCGCCGATGATGTCGCACGCCAGACAAGGATTGGATTTGCTGCCGTTGTTGGAAGAGCACTCTTCTGCTTTCAGAACAGGAAGACAAGTGCCGGTGGTCCAATCATATTTGGAAATAGTGGTTTGGTCGAGCATTTCGCGAAGCAGATCACCGTCCCACCAGACGGCCATATTGGTAGGAAGACGGTTGGGTCTGGCATTCAATACCTCGCCTTTATACGTACGGATTCCTCCAGATGCGGAAGACCACATCTCTAACCCCTTATTGGTCGGATCGATGTCTGCCGCCATGGCACGCCCCACATCGATCGGACTTTTTATCTGAAAGAGTACCTTTCCGGTTTTTGCATCTGTCAACGCCGAACCGTCGCCGCTGTCTTCGTAACTTTTCCATAGCTGGAGTTTCTTGCCCGGAACAAATGCAGTCAAATGCATGGCGTCACCATGTCCCATGCCGGTGGTGTAAAGTCCCTTGCCGGTGTTGTCTATTGCGCAAGAACCGTAAATTATTTCATCGCATCCATCTCCATCCACATCGCCGACAGAGAGATTGTGGTTGCCTTGTCCGGCATATTTCTCGTTCCCTTCTTTGTTGGAGTCAAAGACCCACCGCGGTGAAAGTTTGCCGTCGCGCCAGTCCCAGGCCGCAAGTACGCTACGTGTATAATAGCCACGGCACATGACGACACTTGGCTGCTTCCCGTCCAGATAGGCGACACACGATAGAAAACGGTCAGAGCGGTTGGCAACCGGATCACCCCAGGATTCCACCTCACCCCGATGCGGAATATAGTCCGTTGACTGCATTGCCTCGCCCGTCAGACCGTTAAATACAGTCAGGTATTCCTTTCCGGTGAGTATCCGACCCGTCTCCTCTCTGTTGTCCACAGTGGCATCGCCGATCACATTTCCTTTGCCATCTATCGTGCCATCAGCGGTACGCATCACCACTTCCGCACGGTTGTCGCCATCAAGATCAAAAACGACAAACTGTTCGTAATGCGCTCCGGCACGGATATTATGTCCGATATTGATACGCCATAACTTTTCACCTGTCAGACGGTAGCAGTCATACAGCGTTGCTCCTGTATAACCGTTATGCGAGTTATCACGAGCATTGGTCGGTTCCCATTTCAGGATAATCTCGTAGCGACCATCTCCATCCACATCTCCCATACTGGCATCATTGGCTGAATAACTGTAAGGCTCACCCCGCAGAGTAGTACCACCTTCGGGAATATCCAGCGGGATAGACAGGTATCCTGACGGAGCAAGAGCCGGTAGCGTCCATTGAGACGATTCATCTGTAACTTCAACGCCATTCATCACAGGTGTAACGGTATAGGTAAGCGATTGAGTAGAAGCGACAGCATCTTTAAAGAAGGTTGATTCTTTCAGAGGTGCGCTGTTGAGTAAGGTTCCGTTGCGATAAAGATTGAAAGCACTTTTTTTCGAATCAGAAGATAGATAACGCCAGGATACGCACACCGTGTCTGCATCTTGTCGCACAGCAACCACTCCGCGATCCGTTTTTTCTCTTTTTAATTTGGAAAAGTTATAATGAGGCTGTGCATACGTACCTATGGCCACTATGAGACAACTTAATACAAAAATCCTGTTCATGTTCTAATATTTAATCAGTTAGACAGCAAAGATAGAAGAAACTAATCAGTATGAAAATGGAAACAGCGGGAAAGTTACATCTTTTAGAAATTTCCACAACGAAAAAGAGCTGCCGAAAGAAAAAAGTGTAACTTTGTGGTCTGATTGATTTCAAGAGTATTTATCAACATATTTTTTTTACAAATGAAGAAACATAATTTTAACGCGGGGCCTTCTATCTTGCCTCAGATTGCGATCGAGAACACAGCAAAAGCTGTCATTGATTTTAATGGTTCAGGTTTGTCCATCATGGAAATCAGTCACCGATCGAAGGATTTCGAGCCGGTTATCAACGAAGCCGTTGAGTTGTTTAAGGAATTATTGGAGATACCGGCAGGTTACTCCGTACTTTTCTTAGGTGGAGGCGCGAGTCTGCAGTTCTGTATGGTTCCCTTTAACTTCCTTGAAAAGAAAGCTGCATATTTAAATACAGGAACATGGGCGAGTAAAGCGTTGAAAGAAGCTAAATTGTTTGGCGAAGCTGTTGAAGTCGCTTCATCTAAACCTGCAAACTTTAATTACATTCCGAAAGATTATTCAATCCCGACTGATGCTGATTATTTTCATGTAACAACGAACAATACCATTTTCGGTACGGAACTTCACACAGACATCGATTCTCCTGTTCCTTTGATTGCCGATATGTCATCAGATATTTTCTCTCGCCCTGTTGATGTTTCTAAATATGCGATGATTTATGGTGGTGCTCAAAAGAACCTGGCTCCTGCGGGCGTTACTTTTGTGATTGTCAAAGATGAATTGCTGGGCAAAGTATCGCGTGCAATCCCTACTATGTTGGATTACCGTACGCATATCAAAGATGGTTCTATGTTTAACACTCCTCCTGTATTGCCTATTTTCACCGCTCTCGAGACATTGCGTTGGTTGAAATCACTCGGTGGACTGAAAGAAATGCAGAAGAGAAATCAGGCGAAAGCAGACTTGCTCTACGGTGAGATTGACCGCAACAAATTGTTCAAGGGAACTGCGGCTGTGGAAGATCGCTCACTCATGAATATCTGTTTTGTGATGAACGAACAATATCAAGAACTGGAATCTGAATTCCAGGCATTTGCTTCTTCCAAAGGTATGGTAGGTCTGAAAGGACACCGTTCAGTAGGTGGATTCCGTGCCTCTTGCTACAATGCTCTTCCGATCGAAAGCGTTCAAGCTTTGGTTGATTGCATGAAAGAATTCGAACAGAAATATTAATCAGGTATTTAACTCTTAGGAAATGAAAGTATTAGTTGCAACCGATAAACCTTTTGCAAAAGTAGCGGTAGATGGTATTCGCAGTACTATCGAAAAAGCCGGCTTTACATTGGCTTTGTTGGAGAAATATACAGAAAAGAAGCAATTGCTGGATGCGGTTGCTGATGCTGACGCGATAATCGTGCGTAGCGATATTATTGATGCAGAAGTGATCGAAGCTGCCAAACAGCTGAAGATCGTGGTACGTGCAGGAGCAGGGTTTGACAATATCGACCTGGATGCTGCTACAAAGAATAAGGTGTGTGTGATGAATACCCCGGGACAAAACTCCAATGCTGTTGCCGAATTGGCACTTGGTATGATGGTGTACGCTTTCCGTAACTTCTATAACGGTACTTCCGGTGCAGAGTTGATGGGTAAGAAACTGGGTATTCACGCTTTTGGTAATGTAGGCCGCAATGTGGCACGTATTGCTAAAGGATTTGGTATGGAAGTATATGCATTTGACGCATATTGTCCGGCGGAAGCTATTGCTTCGGCTGGTGTTACTCCGGTAAACTCTGCTGAAGAGTTGTATACAACCTGTCAGATCATTTCACTTCATATTCCTGCTACGGCTGAAACAAAGAAGTCGATCAATTACGATCTTCTCAATAAGATGCCTAAGAATGCGCTGTTGGTTAACACTGCTCGCAAGGAAGTTATTGACGAAGAGCAAATGCTTCAGTTGATGAAAGACCGTGCTGACTTCAAGTATGTGACAGATATCGAACCTTCCATGAAAGAGGCTTTTGCTGCTTTTGAAGGACGCTATTTCGCCACACCAAAAAAGATGGGTGCACAAACTTCCGAAGCGAATATCAACGCGGGTCTGGCTGCTGCCGAGCAGATCGTTGACTTTATAGTGAATGGTAATACCCGGTTCAAAGTAAATAATTAATTGACAATGTAATACAAGACGGTGCGGATAATCAGAATGCTTGTCCGCACTGTTTGTTTTACTACGTAAAATGAAAAGATATGGCAGTAATAAAACCTTTTAAAGGAATCCGTCCTCCGCAAGCGTTAGTCGAACAGGTTGCTTCAAGGCCTTATGATGTGTTGAGCTCGGAAGAGGCCCGCGCTGAAGCGATGGGCAATGAGAAATCATTGTATCATATCATCAAACCGGAAATAGATTTTCCTGTTGGCACGGACGAGCATGATGAGAAAGTCTATAGCAAGGCAGTTGAGAACTTCAGAAAGTTTAGAGAAAACGGTTGGCTGTTGCAAGATGAAGAAGAGCATTATTATGTGTATGCTCAAACGATGAATGGCAAGACGCAATTCGGTTTGGTAGTATGTGCCTCTGTGGCTGATTACATGAATGGTGTTATTAAAAAGCATGAACTGACCCGCCGTGACAAAGAGGAAGACCGCATGAAACATGTACGTGTCAATAATGCAAACATCGAACCGGTATTCTTTGCTTATCCCGACAATCAAGAGATTAACAAGATAGTAGCTTCCTATACTGCCGGCAAACCGGTATATGAGTTTGTCGCTCCGGGTGATGGCTTTGGTCATCAGTTCTGGTTGATAACAGGAAAAGAAGATATTGCCCGCATCACCGAACTCTTTGCAGCCATGCCTGCCATGTATATAGCGGATGGACACCATCGTTCGGCAGCTGCCGCTTTGGTAGGGGCAGAGAAAGCCCGTCTGAATCCGAATCATATCGGTAATGAAGAATACAACTTCTTTATGGCTGTTTGTTTCCCGGCTTCTCAGCTGACAATCATCGATTACAATCGCGTGGTTAAAGATCTCAATGGTCTGACTGCTTCTCAACTTATCGATGCTTTAAAGAAGAACTTTGTGGTAGAGAAGAAAGGAACGGAAATCTACAAACCGGTGGCTTTGCATAACTTTGCTCTCTACCTGGAAGGTGAATGGTACAGTCTGACAGCAAAAACCGGTACATACAACGACAACGACCCGATCGGTGTGCTGGATGTGACTATCTCTTCCAATCTGATACTGGATGAGATCCTGGGTATCAAAGACCTGCGCTCTGACAAACGGATTGACTTCGTAGGAGGTATCCGCGGACTGGGCGAACTCTCCAAACGGGTGGATAGTGGCGAGATGAAAGTAGCTCTTGCGCTTTATCCTGTTTCTATGACTCAGCTGATGAATATTGCTGACTCAGGTAATATCATGCCTCCAAAGACAACCTGGTTTGAACCGAAACTTCGTTCCGGACTTGTCATCCATGAATTGGTATAAAATATACGAAACGTTTTAACTTAGACGCAGGTTTCTTTGAAGCCTGCGTTTTTTTTGTATTTTTGCACCATGGAGCTGGATGATACATACAAGACGCTGCAAGAAGTCAGCGAGGCTATCTATACGGAGAAGCGAAGTAAGTTTCTGGCTTTTGCAATGCCGGTTGAGACAGTGGAAGAGGTGAAAGAACTCGTGGCTCAGTACGCCAAAAAGTATTACGATGCGCGTCATGTGTGCTATGCGTATATGCTTGGTCACGAACGAAAGGAGTTTCGTGCCAATGACAATGGAGAACCTTCTGGTACAGCCGGCAGACCGATACTTGGAGCTATCAATTCGCACGAACTGACCAATGTGTTGATTGTTGTGATCCGCTATTTCGGGGGCATCAAATTGGGAACCGGTGGTTTGGTTGTCGCATATAAAGAGGCTGCGCAAGCCGCCATTGAAAGTGGTGTGATTATGGAGAAACTGGTGGAGGAAGATGTTCGTGTTGTTTTTGAATATCCGTATCTCAATCAGATCATGCGGATTGTCAAGGAAGAGAATCCGACTGTTGTTTCCCAAACATTCGACAATGATTGTGAGATGGTATTGCGGATACGGAAAAGTGAAATGGAAAAGCTTCGTAACCGTTTACTGAAAGTGGATTCCGCACGAATCCCGGAGGCTGATAATTGATAGACTCATTACTCATTATACCTTTCCAGGCGTGCAACTGGCTGTCTTGCTTCAGGAATATTTCTTCGGAAACCGGAACAGGATGGCCAGTACTGCGCAGATACCCATCAGAAAGGGATAATACAGATAGCTGATGATAGAGATGGGAGAGATGGCGGCCAATCCGGAAGCCATGAGTACCTGCGCTCCATAAGGAATGATTCCCTGCACAAAACAAGAGAAGGTATCCAGGATGCTTGCGGACTTGCGGCTATCAACTCCATATTTTGTTGAGATGTCTTTGGTGAGCGAGCCTGTTGTGATAATCGCGATGGTATTGTTGGCTGTGCAGAGGTTGGCAATACTTACCAGAGAAGCGATAGTCAACTCGGCACCTCTTTTGGAATGGATGTGTCGGATCAGTTTGTGGATGATATAGTCAATACCTCCATTGTAGCGCACCATCTCCAGCATCCCTCCGGCCATAAGGGTTATGATAATCAGTTCGCCCATTCCGATAATACCTGTTCCCATCGATGCAAACCAGCCAATGACACCAAAGCTTCCGGTCAGGAGACCGATAATCCCCGTACTGAAGATACCCAGCATGAGCACGGTCATCACATTCACACCTATCAGAGCAGTGATTAGTACCAGCAGATAAGGCAGTACTTTGATCCATTCGATTGTTTGCGGCTCTTGCGTCACATGAACGGAAAACCCCTGAAAGAGATAGATAAGCAGAGCGATCACAGCTGGTGGAAGGACAATCATACTATTCACTTTAAACTTATCTTTCATCGAACAATCCTGTGTTCGGGTAGCGGCGATAGTCGTGTCGGAGATAAAAGAAAGATTGTCACCGAAGAAAGATCCTCCGACTACGATGGCAACCATCAGAGGAATTACAATTCCCGCTTTATCAGCAATACCGATTGCAACGGGTGTCAGAGCCACGATGGTGCCTACGGATGTTCCGATGGAGAGTGAGATAAAACAAGCTGCCAGAAATATTCCGGCCATCAACAGTTTGCCCGGCAACAATTGAATTGCCAGATTGACTGTTGCCTCAATGGACCCCATCTCTTTGGCCGAATGAGCAAAAGCACCGGCAAGAATAAAGATCCAGATCATCAATAAGATATTACTGTTTGCCGCACCTTTCGAAAAGATGGAGATCCGTTCTTCCATGTTGACTCCCTTTGTAATTAATACCGCATAGATAGATGAAAGCATGAAGGCTACAGTAAGGGGGACTTTGTAAAAGTCTCTGGCGATTATTGATGTTCCCAAATATACACAGATGAAAAGCAGAAGTGGAGTGAGAGCCAAAAAACCCTTTACTTCTTTATGTGTTTGTTTTATTGCCATAGTAAACAGCGTTATCCGGTTGAAAGGGTATTTACTTTTCTTTTTTCTTCAGGAAACGTAAGAAGTCGAGCCATGAGTTGAAGTCTCTTTTATACACGATACCAAGTCCTTGGGTATTCTGACCACTTTTCAGATAATACTTCTCATTCGCCTTGTTGTACGCTTTGAGTCTGAAGTTTCCTGTACGGGTCAGTTTGTATTCAAAGTCAAAGTCACCCACAAAAGAAGAGTTGTTGAGCACATTGTCGCGATATCCAAAGTTGCCATTGAAAAGAAGGCGGTTGTTGAGCAGCTGACTGGAAAGAGCTAATTGCATATCTACATCTGTAAAATTCACGTCCGAAGTACGTAAGTTTGCTCCCACATTCCAGTTGTTAGCCATGACACCCGACAGTGCGGTATTGAGTAGCCCAGATATGGTGGAAGAAGCCCCACTGACCAGTTCGTTACTTTTTTGGGTCGCACTCAGATAGTCTGGCGTGTAAAACTTATTAAACACCAATAAATACAACATCTGTCGGTTCATCATATCTTCACTGCTGATAATATTCTGTACCCGACGTTGTACGTCTTCATCAGCGTTAGGCAGCTCCACATCAAAAGATATATTGGGCTGTTGAAGATAACCGTTAATGTTTAAGAGACAGTTTACCCGCGTTGTACTTGATGTTTCCGTAAGAAAACTGTCATCCAGGTCACCCAGATACGCATTCAGGGAGTAATATGCCGAGATACCAAGATCAGCTGCCATTGGTGAACCGTTAAAAGAAACAGAGCTGCCTTCTTTTAAGCGAAAACGTTTCTCTGTTGCTCCAAGAAATGAATAGTTATAGAGTCCATAGTCGATGGTGTATTTGCCGAATAGTTTTGGTTCGCTGTCCGTGTTCTTGTATTCAATTCTGATATTTCCTGTTCCGTTGCTTTGAATAATGTCATTTGTTTCTTCATCCATAATCACATCCATGGTTATGTCGGGAGTTGCGTTGATTTGCATCACAACATTGATCTCGGTTTTGGAATCATCTTCATTTGTTGTTGGGGATACATTGTTCCACAGAAACTTCTCTTCCCGAATATTGGGGGATTTGTTGATGAAGTTGATAAATGAGTATTCGGATGCTTCCCCTGAATTGTCCAGCGAAAGATTAAACGTTGATTCGTTTGTCGTCATATCCACATATACATCCAATAATCCGGGCGAACCATTCAGTGTAACAGATCCGGTACCACGCACTTTTCCCCAGAATGGAAGATCTGCTGTACGATGAGTGTCATAGACAAGCATATTTTCAGCACGGACATTGAGACTGTAATTCATGTTTTTGAAATGAGTGTGAGCCAAATAGCCGTTTATTAATGCTTGATGGCCGTCAAGATCGTAGGCTCTGATATTTCTAAACGAAAGACGTTGAGGAGTAAGCGTCAGACTGTCGTTAAACGAATAAGCGGTGTTCAGAAGGCGTATTCCTATTCTTCCTTCATTTATCATTGCTTTCCCTTCGACATTGAGTGCACTGAAACGACCAAATAGTCTTGCGTTTCCGGTAACTCTTCCGGATAGTTCTGAGAAGATAGATTCAGTGAAGGGATAGAGAAATCCGGCTTTCAAACGATTGGTTTTAAAAGAGATATCAATTGAATCGCGGGTAGGAAAGATGTGTCCAAGTACGTATGATTGAGTGGAGTCATGAATAATTCCATCCAGTAAGATTCCCTGTATACTGTCGTTCCATGACCCTTTGATATCTAAGTCCCCTACCGGAAAGTTGTTGAAAGCAAAGGCCTTAATCTTTAGATTGGCGTTCATCTTTGGTTTGGCGAATGCTTCACTGATGGTGGCCTCTCCGGTTGCATGACCTCCAAATCCCAATTTCCCTAAGTTGAAAATCGCAAAGATATATCCGAGATTCATGTCTTTTAATTCCAGTTTCAAGGAATCTTCCGGAAGATTGGAAAGGTCTCCGTTTATTCGTACAAACTGATCTTCCTTGTGGACAGAAAATCTCGACACATTCACTTTATTCTTACTGATCGCTATTTGCGCGGGATCAACAATCCAGAGCGTATCATTCATTATCATCTCGGTAGGGAGAATAGAGATAAAAATATCAGGTTGTGTTGCACCAAAGCTCTTTTCTTTTACTTCCGCGTTAAACTTAATATCACCACTATAGGTCTTTTCTGAAGAATTGCCCCAAAGAAGGCGGACACCCAGATTGTCTTTTTGTGAGCGTGTGCTCAGATAGAAATTAGTAAATATTCCCTTCTTGTTTTTTGATGCCGCGCGAACTTCAACCTGAAGCTGATCCTTGTCCAGATTTCTCGCCGTGACAGATGCATCAGAGAACTCCTTTTTGTTTATCAATAGGGAAGGAGAATAGAGATTGAGTGAAATACTGTTTTCTGTGTCGTTGTACTTTCCATTCAGTTCACCCGGTTTCAAAATGGTGACCGGTAAATTAAAAATGGAAGTGAGTTCTTCTGTGTTGTTCAGGTTGAACTGAAATTCGAAAGAGTTTTGTTCGGCGCATTTTACAGGCATTTGAAGTGCCGGGTAGTAATGTGAAAGGGTGTTTTCCAGACTGGCTTTCAGTGAACCGAAAGAGTACTCCCCCTGGATCATTCCGTCCAGATATTTAGAATGAATGGCGATCTTCGAATTTCGGTTTTCCCGCTGCGAATTAATCACCAGGGAATCCATCTTGAATTTTTCTGTCCCTTTCTGATAATTGATGTTCATTACCCGAAGCAGACCATCCATGTTGTCAGCGGTGTTGCCCGTAAAGTTTGAATGAATATAGAAAGAGAGATGCTCTTCTTTTTCGCTTTTTGTCAGATTTAAGGGATTCAAATCCAATTGATCCAGCCAGGCATCAAAGAAAAAACGATGTGGCTGTGCCTGAAGATCTACTGTGCCGTTCAGGTAGAACTGGACATGGGGATCAACGAGACGAAACAATCCATCAAAGCCTTTTCCATCCAGAAAACCTTCAAAAAACATTTCTCTGTAGATGTACTTGTTGTATTCAAAATCATTTACCATAGCAGATACTTTTCCGGAAGGGGTTTTTCCCTCTTGCTGATCCAGATTGAAGTTTATTTGCAGAGTGGCTGTTCCGAAAGGGTTTTCCGGAAGCTTCAGTTTATTCAGTTGTAGCTTTTGAGCACTCACCCTGCCCGAATATTGCATACTATTACCTTGCTTGGGACGCTTGATAGCAAGATCAGTCTGAATGGTTCCAATATTGGAGTGTAGTTTCCCATATGCCACTATTTCCGGTAAATAGCCGGATATAGTTCCTTCGAAGTTAAGATTCCCCATTCCATCCATCCAGGTGGGCAATACTGTGATAGAATTAGTCACACTTCGTACTATCTTTCGAAGGTTCTCTACATTTACTTCGCATTTATCCAGTTGGCCATACAAATGCCTTTTGTCGTTGTCCGGAGCTGAAAGAAGGCTACCGTTTCCTGAAAGATTCACTCCGTTATCCATATTTATCCGAACGTATTTAAAATGGATATTGTTGAGAGTACCCTGAATTCCTGCCTCCCAGATCAGTTTTTCGTTTATTTCGGAGAATGCGGGAACAAAGGCGGTGAGGTCTTTCAAATTGACTGAGGAGGAGAGATTGCAGGCGAACTTCGTTTTTGCCGGCTTTTTAATAAATGCATCAATGGAGTCGTATTCCGTAGTCAGTGTATCAACGGTTAAGTAACTATCAGGCAGTTTCATGTTAAAATTATCAACATGCAATTTTTGGGAGTTTGCCTTTATCTTGAAAGTCAATTGATCTAAGGTGAATCCGGATTGTTCTTCAAAAGAGAGACGGTTACATTGGATATTCAACGAATCGGCCTGAAGCACTCGCATCGAAAAGGAGGAGTACAGATTGTTTATCTCCAGGTGATGGGTATTGAACTTGCCGGGCGTCTTCTCTTCCGACACGATATCATAAGTGATCTTTCCTCTTCGCAACAACACAGATTTGAAAGCTAGATTCAACTTCTTTGGTTGGGCTGATTTATCTTTACTCTTGAAACGATCAATGAGGTATTGGATATTCAGAGGGGCGCTGAGTGAATCTTTAGAAAGACGGATGTCAAAGCCAAAAATCCGGATGGATTTGAAAGACAACTCCTTTTTGAATAATGGAAGCAATTCGACACCAACTGAGATTCGGTTTGCGACAAGCAGTGTATCATCTTTGGGGTCTTGAATAGTGACCCCCGAAAGTGTTAGCTTATCGAACAACTCAAAATTGACTTTCTCAATGGTAGAAGGAGAATCCAGTATCTCAGATAGATATACAGCCACACGGGGTGCAATCTTTTGCTGAACTGCATCCAAAGAGAGGGTGATCTTCAGGCTGATGTATATCAGGATCAAGAAGAACGTCAGAATCCAAAAGGTTATTTTTACTTTTCTGATAAGCGTATTCAGTTAATAATCCGAACAAAAGTAGCTAATTTTGTTGGAAGAGGAGGTAATGGGATTACAAAAAATACTAACTTTGCAGAAGCAAAACCATAAACTGACCACAAAAATGAATAAGTCACTAAAATTGGCAGTATTATTGCTGTTTACATCTTCTATTACGCTAATGGCACAGAATAACCTCCGTGAAATATGGCCCGGCAAAGTGCCGGGTGAAACGAAAGCAAAAGCAGCAGCGGTATTCAATCCAGAGTCTGCGGATGGTGTCACGCGAATCACTGAAGTTACAAATCCGGGATATGTAAAAATCGTTCCAACTGTTGCCTCGAATAATCAGGCAGTGGTGGTCTGTCCGGGAGGAGGATATTCTATATTGTCATGGATAAAAGAAGGTACTGATATTGGTGAGTGGCTCGCCGGACAGGGATTTACCGCCTATGTGTTGCAATACCGTGTGCCCGGTAAGAAAGAAGGAGCTTTGCAGGATGCACAACGGATGATTCGTTTGGTGCGTGCTGATAAGTTTGATAAAGTGGGTATCATGGGCTTTTCGGCCGGAGCCAGTCTGTCGGAGCGTGCTTCCACTCGTTTTACAGAGAAACTGTACGATGCGGTTGATAAAGCGGATTCACTTTCTTGTCGTCCCGATTTTACACTCCTGATTTATCCGGCATATATGGATGAGGGAGCAAACAAAACATTGACACCCGAGCTGACTGTTACTTCCGATACACCTCCTGCATTTATTTTCCAGACTGCGGATGATCCATATGG
Source organism: Bacteroidales bacterium (assembly GCA_028709785.1). GTDB lineage: Bacteria > Bacteroidota > Bacteroidia > Bacteroidales > JAQUTK01 > JAQUTK01. Next base: position 16,705 of record JAQUTK010000009.1, read on the forward strand.
TAACAGCGCTTTGGTCATTGCCGGAGCTTTGCGAAATAAAAAAGTACCTGTCGAACTTCATTTTCTTCCTGAAGGTGGGCATGGGTATGGTCTTCGTAAAGATATTAGAGCGGGTATTGAATGGCCTAAGCTCGCTGAACAATGGCTGAAAAATCATAAATAAGACTTGATTCAAAAACAAATTCATAATGGAACGATTAACTAGACGTTTATTTGAGACTCCGGTATATCCGGAACGTATTTTACAGATCGGAGAAGGTAATTTTCTTCGCGCTTTTGTCTGCTGGATGGTGCAGGAGATGAATGAGAAAGCGAATTTTAATAGCAGTATAGTTGTGACTCAACCCCTTTCACAGGGAATGGTGCCTCAGTTGAATGAACAAGACGGATTGTATACCCTCGTACTGAAAGGTCTAGATAAGGGAAAACCGGTTCGTATCGTGAAACGAATTGAATCTATCTCCAGAGGCATCAATCCATTTGAACTGAATGATGAGTTTATGCAATTGGCAGGTAGTAAAGAGTTACGTTTTGTCGTTTCTAATACAACAGAGGCCGGTATTGCTTTTGATCCTGAAGCAAAAGAGACGGAGTGTCCGCCTCAAAACTTCCCGGCACGGATGACCAAGTTCTTGTACCATCGTTTTGAAGCATTTAACGGAGCGGCAGACAAAGGACTGATTTTTATCCCTTGCGAATTGATCGAACAGAATGGTGATCATCTGAAAGAGCATATGTTGCATTATGCGCAACTATGGCAGTATCCCTCTGCTTTTGTAGAGTGGATGAACAGTGCTTGTGCATTTGCCAATACCCTGGTTGATCGTATCGTACCGGGTTATCCGAGAGACACTATCGCAGAGATTACGAAAGAGGTGCAGTATGAAGATAAAATGGTGGTCGAAGGTGAAATATTCCATTTGTGGGTGATTGAGGCACCGGCTTGGGTAGAGCAGGAGCTTCCTACTTCCAAAGCAGGTCTCAATGTGCTGTTCGTTCCTTCTATCAAACCTTACCGTGATCGCAAGGTTACTTTACTGAACGGACCTCATACCGTGTTATCGCCGGTGGCTTATCTGTCCGGACTCAATACGGTGCGTGAAGCTTGTGAAGATGCGGTAGTGGGTAAGTATGTACGTAAGGCAATGTACGACGAACTGATTCCAACGCTTGATCTCTCCAAAGAGGAATTGACAGCTTTTGCTGATAGTGTTATGGAACGTTTTCGTAACCCGTATGTCAATCATTTGGTAACAAGCATCATGCTTAACTCATTTCCAAAGTTTAAGACACGTGATCTTCCTGCTCTCAAGAAATATCTGGACCGAAAAGGTCAGCTGCCTGATGCATTGGTATTTGGTTTGGCAGCAATCATTTCCTATTACAAAGGAGGAAAGCGGGGAGAAGATATCATTACGTTGAATGATGATCAGAAGATTCTGGATTTGCTTGCTCAGTTGTGGCAGACCAATGATCCTTCTGCAATAGCCGAAGGTGTGCTTGGTGCTTCCTTTATATGGGCGGAAGACTTGAATAAGATCGCCGGACTGAAAGAGAAACTGAGCGGGTATCTGACTCTTATCACTCAAAAAGGAATGAGTGGTGCATTGCAAACGATTGTCTAAATAATAGATTCAATGAATAAAGCTTTATATATACTGATTCATCCCTCCGACAATGTTGCTGTTGTGCTGGAAAGAGTCGGCAAGGGAGAGGTGTTGACTTTGGGTACTCAAAAAGTGACCATACGTGAAGAGATTCCTGCCGGCCATAAGGTTGCTATAGCGAGGATTGCTTCCGGAAACAATGTGATTAAATATGGCTATCCTATCGGACATGCCGTTGTTGATATTGAAGCCGGTGACTGGGTGAACGAGAAACGTATAAAAACCAATCTTAGCGGAGTGGAGAACTATACCTATTCTCCGTCACTTTCTGCACCTAATATACCGCAGCGCAATCTGACATTTAATGGCTACCGTCGTAAAAACGGTCTGGCAGGTACCCGCAACGAGATATGGATTGTGCCGACTGTAGGTTGCGTTAATGGTATTGCATCCCAGTTGGCAGAAACCCTGCGCAATGAGACTGGTCTGAAAGGTGTAGATGCAATTGTTGCTTTCCCACATAGTTATGGCTGTTCGCAGTTGGGAGAAGATCATGAGAATACCCGAAAGATCCTCCGCGATATGGTCTTGCATCCGAATGCGGGAGGAGTGTTGGTCGTTGGTCTGGGATGTGAAAACAATCAGCTGAGTGCATTTAAAACCTTTTTGGGCGAGTATGAACCGGAACGGGTACGTTTTATGGAGTGCCAGAAGGTGGGTGATGAATATGAAGAAGGAATGAAACTTCTTCGTGAATTATACGAACAGGCTGTGACCTGCCAGCGCGAACCTATTCCGTTGTCCGAACTGAAAGTCGGACTTAAATGTGGTGGCTCTGACGGATTCTCAGGTATCACTGCCAATCCCCTTTTAGGTGTCTTTTCTGATTTTCTGACCTCACAAGGCGGAACTACCGTATTGACAGAAGTACCGGAAATGTTTGGTGCCGAAACGATCTTGATGAACCGATGTGTGACTCCCGTTCTTTTTGATCAGACAGTTCGCCTGATCAATGGTTTTAAGGAGTACTATGAGGCCAACAATCAGCCGGTCTATGAAAACCCATCTCCCGGCAATAAAGCCGGAGGAATATCCACGTTGGAAGAAAAATCGTTGGGATGTACACAAAAAAGCGGGCAGTCTCCGGTGTGTGGAGTGGTAGCGTATGGTGATCTGATTCGGGAGAAAGGTCTGAATTTGTTGAGCGCACCCGGCAATGATTTGGTTGCTGCAACGGCGTTGGCTTCTTCAGGCTGTCAGTTAATTCTGTTTACGACAGGAAGAGGAACACCTTTCGGATGTTATGTACCTACTATCAAAATTTCAACGAACTCTGCCTTGTATCAAAGCAAACCCGGATGGATTGATTTTAACGCCGGAATATTGCTTGAAGGAAAGACGATGGAAGAGACGAATGAACTCTTCATTGACTATATCATTCGCGTAGCTTCAGGAGAAAAGGTACGCATGGAAAAGAATGGTTATCATGAGTTTGCTATTTTCAAGAGCGGTGTAACCCTTTAAATATAGTAAAGAAATTTAGACATGGATTTAGTACCCGGAAATATCATTTTAATAGGTTCTATGTTGTTGTTTCTAAGCGTAATAGCCGGGAAAGCCGGTTATCGCTTTGGAGTACCAGCCTTGTTGCTATTTCTGGGACTAGGTATGCTTTTTGGTACGGATGGCATCTTGGGCCTTCAGTTTAATAATCCGAAGATTGCTCAGTTTATTGGTACGCTGGCCCTGACTATCATTTTGTTTTCAGGTGGTATGGATACCAAGAAAAAGGAGGTTCGTCCCATTATGGCTCCGGGTATTGTTTTAGCTACATTAGGCGTTGTTTGCACGACAGTTATCACCGGGTATTTTATTTATTATCTTACAAATTTCTTCGGAAAAGACCATATCGCTTTCTCACTTATGGAGTCGATGTTGCTGGCAGCAACGATGTCATCTACAGATTCTGCGTCCGTGTTTTCCATTCTCAGATCGCGTGGACTGGGACTTAAGGAGAATCTTCGTCCGATGCTCGAACTTGAGAGTGGAAGCAATGATCCTATGGCCTATCTCTTGACACTTCTTTTTATTCAAATTATTCAGATTGGAGATGCGAGTTTTGCGGAATCTGCTAAGATATTGCTTATTCAATTAAGTTTGGGAACTTTGTTAGGCTATCTGATTGGTCGGCTGGCGGTCTATGTAATCAATCACATCAATGTATCATATACCTCTTTCTACTCACTTCTGATGATGGCTTTTGCCTTCTTTACCTTCTCTTTCACCGATTTCTTTCATGGTAATGGCTATCTGGCAGTATATATTGCGGGATTTATTGTCGGCAACAACAAACTTGTGCACAAGAGAACAATGGCTACTTTTTTTGATGGTCTAACCTGGCTTTCTCAGATTGTGATGTTCCTTACACTCGGACTACTGGTCAATCCCAAAGAACTGATCTCAATTGCAGGGATAGGAATGCTGGTCGCTTTCTTTATGATCATCGTAGCCCGTCCGTTCAGCGTATTCTTTTGTTTGCTCCCTTTCCGAAAGTTCAGCACCAGTGCGAGATGCTATATCTCATGGGTAGGATTGCGTGGAGCAGTACCTATCATTTTTGCTACCTATCCGTGGATTGAAGGGATAAATCATGCACATGAGATGTTTAATATTGTCTTTTTCATTACGCTTGTTTCCTTGCTTGTCCAGGGGATGACAGTGGGGCCGATGGCACGCTGGCTGGGTGTTTCCAAACCACCTGAGAAAGAGAAAGAATTTGATTTGGTCTTGCCTGATGAAATAAAAAGTGCTATGTCGGAGGTCGAAGTTAATCCTGTGACATTGGAAAATGGTAACAGGATGATGGACCTTACCTTGCCGGCAAATACCCTTGTGGCAATGGTTAAGCGAAGCGGACTCTATTTTGTGCCCACGGGAAAGACTCTTTTGAAAGAAGGAGATAAACTTTTGATTATTTCTGACAATGACGAAGAATTGAAAGAAGCTTTTGCCAATCTGGGTATTAAGAAATACTCCATAGAGAAGAATTAGTACACCTTCAGACTTTTACATGCTATTGTTATTTCTCCTTTTTCTTTGTGATGAAGAAGAAAAAGTTTACATTTGAGCAAAATAATCATCATGGAAAAGGATTTTATAGCCTATATAGAGGAGAGTATCAAGGCTCATTGGGATCTGGATGCTCTCACCGACTACAAGGGAGCTACTTTACAATATAAAGATGTAGCGCGAAAAATAGAGAAGATACACCTGATCTTTGAAAAGAGCGGAATTAGTAAAGGAGATAAAATTGCGATTTGTGGAAGAAACTGTTCGCATTGGGGAGTCACCTTTCTTGCCGTTTTAACTTATGGAGCTGTAGCGGTACCCATTCTGCACGAATTTAAAGCGGATAATATTCATAACTTCGTCAATCATTCCGAATCCAAGTTGCTTTTTGTCGGTGATATGGTCTGGGAGAACTTGAATGAAGCTTCCATGCCCAACGTCAAAGGTATCATTCTGATGAATGACTTTTCGGTTTTGATTTCTCATACGAAGAAGCTCAACGAAGTACGCGATCATCTGAATGAGATGTTTGGTGCAAAGTTTCCGAAAAACTTCCGTCCGGAGCATGTGAAATATGTACATAGTAAGCCTGGAGATCTGGCTATCATCAATTACACTTCCGGTACTACCAGTACATCCAAAGGAGTGATGTTGCCCTATCTGAGTCTGTGGTCCAATATTACTTTTGCGCGTGATGTCCTGCGTCTTGATTCGGGACAAAAGGTGATTTCCATCCTTCCGATGGCACACATGTACGGACTGGCTTTTGAGTTTCTGTTTGAGTTTACTTGTGGCTGTCATGTCTATTTCCTGACCCGGATGCCAAGTCCGAAGATCATCTTCCAGGCTTTTGCGGAGATAAAACCCAACCTGATCATTGCTGTTCCACTTATCATTGAAAAGGTTATTAAAAAGAATGTGCTTCCCAAATTGGAAACGCCGACCATGAAACTTCTTTTGCGCTTACCATATATCAGCGACAGGATTAAAGCAAAAGTCCGTAACAGTGTAGTTGAGGCTTTTGGTGGTAATTTTGTGCAAGTGGTCATTGGTGGTGCTGCATTAAATCCGGAAGTGGAGAGCTTTCTTCGTTCCATTGAATTCCCCTTTACCGTAGGGTATGGGATGACAGAATGCGGACCAATTATTGGCTATACCTTCTGGAAAGAGTACAAACCCGGCTCTTGTGGCAAACCTGTTCATCGGATGGAAGTGAAGGTCTTGTCTACTGATCCTGCCAATATCGCGGGAGAAATTATTGTTAGGGGAGATAATCTGATGTCCGGATATTATAAAAATAAGGATCTGACTACTCAGGCCATTGACTCAAAGGGATGGCTTCATACCGGTGATATGGGTGTAATCGATGAAGATGGTAATATAACGATCAAAGGGCGTTGTAAGAATATGCTTCTAAGTAGTTCCGGACAGAATATATATCCTGAAGAGATTGAAGAAAAATTAAACAATCTTCCCTATGTTTCTGAATCGCTCGTAGTTGAACAAGGAGATAAACTCGTCGGACTTGTTTATCCTGATTTTGAAGATGCATTTGCTCACGGACTATCTAACGAAGCCATTGAAAAGGTTATGGAAGAGAATCGGATCGCTCTGAATCAGATGCTTCCTGCTTACTCACAGCTTTCAAAGATGAAAATCTTTCCTGAGGAATTTGAGAAAACTCCCAAGCGAAGTATCAAACGGTTTTTATATCAGGAAGCAGGTAAATAAATTACAGGGGGATGCAGTAATGGCTTCCCCTTTTTTCTTTCTGACTTTCTCTTCTTTTTTTTCTAAAGTGAAGTATAATCTCGTAGTAAAAAAGTATATTTGCGAAACAACTAAATATAAATTTTTATGGGAATACAAACAGCATTTAAAGGAACTCCTGTTAATGTGGCAGGTACCTTTGTACAGGTCGGAACGAAAGCACCTGATTTTCGGTTGATCACAAAAGGGCTGGGTGAATATACCCTGGCCTCTGCAGAAGGAAAGAGTATTGTCCTGAATATTTTCCCGAGCATTGATACCGGCGTATGTGCCACTTCGGTTCGTACATTTAATAAATTGGCGGCAGGAATGCCCAATACTGTTGTATTGGCAATTTCGCGTGACCTTCCTTTTGCTCAGGGGCGATTCTGTGGTGCCGAAGGAATAGATAACGTAATAACATTGTCTGATTTCCGTAATTTGGGCTTTGTCCAGGCATATGGCGTACTGCTGGAGGATGGCCCTCTTGCCGGACTTCTTGCCCGTTGTGTCGTTGTAATCAATCCGCAAGGAAAGGTTGTCTATACAGAAATGGTTCCGGAAATCACACAAGAGCCCAATTACGAAGCTGCCTTGAAGGCTTTGTAATTGAAATGATAGAAAAAAGAAAGGGTGAAGCCATCAGAGCTTCACCCTTTCTTTTTCATCTTTGTCTTAGAAGTTTACCTTACAGGTTTTATTATTTGCAAGTTCGATATTTACATAAGAGAAGCTATTGCCCAGTATGTCTTTAGCTATTGTTGCTTTTTGTTTCTTGCCATTGACCAGTACCGACTCCTGTTTTCCGGCAAAGGAGGCGCGCCAAACAATCTTCTCACCGGTATTGTTGGTGAACTCCGTTGCTTTCTTGCCTTCGTGTCTCACAGAAATATATCCTTTGAATACGGGGACATTTTCGATAGCAGCAAAGCCTTCCTCGATGTGTGATTGAGTGATTATTTGTTTCTTTTGTGCGGATGGCTGAATACCCATGGCACCACCAACTACTCCTTCTACAACTCCAAATGAGACTTCCGGATAATCCGCACGTTTCATACGAGGCAGTTGTGTAAGAAACGTATAGGCTTCTTTTTCATATCCGTAGCGATAAAAAAGAGCAGGAAAAGAGGAAATGTTTTCTACATTCCATTCTTGCTTCAAAATGTCGGATACTGTTGCACGAATGCGTTTAGGATTTTCCGTGACATTAAACCAGAGAATAAACGGAGCACCTTCTCCCCGGTGAAATTTCTTGTCCTCCGTCCATAATGTCTGGTAGTATGCGTTTGTCTCATCCCACCAGGTATCTTCCAGAATCTGCCGATACTGAAGAGCGATTTTCTTATCTCTCTGAGCAATTGCTTTATCCCCGTTGAGAGTTGCTATCTCGGAATGTGCGATATGTCCGGCATAGAGTGTCGATATTAAATCAGCACTGGCAGTCAGACCGCCCATATTTTCCACATAGGATGCCAGTCCCCGCGATGTGTGGAAGTTTTTGTTCGCTTTTGCTTCTTTAGGAACATTCATGTACCGGGGACGGTTCATAATATTCTCAGGTTCCAGTTTCCAGCTCTTCACGTACTCATTCAATGACTTGTCGTAAAAATTAGTAAAGCACGGATCATTGATATAATCAGTATCGCCTGTCCATTCGTACATTTTCAGACAAGCTTGCATGACATCAAAGTTTGCGTTCAGATTGTACCAGAAGTTCTGATCATTGGTGTAATCAACGGGAGCTGGTTTGTTAGATCGGTTAATTTCCCAATAGGAACACCAATCTTTAGCTTCAGAAATATTTTCAGCAAACCGGGTAAGCATATTCTTATTATGCTTGGTTAAGCCTATAATTTGTGCTCCAACAGTCTGATGCGAAACATCGCGCATACAAAACGCTTCGCGTTGGGGGAGGGCCGCTTCATACCAATAGCCAACCGGATCAGAGTTGTCATGGCTGTAAGACAATGCCATTTTTTTTGCCCAGTTATAGGATTCTTCCAGTAGTTTGTCTGAAGAGGAGAACACTGCCGTCTTTTCGGGAGTGATGGTTGGAATAGCCATTTGATTTGCTATTGAGTAACTGTTTGTCATGCATAGCGCTACCAGACTAATTAAAATTGTTTTTCTCATTCTTGAATTGATATTAGTTTACCAGTTGTTCTGTTCCGAAAATAGATTTTCATTTCAGAAGCCAATAGTAGTGAGAATTGATTGATTGTGCAATACTATTACCGTAATTATTGATCAAGAAGGCTAATTCTTATCAGACATTTACAAACCACTTTTTCTTAAACCAGAACGCGACATTTACTAAGCCGATCATAATCGGAACTTCAGCCAATGGTCCGATGACAGCTGCAAACGCTTCTCCTGAGTTGATACCGAAGATCGCGATGGCCACAGCAATGGCTAATTCAAAGTTATTGCTGGCAGCTGTAAATGAGAGAGTTGTGCATTGCTCGTAACTGGCACCCGCTTTCTTGCTTATGTAAAATGAAGCTACAAACATGATCAGAAAGTAAACAAGCAATGGAATCGCTATTAAAACCACGGCTGAGGGAATAGATACGATGTATTCACCCTTAAGTGAGAACATGACAATGATTGTAAAAAGTAAGGCTATCAAAGTCAGCGGAGATATTTTGGGAACAAATATATCGTGATACCATTCTTTGCTTTTCATCCGAATCAAAATGAATCGCGTCAGAAAACCTCCGATAAAAGGAATTCCGAGATAGATAAAAACGCTTTCAGCAATTTGTCCGATGGTAATTGCTTCAACTGCATCATTGGTTGGAATGCCAAACCATCCGGGAGCAATGGATATGAAGAAATACGCATATACCGAATAGAAAAGCACCTGAAAGATGCTGTTGAAAGCGACAAGTCCGGCAGCATATTGAGTATCTCCTTTTGCCAGATCGTTCCATACAATCACCATAGCAATACAGCGAGCCAGTCCAATCATGATAATACCATACACATACGGCAGATTGGAATTGTTATCACCGGGAAAAAACTTGAACAACAGTACAGCAAGAAAAAACATTAATACAGGACCAATAATCCAGTTTTGAACAAGTGACAATCCAAGAACTTTCCAGTTTTTGAACACATCACCCAGTTCTTCAAATCTCACTTTTGCAAATGGAGGATACATCATAACAATTAATCCAATAGCAAGAGGAATATTGGTAGTCCCCGATGACATACTATCCCAGAAATGGGCAACTGAAGGAAACATCCATCCTGAAAATACGCCGATAAACATCGCGAGGAATATCCAGAGAGTCAGATAACGGTCGAGGAAGCTTAATCTTTTCTTTGAGCTCATAGTTTCTTCATTATGTTGTGATTAGAAATAAAAGTACTCAGTACTTGTGCTTATGGTTTGATTTTGTTGAAGATAGCCGTCAGATATTCATCGTAATACCCTTTAATTGTCTCTTCAACAGTTCCCAGTGGTTTTACAGGAACTAAATCAGTCACTTCTTCGTATGTCAATCCGGACTTAAAAAGAGTTTCTGTTGTTCCCCAGAGCATATCCGTAATGGTTGATTGAGCTTCCTGTTCATTCATGCCATAACTGATTGCCAGTTCCTTGAGCTTTTGCAATTGGAAAAAGAAGTACGTGTGTCCCATCGCACTGATCACGGCATACGCCTCAATCTTTGCTTCATCCACTTCCGGTGTAGAACCAAGCGTTTTCATCAGTTCCAGAATCACGTTTCTGGAAGTGTCTTTCATCGAAGGAGAGAAAGTAATCGGATTGATACCTTTGTTTACAATCGTTGAAGCGCTGGGATTCATCCGTGCCAGATTGTCAAAGCCACCCAAGGCAAGAGACATTTTCTCAATCGTATGCTTTGGCGCCAACGAAATCAGTATTGTATTTTCAGGAAGGGCCTCTTTGATCTTTGTCAGCGTATCCATCAAGACAGGAGGATGGACAGCAATAAAAACAACATGACTCTCAGATACAACTTTCAGATTGTCTGTCGTAATCGTAATCTTTGGATGTTTTTGTTTTAAAGCATTCAACACATCCTGATTGATGTCAGATACAGATACATTCTCTAATGAGATTCCACTGTTCTCAAATGCATGGAGGAATATGTTTGTAATTCTTCCTCCGCCAATAAAACCAATTGTTTTCATCTTCTTAAAATTTAGTGTTTTCGTAAATCTATAAAAGGAAATTGAACAGATATCCGGAGATAATAATGAATAGGGTAATAGTACCAAAGAAAAGACCGATAAGTTTCCATGTCATCACCTTCTTTAGCAAGGTAGCTTCCGGAAGTGAAAGTCCCACTACACCGATCATAAAAGCCAACGCGGTGCCGATAGGAACGCCTTTTGCCACAAACACTTCGATGACAGGCACAATACCTGCCGCATTTGCATACATCGGAACGGCAAGCAGAACGGAAAGAGGGACGGCATACCAGTTGTCTTTCGACATATAATGTTCAAAGAATCCTTCCGGCACATATCCATGCATTGCCGCACCAATAGCAATACCAATGATGACATACAGCAACACACCCCTCACAATCCCCCAAGCTTCTCTTACGATGGAAGGAAACCGCTTCCGGAAAGGTGTCTTCTCCTCTTCCCACTCCGCAGACTCCACATTGGCATTTATCTGAATTTGTTTGACCCAATCACTCAGATAGGGTTCCAGTTTCATCTTTCCCAATAAATAGCCACCAATAATTCCAAGCGAGATTCCGGTGACTACATATACCATCGTTATCTTCACGCCAAATGTACCCAAAAACATAGCTACAGCCACTTCATTGACCAAAGGGGAGGTAATAAGATACGAGAAAGTGACACCCAGTGGAATTCCTCCCTTTACAAAGCCGATGAACAGCGGAATAGAGGAACAGGAACAAAACGGTGTAATTGCTCCAAACAGAGAGGCAAAGAAATATTGAAACCCATACATTTTATGTGTTGTCAGATAATTACGTAATCTCTCAATAGGAAAATATGCATTGACAATCCCCATCAGTACACTGATGAAAAACAGCAAGATAAGGATCTTGGTTGTATCGTAAAAGAAAAAATTCACAGCCATTCCAAGATGACTTGTTGCATCCAGTCCGAAGACACCATATACCAGCCAGTCGGCAAAACCTTGTATCATACTTACTTTTTTTTAATTAGTTACTGTCACAATCGCTTTCAGCGATTTCTCTTTGCGTGCGACAGTTTATTTATAAATATTCTTCAACAAACTCTTTGGAATACTGCTTTACCATCTCCCGAACACGTCGAAACTCGGCTGTAATTTCTTCTTCCGATCCTTGAGCTTTGGCAGGATCCGGAAAGTTCTGATGCAACCTGACTGCTTTGGTAGGGAAGAAGGGACAACGTTCCCGGGCATTGTCGCAGACAGTTATCACATAATTAAAAGCGATAGTCCGGTATTCATCTATATGATTGGACGTATGAGTGGAGATGTCGATCCCATCTTCTTTCATTGTAGCAATGGCACGTGGATTTACACCATGTACTTCTATTCCGGCACTATAAACATCCGCTTTCTCTCCGGCAAAATGGCGCAGATATCCCTCTGCTATCTGGCTTCTGCAACTGTTCCCTGTACAGAGAACCAAAATATTCTTCTTCATCTCAGTTTGTATTTAAATGTTCTTTGATAAGCATTCATTCGTCAGTAAAAAGTTCAACAACAATTCTTTTGACTTTCTCCTCCGCAATCACAGGAAGGCTCCGTTCCTCTTAGAAAGCCATTGATGATAGCTACAGCACAACCGGTACCCGTCTTTACAGTGATTGCTCCAGTCCGGCAATTGTTTGAACAAGCGCCACATTCCATACAATCATCAAGGTCTGTAATCCGGGCTTTGCCCTGTTTGATTTCGAATACTGCATGGGGACAAGCCTTGGTACACATGCCACATCCTGTACATAAATCAGGATCAAGCTTTAATGTGGCCACCTGTTTTAAATAGTGCATTGTTTTCATATCAGGCTAATTTAGATAGGATGAATAGGATGGTTCCCACAACGATGAATGCGATCTGAAATGGAACAGCCCATTTCATCTCTTTTCTGACGCCCGACAAAGAAGTGTAGGTAGATGATCCGGTAAAATTCATCGCCATAAATGAAGCAATGCTAATACCTATTAATCCCATGCTTACTCCATCCAGAATGGGAACTTTAAATAGCCGGTTGATCACCAGTGTTATTGAGAGTCCCCAAAAGGCACCTTTCAAGGCAAATGCACGAAAGGGTATCCAAGGCAAAAACAGCGGAGTGATGACTATACCTGCGATATATCCGCCCAATATTGTTATCAAAGGAAACAGATGCGAATCCATCATTTTACCAAACAGAAAGCCGGTGCGATCCAGACCGGAAAGAAAAAAGAACAAGCCAATCAGAATCAGTAATTTGTATTTCTCATAGAGAAAATCAACCGGAATCAATTTGGCCCTCTCTTTCATTGGAAAAGTAACTTTTCTCATAGCCGGTGTTGCTTTGTATCCCGCTTCTATATAGGGCTTTATATCTCTTGCTTCCACCGGACCGAACAGAGCATTGAATCCCGTTTGCTCTTTTACTTTGTGAGCTGCGACTCCACTTGCCGAAAGTTGTGGCAAAATGATTCTGCGATGTTGCACCCTGTGTTCCAGAGAAGTCTCTTTAAGGCTTTTCACCACACTGTCAGTGCTAAAATTTCCTTTTGCGGCAGAGCACCATACATTGACACCTTTAGTATCCACAACCAGAATCCAGACATTCAGGGAATCCAGATTACTTCTCAATACGTCAAAGCTCAATTTATAATTTGCAGAAACAAGCACATCCGATTGACTGTCCGGATTGCCAACTTTATACAGACCCGGTTTCACTCTGTAATTATTTCTTCCAACTCCTATTCGCATTTTTAATGCACCGATCCGATCAGCCCAAGTTAATCTGGACGAAACAGAAGTCACGTTGAGTGAAAGCGGTTTTAAAGCTTGAGAATTGAAGTTTGTTGTCATTTTCTTTCTCGGTTTTTACAGAAGTTCATCTCTGTGTGTTTGTTATATCAAACCATTCCAAAACAGGCGTAGCATTTAAATTTTATATTCGAAGTTTAAGGAGAGAGAGTTACTATTGTTGCTGCTTTTCTCCCCAATCCATTTTTTATAGGAGAGAGCCACCGAAACGCCTTTTACAGGAGAGTAATGAATACCACTAAGGAATGCCTGACCATTTGAATTAACATTCCACTTGTTTCTATCGTTCCCTTTATTGGAAGAAAGATGATCATAACGGCCATACAGTTCCCATCTTGTTGCTAGTTCTATTGCTCCGAAAACAGAGGTTCCATATAAATCCTGATTCTTTATCATATTATGATTAAAATGATAATTATACTCTACTCCAATCCGATACTTTGAACTTTCTTTATAACCAATAAAAAGAGAAACTAACTGTTGCGGACTCTTTCCGATTGCTCTGTCTGATTCAAGATGATCGTAATAGATACGTCCAACAACTCCTTGCAAGGGCTTTATATCTGTGCCAACGGCATATTTTACGTTACTGCCCGTATCCTGATTATTCCGGAATCCTTCTCCATTAGTCAATGCTACATCCATACTCAACCAATTATACGGTGAATAGAAAGCGATAGCCCCCAAATCGCCACTCGGCGTTTTAAAATACAGATCTTGAAAGGTTTCTTGAATATACCTGAACCCCCAAAACTTTTCTTGAGTGATATAGTGGTTTTGAAGTATTCCACCTGCTTGAATCATCAGATTGTCGGATGGTCTGTACTCAAGATACGAAAACTTCAGTCCGGTGCTATAATAACTCCCCTGAGTATAATCATAATTTGTATTCATAGCTGTACCGAGAGAATCAGCAACTTGCAAATTTCCAAATACTGACGGTCTCCCAATATCCAGAACCACAACTCCGTGCCATTTGGAAGAAAAGCTATGTTTGTACCCTATATGAGCTCGGTTTATATACATACCGTAATTTGTTTTAGCTTTCGACTGTTCAAAGATTGTACGATTAATCACCTGAATAATCACCTGATCAGCTCCTTCTTGCTGTAATATATCATTTGCATGCATGAATAGAGTCAAAATGCAGAAAGATAGAAAGAATAGAATTCTTTTCATTTAAGTTCTAATAATCTACTGTAAATAATGCACGAAGGTTCCTTACAAATAAAAGACAAAGCCATAATAAATACCCACTGCTATAAAAAGGAGTGCAACCACAAGGTTCAGCCATTTTTGAAACACCTTCATCCGGTTGTAAAAAGTAGCCAGACCTGATATGCTGTATGCCAATATCCAGGCAACAATAATTACCGGTAATCCCGTGGCTACAGCAAAGATTACAGGCAATAAAGCTCCGCCACTTTCAGCAGCTGCCATAGGAATCAACATCCCAAAATAAAGCAGACCACTGGAGGGACAAAAAGCCAAAGCAAACAATATACCGAGCAATAATGCTCCAAGGCTCCCTTTGTACCTGCTGGATTCTCCACCAGTAGTAAATCCCAGTTTAGGCAGATTTAACTTATCACCGAAGAGCATAAACAAGCCGATAAGAATCAGAGCGGGAGCAATCAGTATCTCACCATAGCTACTAATCGCTTTTTGAATCGCATACACGCTTGCTCCTTGCCGAATAATTGGGATCAAAATAATACCGATTCCCGCATAGGTAATCACCCGCCCCAGCGTATATAAGATCCCATTCATAAAGATCCGGTGCCTGCTTTCAATATGCTTGCTGATAAATCCAATCGCCGTCATATTGGTAGCGAGCGGACAGGGGCTCAGAGCGGTGAGCAATCCCAACAAGAAAGCTGTGATGATCGGCACGTTGCTGTTGTCCAAAAGTGACTGTAAGAACTCCATAGAGCACTATTTTAAAAGATCCTCAAGTTGCTTTTTTATTCCTGACTTAAAGAGATCAGGTGTGTTCTTTGCATATCCAAAGCCAAACTTTGTGAGATTATTCCTGCTCTCTTTGCCATTCTTCCATGTATTGAGAAACAGCGATGAAAAAGTAACTTCATATTTCTCGGCGATCTTCGCATTCTCCTCTTTGGAGAAGTCAATCACCTTAAACACAAGTTTACCACTCTTTACCTGTTCGGCAAAACTACCCTCTATTACCTCGCGCGTTAGTTTCTCTATCGCATTACATGTAATGCAGCGTTGTTTGCCATGAAAATACAAAACTTCCACATACTCTTTCTGAGCCACAGGTTTTGTGTTGATTGTTGCTTTTGCTCCGGTAGCTGCCGGGGCTTTCGCTTTTGTCGCATTATTGTTCTGGGCATTGCCACAAGAGGCCATTGTCAAGATAGCTGTAAGAAATAAGAGTAGCTTTTTCATCTTTCGGTATTTTTTTTGGTTAGTAATTCTTTTACTTCAGAGACAGAGAGCTTATTCCCGCTCGATACGACCTTTTCATCAATCACAACAGCAGGCGTTCTCATCACATTGTATTCCATAATTTTTAGAATATCTTCCTCCTTGACAAGAGTTGCTTCGATTCCCAACTCTGCAATTGCTTTTTCAACCGTTGCATATAATGCCTTGCAACTAGAACAACCGGTACCCAACACTTTAATTTCCATGATTACTCTACTTTATTTGATCTATAATTAGTGTATTTCGTTATTCGCCGAAAGACGAACAATCAAAAGAAAAAAACTTCAGACAATTAGTCACAGCACGATGGCTTCTCTTTTAGTTCCTTAAAGAAACTACGGAACAAACGGCTGGCAAGTTCCCAATTTTCGCGATTGATACAGTAGCGAACTTTGGGTCCTTCTATTTCACCTTGAATAAGTCCGGCATCTTTCAATTCTTTGAGATGCTGCGACACGGTGGCCTTAGCAATTGGAAGCACTTCATTGATATCTCCGAAAAAGCAGCTATCCTGTGCGGCTAAGAAATTAAGAATTCTCATCCGGGCAGGGTGTCCCATTGCTTTTGCAATGCGGGCGATCTGCTCCTGCTGATCGGTATATTCTGTTGCTCTCATTGTTTGTATTTGAATATTGTTCGCAAATATACGAACAATATTCAAATTACCAATCATAATCTGTTTTTTTTAATAAGATCATACGATTTCTCAGGATTCTTTGTGTAAACCGATTATTTACTATATTTGTACGATGATTGCTTCAAAATGTCCCTTAAAGTTTTAATGTCTCATAGAATGAAGTGTTTCAGAATCGTATTCACGCTACTATCGTTGTTCGTTTTTTGTAAAACGGCAGAGGCTTCGTCCTCAAAAGAGTATGTATTGATTATAAATTCCTATACAGAAGCAGACGAGTGGGGCACGCACACACAAAACACAATCATTGATTACTTAAAGAGGACGACAAATTCAACGATTTATCTTGAATATCTTGATGAATGTGTCTTTCCTTCATTGAGTAATGCATATGATGAAATGAATCATTTGTACAGTCGATACAGTGTCAGACCTAAAGTTGTCGTTATCATCGGAGAGGCCGGATGGATCGCTTACAGAAGCACCTTGCCTTCGTCGTGGAAGAATATACCGATTGTGTTGACTACTGTTCGTGATTTTACTATTTCACTAGAAGATTTAGTCTCAAACAAAGAAACAACCTCTTTCACACCAATATCCTTCGAGGAGAGCATAAAAGGGTTTGAGATCACAGGTGTATATAATCCGCTTTATATAAAAGAGACCATCCTGCTCATGAAACAGTTGATGCCGGAGATGAAAAGAATCGCCTTTATATCCGATAAGCGATATGTCAGCGTATCCGGTTTGGATAACTTTCTTCGCATCATGAAAGAGGATTTTCCGGAGCTTGTTCCTCTCTCATTTAACCTTAAATATATGAGTGCGGACAGTTTGCTTAATACTTTAACGCAGCTTGACAGACAGACAGGTGTGTTGTGCTATGGATGGTATACTTCGCAATCAATCACGGCCGCCGGTGTTCAGTCAACTGCCAAATTGCACCGGGTCATCAGTAATTTTACCAATACGCCTGTCTTCAGTCTGATTGATATAGGACTTTCCAGCGGACAATTTGCAGGAGGTGTCATGTCAACCTCACATGATTATGGAGAAAAGACCGGCGAACTGGTGGTTCAGATTCTGAACGGGAAGAAAGTCTCTGAAATACCTTTTCAAAGGCTTGGAAATCAAACGGCTCATCTGAATTATGACGAACTGAAACGAGGTGGTATAGATCTCGATTTACTGCCTGATAAGGCCATATATTATCAACGGCCACTCAGTTTCTATGAGCAGCATATGGTGATGATTTATATATTCTGTTTTAGCATATTCGTTATATGGCTGGTATTAATCATATGGATCGCTTATTTAAGACGCACAAAAGAGCTCAAACAAAAGGAGATAGAATTTCTCTCCAAGTACAAAGATCTTTATTATCAAAATGAGGAGTTAAAGCAGCTTCTGTCCTCTATTATTGACAATATACCGATACCTGTTTTTGTCAAAGAGGTAACAAAAGAGATCCGTATTTTATATGTGAATAAAAAGGCGGAAGAGTTTCTCGGAGTCAAATCGGAACAGGTAATAGGAAAATTGCAGATAGATGCTTATGGGGAAGAATTAGGTGCTGTACTGGAGGAAGAGGATCAATTCATGATTGAGCATGGAGGTTTTATTTCCGATGAAAGACCATTTGTTTTGCCCGATAAAAGGAAGATCATTACCCGAGTGGAAAAAGCGCTGGTGAAACAGGATGAGGAGCACTCCTATATTATTGCTACCCGATGGGATATTACCGAACAAAAAGCTATTCTGCACAAATTGGAGGAAACAAATCACAGACTCTCTGAGGTGATGAATGTAGGCGATATATCATCATGGACATGGAAACCGGAAATAGCTATGGTTTTCATCGAACGGAATCTGTCGAACAAAACAGGTGAGCTCATCTTGAATCAAAGTTCTTCCCACACGGTACAAGAGATGCTTGACAGGATTCATCCGGATTATCTGCAACAGTCAAGAGCAATCTTTAGGGGAATTTTAGAAGGTGAAGCAGAGCGTTTTGATATGGAATATCGTCTTGATTATGATGGGTCTGGTTACAAATGGTATGGTATGCATGGCCTCGTCACAGAAAAAGATCCGACGGGTAAACCGCTGACCGTCATAGGCTGTACGATTGATATATCAAAGAGCAAGCAAGTGCAACAGGAATTGATAGAAGCCAAAGAGAGGGCGGAAGAGTCTGACCGCGTAAAGACTGCTTTTCTGGAAAGTGTGAGTCATGAGATCCGCACTCCGCTCAATGCAATCGTTGGTTTCTCTCGTATTCTTGCCTCTTCGCAACTGGAAGAAGACGAAAAAAACCAGTATGCGGATATCATAGAAAGTAATAATAATCTCCTGTTGCAGATTATCAATGATATTCTGGATCTCTCCCAACTGGAATTCGGGACTTTTAATGTATGCAATGTTCCAACAGACATCCATCTTTTGTTCAACGAACTGGTGGATATTTGTTCTGAAAAGATTGATACCGCTCAGGTCAGTCTCACCTTTGAAAAAACAATGCCGGTTTGTATCGCAGTAACGGACAGAAACCGCTTGTTTCAAGTGTTGGAGAATCTTTTATCCAATGCGATCAAGTTTACCAAACAAGGCAGCATTATTATGGGATACAAGCAACAAGACGATACTCTCTTTTTTTATGTGAAAGACACAGGCTGTGGCATTCCATACGATCAGCAGGATGAAATATTTGAACGTTTTGTCAAACTGGACTCTTTTGTTCAGGGAACTGGACTCGGTTTGCCCATCTGCTCCTCTATTGTCAGAGGGTTAGGAGGAAAGATTGGCGTAGAATCCGAACCCGGTGTGGGTTCCACTTTCTGGTTTACCATACCTGGCCATTTCGAGCAGACACCCGAAATTTGAACCTCTTGAGTGTTCCCTTTCGTGTGATCCACTCCGTTTTTGCATCTGTCAGTGATAAATCTCTGTTCCGATTATGAATCGACATTGACTCGACATTGATGCAACATTACCTACATCATCTTAACCTGGATCATTGTCTTCGACATCAGAGCGACATTATATGGTGCACCTTAAATAATATATTAAGTAATAATACTGATGTAAATAATATCTTCTCATAATGTACATTCTGATCATATGAAAATGAAAGAATAAAAAATAATATGACAAGGAAAACGATATGAAAGCTACACCGATACCGATTAATCCTTTCAAATAGATTTCCTCGCTTCGCTGGAACGCAACTCTCGTTTCGCTCTAGCCAAATCTCCGTTTCACTGGAGCGAAGCGGAAAACATATACGGATCGTCCGGACAACATAACCTGATGAAGATATACCATGTTACAGTTGCTAATCAGAAGTACATCATGAATGCTGAAGGTGCTTCACTGTTTATGAATTTCTGATGTCCCACTCATATAATTTGTAAAAATCGCCGGCAATACGGAATATTTCTATACTTTCGCCTGCTTTTGTTATTGGGGAGTGTTTTGTTCATTGTTAAATTTCCGGTTTTTGAGAGACAAAATGAACCCCTGTATTGGAACTTCTTATTTCAAACCCAAGTTAATACAATTTTTATGAAAAGATTTTTTTATGTGCTCACAGTGCTGTCGCTTTTTTTGTCAGGCACTTCATCGCTTTCTGCCCAGACCCGACAGACTGTAACTGCCCGTCAGGCTTACGTCGAACCTTACTCCGTTTCCTCCAGAGAAGATATCTCTCTGAGAAGAGGAGGTATTAGCAATTGGAACAATCAAAACCGGAGTGTGGTGTGGTATCTGTACCAACAAAAGGGGTCGTACAAAGTTGCTCTTGATCTGCAAAAGATTTCTGGTGAGCAAAATACGATTGAAATCAGTTGTACGGAATGTGCAGAGGTGGGCTTCAAACCAATGATAAAGAAATTATCGCTCAAGAGTGCCTCCGGAGATCAACAAGT
This sequence comes from Bacteroidales bacterium, assembly GCA_028709785.1. Classification (GTDB taxonomy): domain Bacteria; phylum Bacteroidota; class Bacteroidia; order Bacteroidales; family JAQUTK01; genus JAQUTK01. The sequence continues at coordinate 37,127 of JAQUTK010000009.1, forward strand.
CAGAATAGGCAAGGTAGAGATTCCTGCTACCGGATATTATCGCTATGAAATGAAAGCACTGACAGCTATGGAAGGTGTGATTATCAACGGATTATCCTTTGAGGCTACACCTGATAAAGTAACAGGAGCAATTCCTGTCGTACATGCCACAAAGTTTCAATCATCTCCTTCAGTGCATCTGAGCTTTAGTACAACGGCTCCTACGACCAAAGAATATGATTGGATTTATGAAGAAATAATGGTACCAAAGGGCTATGATCCGTTGCATACGTATTGGATGTCGCTCGGGTTTTTCCGTGGTTATATGGGAATTCAGACAAATAGCGAGACAGAACGTCGGGTACTCTTCTCTGTGTGGGACAGTGTCGACAAGGATAAAAACCCGAATGCTTCCAAAGACAGTCTGGTGTCGCTGGTGGATAAAGCGGATTATGTGACCAGCAATGGCTTTGGCAATGAAGGAACCGGCGGGCAGTCGTATGTGAAGAATGCCAACTGGAAAGTGGACCAACCGGTGAAGTTTCTGATGAATGTGCGTCGTGGTGAAGGTTCGATTGTTTTATCTGCCTGGTATTGTATCAATGAAACAGAAGGTTGGAAGTATGTGGCCTCCTGGAGAGCTCCGCAGGAACAGCGTCTGTTTAATGGCTTCTATTCGTTTATAGAAAATTTCTCCTCTTCCAACGGTCAACTGTTGCGTAAAGGATATTACTTCAATGCTTTTGGTCGCGAGGCATCAACCGGCAAGTGGTTAAGCTTTAACAAAGTGAGATTTTCGCATACAGACGGTACCGAAGGAGAACGTGTGGACTACGAACAAGGGGTGGCTCCCGAGTATCCAACTCGTTTTTACATGGCTTCGGGTGGATATACTCCGACCAAACTGACTGCAGATGAGATTCCGTTGCAGACCAATGAGCCGTCAATGGATCTGAAACCGTTTATCGAACGGGTGGATAAGGCTTTGATCAACGAGAAAAAGATGTCTGACAATTAATTATAATAAAAAATAGAGAAGGTTAACTATTTAGGGAGTTTTTACGCAAATATTCGAATAAGAATTGTAGATTTGTAAAATTAGAGGAATTGTTTGATGGAGTCCTTAACCACTCTTGATTCAGAGCAAAAAGTTTAAATCACCTTCTATAATTATGAGTAAGACTTTTTTAATTGATTTACTGCAGAATATTGCAATCTTACTTGCTTTCAGTCTGTTATATGACTATTTCAGTATGAAGAAGGTAAGAGATAAAACTCTTTTGATAAAATTTCTTACAGGTGTTACTATAGGAGCAATTGGTTTGATCTTGATACAGACTCCATGGATACTCAGTCCGGGTCTTGTTTTTGATACCCGTTCGATAATGCTTTCGATTTCCGGTTTGTTTTTTGGCGCTATACCTACTATCATAGCTATCCTCATTACCGGATTATATAGATTTGTAATGGGGGGTGATGGCGTTTGGATGGGTGTTGCTGTCATTGTTAGCTCCGGTACAATCGGCATTCTATGGGGAAAGCTGAGGTTTGAAACATTGCGTGAAAACAAATACTGGGAACTGCTATTCCTTGGCTTGCTTGTGCATATAGTCATGTTGGCGTGCACGCTGCTTTTGCCCCCGGAAAATATTATACCGACATTAAAAACAATTGTATTCCCCGTCATCATCATTTATCCGCTGGGTACTCTCATACTTGGAACGATAATGATCCGACAGTATCAAAACCAAAAAACAAGAGAAGCCTTGCGGGAAAGTGAACGGAGATGGCAATTTGCTCTTGAGGGAAATCAAGATGGTGTATGGGACTGGAATCTGACAACCAATCAGGTCTATTATTCCAAACAATACAAGGCTATGCTGGGATATGAAGAACACGAATTTGAAAGTACTATTGATGGATGGAGCAAAAGAGTGCATCCGGATGATATTGAAACGTGTTATTCGGATATTCAAAAACACCTGGACGGAAAGGAGCATTTCTACTCAAATGTTCACCGGGTTTTATGCAAAAACGGGGAATATATATGGGTGCTTGACAGAGGTAAGATTACCGATTACTCGGAGAGTGGTAAACCATTACGTATGGTGGGTACCCACACCGACTTGACCGAAAGAATCACGAAAGAGAACGAACTGAAACTGGCGAAAGAAAAAGCAGAGCAAAGCGATCGTCTCAAGTCCGCGTTTCTTGCCAATATGTCGCATGAAATCCGAACCCCGATGAATGGTATTCTGGGATTTGCAGAGTTGCTTAAAGAACCGGATCTAACTGGTGAGGAACAACAGGCCTATATTCAAATCATCGAGAAAAGTGGAGTGCGTATGCTCAATATCATCAACGATATTATTGATATATCCAAAATAGAAGCCGGTCTGATGAAACTCGATGTGAAAGACTCGAATATAAATGACCAAATCGAATACATTTATACATTCTTCAAACCGGAAGTTGAGGGTAAAGGATTGAAATTCTCATCTAATTCCCCCTTGCCTGATGAGGAAGCAGTTATCAGGACTGACCGCGAAAAGGTCTATGCCATACTGACCAACCTGGTGAAAAATGCCATCAAATACACCGATAAAGGTTCAATTGAATTTGGTTATGTATTAAAAACGGACAGAGAACAGCAGCTACTGGAGTTTTATGTGAAAGACACTGGACTTGGAATCCCAAAAGACAGAATAGAGGCGATCTTCGAACGTTTTATCCAGGCTGATATTACGGATGAAATGGTACGACAAGGTGCGGGATTGGGCCTGTCTATTTCGAAAGCGTATGTGGAAATGCTTGGTGGCAAGATCTGGGTAGAAAGCAAAGAAGGCTCGGGCTCCACGTTTTATTTCACCTTGCCTTACCATGAGTCTGACACCAGTTTCAGCTGAACTTGTGAGGTAGGGATTATGGGGCTATCCAGCAATGACGCGTAATGAACAATTTCAGCAAGCCCTCATGATGCTTTGTGCCAGATTCTTATTATAGAGTGAAACTGCATAATATTAGACTCACTTCAAACAAAGTGAGTCTGAAGTTTGTTTTTTGTAGGACAATTATCCTATCTTTGCCACAGTTTATTACACAGATTCCCGAAGCAGCTATTACTCTTAAAGCTTCTGTGACTTGTCGTTATAAATTAACACCTACTAATAATATGAGAAGAATCTTTCTTTTTGTCTGCCTGACAATGTTTGCGCAGATAATGATAGCTCAGGAAATCCTTCCTTCCAATACACCTAATGAGTCTCAAAAACTCCTTCTGCAAAGAGGGTATGGAATGTTTATGCATTTCGGAGTGAATACTTTTTCCGGCGAGGAATGGTCGGATGGAACAGTACCAGCTCAAATGTACAATCCCACAAAGTTGGATTGCGATCAATGGGTAAAGGTGGCACGTGATGCCGGCTTTCGCTATGTCTTGTTAATCACGAAACACCATGATGGATTTTGCCTTTGGGATAGTAAATATACAGACTATGATGTGGCTTCATCCAAGGTACCAACGGATGTTGTCGCAGCAGTGTCAAAGGCTTGTAAGAAGTATGGTTTGAAATTTGCTATTTACTATTCTCTTTGGGACAGACATGATCCGTCGTATAAAGACAAGAATCCGGAGAAATATGTTGATTATATGGCAAACCAGTTGACCGAGTTACTTACAAATTATGGTCAGGTGTGCGAGCTATGGTTTGATGGGGGGTGGGACAGACTGCCGACAAACTGGAATTTACCTCGTATTTATTCTCTCGTGAAAAAGTTACAACCTACTTGTGCGGTCGGAGTGAATATTACGATTGTCAGGGAAGAAAATTCCAGAAAGACTGCTCCATTAGATTCCATGACAGTTGATAATAAATATTTCATACAGTATTTCCCGACAGATTTCCGCTTGTGGGATCCGATCATTGCCAATAAATCGGACAAAAAGCAATACCTATATAAAGGTAACTCCTATTATCTGCCCTTTGAACATACAATTTGTTTGAGTAAACAGTGGAACTGGTTTCAGAAAGACCGCCCAATGCCTGTCCGCGATCTGGACGAACTGGAAGAACTCTTTTACTGGTGTACTGACAAAGACAACACGCTGGTCGTAAATGTACCACCCGATAAAACCGGAAGAATCAGAGAAAATGAAGCAGATGCGGTCATTTCGCTAGGCAGACGGTTGAATATCCAAAAGAATAAACCATTACCCAGGAATGGAAAATTCATTTCCTTTGCTGCAGAGGCCTCTGCCAGTTCGGTGTATCAATCAGATCACCTGCATTATGGTGCTCAAATGGCCGTGGATGGAGGAATGCAGACAAGATGGGCATCAGAAGATTCGTTGCCTGAATTGGTGATTCAACTGAATGAAAAGGATCGTTTTAATAAGATCTCCATCTTTGAATACTGCGATGTAAAAAACTCTGCGGATGGTTTTTCAAATGTAAGAGTCAATCGCATTCAATCATATACCATTGACATCTGGAAAGACAATAGCTGGAATACAATTTATACAATAGACGAACCTATGGGAGACTGCAAGGTGATTCGTTTTCCACGTTATTATCAGACTTCTAAGATCAGACTCAAGGTATTGAGATCCATTGCTCCACCCTCCATTTATGAGTTTAATGTGATTGATTTTTAAAACAACAGATGCGATGAATATAACATTGATAAAGGCGTTGGCGCTGTCGGTTGGAGCAATGAGTGCAAATGACATCTTTGCAAAGAAACAACCCAATTTTATTGTTATACTCATGGATGATATGGGATATGGTGATTTGAGAGCGAATGGTGCTATTGGATATGAAACACCCAACATAGACCGTCTGGTGAATGAGGGAATGCGTTTTACCCGTTTTTACTCGCCTCAAGCTGTGAGTGGAGCTTCCAGAGCCGGACTTCTTACTGGTTGTTATCCCAATCGAATAGGTATTAGCGGAGCACCGGGTCCCGGGTCTGAGACGGGGATTCATGAAGATGAAATGACAATCGCAGAGATACTCAAGCCCAAGGGCTATAGATGTGCCGCTTATGGGAAGTGGCATCTGGGCGATCAGACTCAATTTTTACCTACTCATAACGGTTTTGATGAATACTACGGTATTCCTTATTCCAATGATATGTGGCCTAATCACCCTACCTATAAATTTCCTTCTCTGCCACTTATTGAGGGTGATAAGACCATTGAGCTTGATCCTGATCAGAGTCGTTTTACTACTGACTTCACCCATAGGGCGGTCGAGTTTATCGGTAAAAACAAGAAGAACCCATTTTTCCTCTACCTGGCTCATCCGATGCCTCATGTTCCTTTATCAGTTTCGGATAAGTTTAAAGGTAAAAGTCAACAGGGACTCTATGGGGATGTGATGATGGAGCTGGACTGGAGTATCGGACAGATTATGGAAAAACTCAAAAAAGAGGGACTGGATAAGAATACCTTGGTTGTTGTGCTTTCAGATAATGGGCCCTGGCTGAATTATGGAAATCATGCTGGCACGACCGGTGGTCTTAGAGAAGGGAAGGGTACCAGTTTTGAGGGTGGACAGCGTGTTCCATGTGTCATGCATTGGACGGGAACTATTCAGGAAGGATCTATCTGTAATAAACTTTCATCTGCGATTGACCTGTTGCCGACATTTGCCTTTCTTGCTGATGCCAAACTTCCCGGACATACCATTGATGGTGTCAATTTAATGCCTTTACTAAAGCAGGAGCCGGATGCTAATCCCAGAACTTCATTCTATTATTACTATAGAGAAAATGATCTGGAAGCTGTGACTGATGGTGAGTTCAAGTTAATCTTTCCGCACACACATCGAACGTATGAAAAGTTTATTCCCGGCAATGATGGCACTCCCGGTCAGGTAGAGGAATATCATAATCTCCAAGAGAAACTTTTGTTTGATCTCCGTCGTGATCCGGGTGAACGATATAATGTCATTGGACAATATGGTGACGTGGCTGCTCGTTTGGAACGTATGGGGCAAGAAGCCCGCGAGGAGTTAGGTGATAACATTACCAAAGTAAAAGGGAAAAATGTGCGACCTATTGGTAGAGTGAAGAAACCTTAGAAAACTAATATGATGAAAACGAACTATTTGATTATTGCCTTCTTGCTGTTTTTACTGCCTGTTAGTGCAAAGAAAACACTTACGCTGACTCCGTCGGCATACGACCTTCGTTTTAATGATCTTGCCACGACTTGGGATGAAGGAATGCCTTTAGGCAATGCGGTGGTAGGATCGCTCATCTGGGAGAAAGAAGCTTCTCTCCGCATGTCGCTCGATCGGATTGATCTGTGGGATTTGCGTCCTTCAGATAGTATTTCCGGCGTTACTAACCGTTTCAGCTGGGTCTATGACCAGGTGATGAAGAAGGACTATTTACCCGTGCAAAAGAAGTTTGACCACCCGTATGATAATCAGGCCGCTCCATCCAAGATACCGGGTGCGGGACTGGAATTCAAACTGAATAAGTTGGGTAAACCTCAACGGGTGCAGCTTTATCTGAACAATGCGGTATGTGAGGTGACATGGAGTAATGGCGCCCGGTTGCAGACCTTTGTTCATGCCACCGAACCCATCGGATGGTTCCGGATAGAGTCTGCGGATGGTCTGGGACTACCCGAACTGATTCCTCCCGTGTATAACAGCAATGAGGGAACCATAGAGGATTTAGGTCCGGTGACCGGACAGGATTTGCGGAGACTGGGATACGAACAGGGTAAGGTAACTCAAACGGGTAATATGATAGTTTATCATCAGAAAGGCTGGGGCGATTTCTCGTACGACGTGGCAGTGAGATGGGAAAAGAAAGGAAACACACTGACCGGTGTCTGGAGCGTAACCTCTTCTCTCTCGGGACAATCTGCGACGGATATCGTCAATGAGGCGTTTCGTCGCGGTATCTTTGCCGATTATTCAACTCATCTCACCTTCTGGAAAAATTATTGGAACCAGTCTTCTGTCTCTCTTCCGGATACCGTACTTGCCAAACAATATGCCAATGAGATGTATAAATTCGGTTCGGCGGCACGTGCGTATTCGTATCCAATCCCTCTTCAATCTGTCTGGACAGCAGACAACGGCAAACTGCCACCCTGGAAGGGTGACTACCATCACGACTTGAACACGCAGCTCAGCTACTGGCCTTGCTACACCGGCAATCACCTGACTGAGGGACTTGGCTATCTCAATACTTTGTGGAATCAACGGGATGTTTATAAACAATATACCCGACAATATTTCGAAAAGGATGGGATGAATGTGCCCGGCGTTTGTACATTGACAGGTGCTCCGATGGGCGGATGGATTCAGTATTCTATGTCGCCGACAGTAGGAGCATGGCTCGCACAACATTTTTACTTGCATTATAAGTACTCAGGCGATCGTGTTTTCCTGAAAGAGAGGGCTTATCCCTATCTGAAAGAGGTAGTTACTTTTCTCGAGCAGTTTACCAAGCTAAATGAGAAGGGAACGCGTACCTTGCCGCTGAGCTCCAGTCCGGAAATCAATGATAACAGTATAAATGCCTGGTTTAAGGAGATGACAAATTATGATCTGGGACTCATCCGCTTTGCTTTTACGGCTACTGCCGAACTGGCAACGGACTTACAGTTGACGGATGAGGCGAATCACTGGAAGGATGTCTTGCGTCAGTTCCCTGATTTTGATCTGGATGATACGATGGGACTTACTTTTGCGAAGGGATTCCCATACAACCAGTCTCACCGCCATTTTTCCAATGCAATGGCTATCCATCCGCTGGGTATCATTGACTGGAGTAAGGGGGAAAGGGATCAGAAGATCATCAGGGCAACCATTGCCAACTTTGAAAAGTTTGGTCCAGATTATTGGTGCGGCTATTCCTACAGTTGGTTTGGAAACATGAAAGCGCGCGCTATGGATGGCGAAGGTGCTGCCAAGGAGCTACGTACTTTTGCGGAGTGCTTCTGTCTGCGTAATACCTTTCATGCCAATGGAGATCAGACAAAAAGTGGAAAATCACTGTTTACCTATCGGCCTTTTACGCTCGAGGGAAATTTTGCTTTTGCGGCAGGCATTCAGGAGATGTTGCTTCAGAGTCATACCGGCATCGTTCGTCTGTTCCCCGCTATACCAGCCGACTGGAAGGAGGTTTCTTTTACGAAACTACGTGCTTACGGAGCCTTTCTGGTTTCTGCCGAACGAGAAGGAGGCAACGTGCAACGCGTAGAGATCATTGCCGAACAAGGCGGACTGCTTCGCATCGCCAATCCTTTTGGCTCCGGATTGTATAAGACGCAAGGTGTTTCCGGAGGTGTCACCGAAAAAGACGGAGTGCTCGAGTGTAATACCAAACCCGGACAAAAGATCCGATTAATCAAAAAATAAATGATAATTACCATGAATAGAATGATTCTTTCTCTGACTGTTTTTTTGTGTTGCTTCACTTTTAATCTCTTTTCTTCTGCTGCATCCGGTGACAAAGAGGTAATGCGGGTGATGTCCTATAATGTACGGAACTGTCGGGGATTGGATGACCAGACTGATTACAAACGTATCGCAAAGATTATCAAACAGGCGGATCCCGATGTTATCGCCTTACAGGAACTGGATAGTGCTACCACTCGCAACAACGGCGTGTTTGCCTTGGGAGAGCTCGCTAAACAAACCCGCATGCATCTGCAATATGCACCGGCTATTGAGTATCAGGGAGGAAAGTATGGCATCGGTATCTTATCAAAAGAAAAACCCTTGCATACCCGGATCTATTCTCTTCTGGGCAGAGAGGAGAAGCGCGCTTTACTGATTGTGGAGTTTGAAAAATATGTCTTTTGTGCCACTCATTTCTCCTTGACGGAAGAAGACCAGATAGCTTCTGTTGCTGTGATTAAGGATGCCTTGAAGGGGGTAAACAAACCTGTGTTTCTTGCCGGAGATATGAATTCAGAGTATTTCTCCACCACGCAAAGAGCTTTACGGGAAAATTTTCAGCTGTTGAATGATCCGACAAAGAATACATTTCCGGCAAATGCTCCGAACTGTTGCATTGATTATATATACGCTCTTAAAAGTAGCACCACAACGTTTTCAGTAGTACGTAATGAAGTACTGGAAGAAAAGGTCGCTTCGGACCATCGTCCACTCTTTACTGATGTAAGAATTGTTTCAAACAAGAGTGTGAGTCAGAAGGAGATGGCGCGTATCCATCTGACTATGAATACCGACTGGGCTTTTTACCGGGGAGATGTGTCAAACGGTCAGGAGGTAAAGCTCGACGATTCAAAATGGATCCCTGTTGCACTGCCGCATATCATGCAGCTGGAAAAGAAACATTGCGGTGGAAATGGCATTTATGATGGAATCGGTTGGTACCGCAGGTATTTTAAGTTGCCGGAGAGCTATAAAGGAAAGCGAATCGTGGTCTCTTTTGAGGGAGTAATGACTTCGTGTGAGGTCTATGTCAATGGAATGAAAGTGGCGGAAAATCATGGTGGGTATATCGGACTGAATGCCGATATAACGGATAAGATAGCGTGGGGTAAAACCAATTTGCTGGCGGTAAGAGTATCTGCAAAGTATGATCCGCTGACTCCTCCCGGCAAACCGCAAGGATCAATGGACTTCTATTATTACAGTGGTATATACCGTGATGCTGAGATGATCGTGACTGACAAACTGCATGTGACGGATGCTCTCAGTGAAAATGTAGTGGCCGGCGGAGGTGTTTTTGTAACTTATCCGGTGGTCGATAAAAAGGAAGCAAAAATACATGTCAAGACGCATCTCCGGAATGGATATGAGATTCCCCGGAAGGGCAAATTGCGGACCCGACTGATTGACAAACAGGGGAAACCGGTTGTTGAGTCGGAAACTTCTTTTGATCTGAAAGGAATGAAGGAATGTTCCGTGGAACAGGATCTGATGGTGAAGAATCCTTTGTTGTGGCATCCCTATCATCCGAATTTGTATACGTTAGAAACACAGGTTCTGTCTGGTGGAAAGGTTGTGGACGATTATTCGCAACAGATCGGCATACGGACGATCCGCTATTCGACGGAAGAGGGTTTCTTTATCAACGGTGAATACCTGTATCTACGGGGAGCCAACCGGCATCAGGCATTCCCGAATGTGGGTGATGCAGCATCCAATTCGATGCAGGAGCGGGATGTGATTGATATAAAGCGAGGCGGAATGAATGCGGTACGTGCTGCTCATTATCCACAGGATCCGGCGTTTCTTGCGGCATGTGACAAATATGGATTGTTGGTGGTGGAATGTATTCCCGGCTGGCAGTATTTCAATAAGGATTCCGTGTTTATCAAACGACTTTTTGAGGTGGAGCGCAGGATGATTCGAAGGGATCGTAATCATCCATCTATTGTGCTTTGGGAAACAGCGCTGAATGAGTCCCGTTATCCCGTTGAACTGGCTGCCGAGATTCAAAATATAGCCCATACGGAGTATCCGGGGAGTCAGATGTACACGGCGGGCGATTATTACGGCAACTCGAATATGAAGGATTATTATGATGTGTTTTACAAACAGATAGCCAGTTCGCGGAAAGATGGCAACGTGATGAACAACCATTTGGAAGATCAAATTGCCGTGAAGCCACTTCTTACCCGTGAATGGGGAGATGGTGTAGGAGAAAAGCCACGGGTAAGTCTGATGGAGAACGAAGAGGAACAGATGAAGCAGTGTCGCAGCCGTTTCGAACAGTTGAATGGGAATGGCTATTTTGACTGGTGCATGCTGGATGCCAATCCACGTATGGCCGGCCATTTTGTGTGGAGTTATAATGATTATGCGCGGGGATGCTGCGAAGAGACACTGTTTTGTGGTGTTGTCGATATCAATCGGTATCCGAAGTTCAGCTATTATATGATGCAAAGCATGCGCGATAAGACGATTTCCCAGCCGGATTTGTATGATGGCCCCATGGTGCATCTGGCTTCCTATAATGCCTCGCCCTCTTTTGCTTCTTCCACCACCGATATCACAGTCTTCTCCAATTGTGACAGCGTCAAACTGTACCGGAATGGAACGTGTATCGGTACTCAGACTCGCGCCGGACGTACTTCCTTGTATAAGCCCATTGTGGAAAAAGGTGGAAGTCCCTGTTATATCTTTGATGCGGGTCGTTATGAGAGTGGCGAACTGAAAGCGGAAGGTTTTATGGATGGAAAAGTAGTCGCAGAGCATCGGACGCGCACTCCTGAGCAGCCGCATCATATTGAGGTCATGGTTCACGATAATGGTATTGCTCCTGTCGCTGATGGCAGTGATATGATTCCTGTTTACTTTAAAGTGTGCGACAAGAACGGTACGCTGGTACCCACTTCGGATGCAACAATCCGCATCTCTGTCTCAGGTGAGGGTGCTCTGATTGGTGATGGCATCGAACGGGTAGGTATCTCTTCGCAGCAAGTGGAAGGTGGTATCGGTTTTGCTTTTGTCCGCACGACCAAGAGCTCAGGTACGATTACAATCAAAGCAACAGGTGACGGACTTGCTGAAGGAAAGGCAAGTGTACAGAGTTTGCCGTTCAGAGGAACTTCTTTGGCTGACGGTGAGCATACAACCTTTGCAGGAGTGGAAGAGTCGGGTGTCACATTGAAACAGACCCCTTGGGAAAAAACAATCCTCTCAAAGCCTGTGCTGCCGGTGAAGGAAGTGATTGTTGTGGGTACTGAACAAGAAGCATATCCGGCCTCCAATATTGTAGATGGTAACGATAAGAGTTGGTGGATTGCCAATGAAGAGCGCTTCCCACAAGTCATCATGCTGGCTTTGAAAGAACCGGCATACGTATCAGCCTGTCGTATTTTATTTCAGAAAGACAGTTCATCCTACAAACATAAAGTGGAGATATCTTCTGATGGAAAGAAATGGAGTACGTTGTATGAACGGGAGTGTACCGGTTGGGATTTCAAACCGCAGCCCGTTGAGAAAGAAATCAAATGTCTGAGGCTGACTATTACCCATGTTTCAGAGGGAAGAGCCGGTCTGGGCGAGATTACCTTGTTTGGAAAATAAGAGACGGTTTCCGGTTTCTAAAACAGTCAGTTTATTAGCAACCTTATAACTCTTTTGCGGCAAACGAAAAAGTATCGAAAGATCAGCTTTTTATGTCACAAAAGAGTTATCTTTGCGGCCATATAATAGATACTCTGTATCAGAACCTACTAATTACTTTTTTTATGAGAAAACTGTTTCTTCCATTTCTGCTTTGTGTAGGGATGCTTTCCGCATCCGCTCAAAACAAGAAAATCCTTAAACTTAAGATCGCACAGCCCGCTGAATTGCAGGTGACAGCGACCGGAAATCCCGAATACAAGGGGGATTCTACCAAGCTGGCTGTGACGGGTGGCACACCTGATTATTCATTTACATGGGGTAATGAGGTGGTAACTACTGACAGCACATCCTATGATGTGACTGTGACCGATGCCAACAACTGCACGGCATCTACAACAATCAAAATTACGGCGACACCAATCGAGGAGATCCCGGTCAGACTGCGTGTCTATCCTAATCCGGCTACTGATGTGATTTATGTTCCTTTGGAGGGTAGTGGTAAAGTGATGACAATAGCCTTGCTGAATGTAAAAGGTCAGCTAATTTCCAGCAAGATTGTAAAAGGAGAGGAAGCAGCTTCGGTCGTTGCCCTTTCGCTGAATGGTGTTGCTCCGGGAACTTATTTTGTACGGGTAACCGGTAACGGTAAACCTATCACTCATTCTGTCATCATTAAATAACGTACGGCTATGAAGAAATACATTTTTGTTATTGCCACAGCGTTATTATCGCTGACAGGTGCTACTACATTATCAGCTCAGACTGAAACCGTAGCAATGAAATCAGGTGATTCCCTGCTGATTGATCTGGATGGTTACAGAGCCGGCACTATTAGCTGGCAAAGTTCATCAGACAGTATTGCCTGGACAAAGATTCCGATGAATTCGGCTTCCACCTTAAAGTACAAAATCATGAAACCTCAGTTTATCCGTGCTCGGGTGAAAGAGGGGACCTGCGGATATTGTTATTCGGATGTGCAGACGGTGAATATGGAACAGACCTTTAGTGTTTCTACCAACAAAGCATATACCGAACCGGCCGGTTCGGGCTTTACCAACAGTGGTGGAACGATCACAAGCTGGACCAACCTGACTAAGAGTGCGGTATGGTACTTATATCAGAAGGCGGGCACCTATGACCTGAATTTGGATATCAAGGCGACAGTCAGCGCGACGGCTCGTCAACTGGAACTCAGTTGCACGCCTTGCTACGACCTTGGCTTTGATGCGGTGAAAGACACCATAGAATATAAGGGAATAGGGAAAAGAGATACAATCTCCGGATTGAAACTGGTGATTCCTCAGACGGGATATTACCGGTATGAGTTGAAACCTCTTGGCAGTATGTCGGGGGTTACGATCTATCCGCTTTCGTTCTATTCTTTTACAATGCCGGGTGTCGAGACCACTCCGGAAGTGCATGGCACAGATTATCTTTCTTCTCCGTCGGTGCACCTCAGCTTCAGTTCGACGGCAAGTACGACAAAAGAGTATAACTGGATCTATGAAGAGATAATGGTTCCGCAGGGATATGACCCGTTATATACCTACTGGATGTCATTGGGCTTCTTCCGTGGCTATATGGGAATTCAGACCAACAGTGCTACAGAACGTCGTGTCCTTTTCTCTGTTTGGGATAGTGTGGATACGGATACCAATCCGGATGCTTCAAAAGATAGTCTGGTGTCGTTGGTTGATAAAGCGGACTATGTGACGGCCAACGGATTTGGAAATGAAGGTACCGGTGGACAGTCGTATGTGAAGACGGCCAACTGGAAAGTGGATCAACCGGTGAAGTTTTTGATGAATGTGCGACGCGACGCGGTGAAGACATTGGATGGGCAAGGCAATGTAATAAAGACGAAGCCCACAATCATATTGTCTGCCTGGTATTGTGTGGATGAGGCGGAAGGCTGGAAGTACGTCGCAACCTGGAGAGCCCCGTTTGACACTCGTATGTTTGATGGTTTCTATTCATTTATCGAAAACTTCGGTTATTCTAATGGGCAACAAGTTCGCAAGGGTTATTACTATAATGCGTTCGCTCAGGAATATTCTACCGGTAAGTGGGTGAGTCTGAATAAAGTGGGATTCTCGCATACGGATGGAGCAGAGGGACAGCGTGTGGACTACGAACAAGGTGTAGCTCCGGAATATCCCGATCGCTTTTATATGGCTTCAGGCGGATATACGCCGACTAAAAAGACGGCCAATCAGATTCCTTTGCAGACAAATGCTCCGACCATGGATCTGACTCCTTTTACCGCACGGGTAGATGCAGCTCTTGAAGCAGAAGCCGAATTAAACAATATCGTGTACAAGGACAAGACCGGATGGACGGTAGAGAGCTTTACTTCACAGGAGACCTCGGGTGAGGGTACAAATGGTCGGGCCGCACAGATTATCGATGGTAATACCAGTACCTATTGGCACTCAGCATGGACAGGTACACCGGCAACCTATCCGCACCAGTTTGTTGTGGATACGAAAATTTCTCAACTGGTGAAAGGATTTAAGTTTACCCTCAGTGGTGGTACCAACCGACATATGAAGGACATCAAGATTGAAGGCAGTGAGGATGGTTCGACATGGACACAGTTGATGCGCAAAGATGCACCGGATTCAGAATCTTATCTGCTGAAACTGGACGCCGCTTCTACCTTCCGTTACTTCAGGCTGACTATCTATTCGGGATGGAGTAGTGAGATACATACACGTATCAATGAGATAGATCTGTTTTAGATTGATCCGTATTGGATGTGAAAGAGATAAGGAAGCTTCGGAAGAAGTTTCCTTATCTCTTTTCTCATTCATATAGGAATTGTGCTGTCGCTGTGCAGTTCTTATCCGTTGAGAATGCAGCCCAATGAGCGCTGAAACCTTTTGGAAAAGTGTACTTTACCGGTACTCCTGCTTTGAGCTCAAAGTGTTTATAGGCCACCTTCTGATCGGTATAATGAGCGAATGTAATCCATAGAGTCACTTGGGTGTCCCGATCAGAAGAGAGCGTCAGCATCTTCTTGTCATAACCCGTCATCAGATAGGGGTCACTGATTACATCTTTTTGTACTGCACTGTTTTTCCATGGGCCACCATGGCCGACAGGTTTGCCTAATTTCCACAAATCGTCAATGCTGCCAAACCAAAGGGCGGCATCACCACTTTTGTTTTTGAAGAGATGATCGGAGGGTTGTGCCGATTTATATACACCTGAGAGGACAAGCAATCCATTCCATGTGCAAAAATCATCAATCATCTTGGCATGCGAAGAGATAGGACGCATCATCTCATACAGCGGTTCCTTTCCAATGTACAAAAGCGGCAACTCATAAAAAGTACCATGTATATTTGCTATTTCGCGTTCAGACTCCAGTTCGCGAACGGTTCTCCCCGTTGTATAACTGTCAAATAACGGATTGCCTTTAGGCAGTCGCAAATTCCCTTTGGAGGTATGAAGAATGACAGATGCGTCATCCACACTCCAATTTGCAACATTCTCTGTATTTGTTATTGATGCTCTGGAAGCCAAAGAATCCACAATACCCGATTTGAAGTTGAAATTGAGTTTCTCAAACTCATATTCCCCTTTTTGAAGTTGTTTTCCTCCTTTCGTTAGGGTGGTATAGCATGAGAGATTGAAATTGCACCGGTTAGCAAATAGTTTGGCTGTAAGCACCTCTTCCTTTGTATCAATGTCAGCAATAGCCTCAAACAGTCGGCTGAACTTTGCCGCATCCTTATAACGATCAGTGGTGTAGTGAAGAGCGAAAGTAACGATACCAGCATTAACCGGTTGTATGCGCAGCCACTCACCTTTCAGCGACTTGGAAAAGATAAAACTATTGTACGCTCCGGCGGGAAGTGTAATGCGCTTGTAGTCAGTCCAGAAACCATTCCCTTTCTTATCTATCTGGATGATAAAAGTAAATGGCTGTTTGTCGTGATTGATCATGTGAGCGATTCGGTTATCAAATCCAGCCAGGAGATAGGGATCGCTGAATGTTCCTTTCGAAACAGTATCTTGAAGCCAGATGGCTCCATAGCCGGTAGCAGGCCCCCAATCTTCAAAGTCCCGTTTGGTACCAAACCACAAGTTTGATTGTGGTTGCCCCGTCAGCGGGTTTCCCTGAACACTTGACTCATCAGTGGCAATAACGATCTGTCCGTTCCAACTGCAGAAATCGGGGATATAACGCAAGTGAGAGGCAATGGGTCGGATCCCGGCACTATTCCCGATGGAAAAGGTTGCCGGAAAATCATAGAACATGCCGTGCATATCCATCATCATCTGGTTGTTCCCTATCTCCCGGATACGTGGCCATTCTGTAAACCATCCGTGCGACGGATCATTATTGAAAGCTGCTTTGGGCAGCAAGAAGGTGCTCCAGCTACCGTTTTCCATGACTTTTAAACGAATGGAACGTTTATCCCATCCCATACTCCAAAGTGCTGATTTCTCATCTGGTATCGCATAGATTCCATGCCGGGTGGTGACATCGGTATATTGTTTGCGCTCTACGATACGAAACCCTTTTCCATCAAATTCAGCCAGTGTACCTCGTTTTTCTACACCTCTCTGTCCGGCAACAGGCACTTGCCAGTCTTTATCCGCTTCAAAACCTTCGTCCTCTCCGTTATTCGCCAGGATCAGTTTCCCTTGTGACGTGTATCCTCCTTTACCATGCCACCCCGGCAATGGGTTATGGTACAGTTTCTTTACTTCCAGTGTATACACATTTGCTTCGTACAGCATTCCTTCCATATCATAGTAATAGACTTTATTGGCCGGATCTTCCAGGTGACGAGCAATGGCTGAGATACGTCCGGGCATTGTCAGAATCGGAATTGTCCGTATGTTTCCTTTCTTGTCGATCAGATAATGACCGATCAACAATTGGTTGGATTCCTGATGAATCATACGGGCGGCAGGTGTGCCTCCAACGCTTCCGGGATAGATTGCCATCTTCTTGTTATTATCCAGAATATAGAGTTTGTGATCACTTCCTTTGGGTTGATGTGCAGCATAGTTCACCATGTAAAGTTTCCCTCCCCACACTGCAATAGCTCCAATACCACACTCATCGCCATATCCATATACTCCATTTTCACGTGCATGCGAATAGGTCGTAAGATGGGGATAAACACCACTGATGAGAATATCTCCGGTGATGGAAGTTATTTGCCCATTGGCACTTTGCCATTCTGTTTTTGAGAAGCTTGAACTTGTACCCAGTAATAGTGTTGCAAATGCACAGCCTATCCAAAGATTTTTCATGATACGTTCTTTTGTTAAAGTCTTTTTATCCAATGATTATTATCCGCAAATATATCATTAATAATCGGCAGTATGAAACACTCCTTTAGCTATTTGCTTTATCTTTGTCCAATTGCCGCTTGACATCTGATTAGAAACAAGACTATATGAACCTAAATGAACGAAACTGCGATTGAGGGCTTTCCCTATGAACTGCTTGACAGAGCATCACTACGTAAGCGAATGAATGATCTGGCAGGAGAAGGAACGCCTTTTTTATTTATCATTGATTATGAAGCGCGACAAGGTTATGTAATTGTCAAGGATCTGATAGATCCCGAATTCATCCGCTTTCAGATTGGTAAGGAAAATACCGCTCATTCTGCTTCAGACAGTCCGAAAAGAGAGTTACGTTGGAAAGTCACTCCCGTTTCCAAAGAGGAGTATCAGAAGCGGTTTGCTTTTGTGGTCAATCAGATACGTTCAGGCAATTCCTTTCTGACCAACCTGACGCAGCCTTCTTTGCTGACTACAAATCATTCGCTTCCGGAGCTCTATCAACGGAGTTCGGCGAAGTACAAGTTGTGGCTGAAAGATGCGTTTCTCGTGCTCTCCCCCGAAACATTTGTGACTATCCGAAAGGGTGAAATTGTTTCCTGTCCGATGAAAGGAACTATTGACGCCACTCTGGAACAAGCGGAGAAACAGATCCTGAACGATCAAAAGGAACTTGCCGAACATGCTACCATTGTTGATCTGATCCGTAATGATCTCAGTATGGTGGCCGGCAATGTACGGGTGACACGTTTTCGTTATGTCGAGAGAATACGGACCATGCAGACAGACCTGTTGCAGGTGAGTTCGGAAATAAAAGGGGAACTGCCTACGGACTATCAAAAGCGGATAGGAGATATCATCTTCAGTTTGCTTCCGGCCGGTTCGATCTGTGGAGCACCCAAAGAGAAAACACTTGACATTATCCGACAGGCGGAAGGCTATGATCGTGGCTTTTACACCGGTGTTTGCGGCTACTTTGATGGTCAGGATCTGGACAGTGCGGTAATGATCCGTTACATCGAACAGGAAGGTGACCGTCTCGTCTTTAAAAGTGGTGGTGGTATTACCTCTCAGAGTCATTGCGACAGTGAATATAATGAATTAATACAGAAGATCTATGTGCCGGTTTCTTGAAACGATAAAGTTTGTACACGGAGAGCATCAGAACCTTGATAGACATCAGGCACGGGTGAATGTGACCTTTCAGCAGTTCTTCCCGGGTGTGCCTCCCATCTTATTGCAAGAGATACTTTCCTCACGTGAGATCCCTGAAGGAGATGGAACGTACAAATGCCGTCTGGTCTATGATAAACAGGTGCAGCAATTGGAGTATCTGCCTTATTCTTTGCCTTCAATTACTTCCTTACGACTTGTCGATACGCGTATGGAATCCTCTGTCTGGAAGCGTGCCGATCGCACGGAATATAACCGTGCTTTTGCCTTGCGCGAGGAGTGCGATGATGTCTTGCTGATACGCAATGGTCTGCTGACGGATACCTCCTATTGTAATATCGCTTTATGGAATGGTACTACCTGGGTTACTCCGCTGACCCCCATGCTCTATGGTACACGAAGGGGCGAACTGTTATGTCAGAAGGCAATTGTGGAGAAGAATATTCCGGTCAGCGAGATATTCCGGTATCAGAAGATACGTTTGTTTAATGCCATGATTGGTTTCGGCGAACTGGAATTTGAGATCACGCCTGCAACAGTTCGCTAATCCTGTCTTCTGCAAATCAGAAATCATTATCTTTGATGCCCGGAACCTAATAATCAATATATGATAGAAAAGAGTGAAAGAGAGAAGATTATCGCCTTGGTCAAAAGAGAGGTGATACCAGCCATTGGATGCACCGAACCGATTGCTGTGGCACTTTGCACCGCACGTGCTTGTGAGATACTCGGTGTGCAGCCCACTTCCATTGATGTATATCTGAGTGCGAATATCTTGAAAAACGCGATGGGCGTAGGCATTCCCGGCACAGGTATGGTTGGTCTTCCGATAGCAGTAGCCTTGGGTGCACTGGTTGGAAAGTCTTCTTACCAGCTGGAAGTGCTGAAGGATGTCACTGCAGCGGATGTGGAAAGGGGGAAGCAACTGATTGACGCGAAAGTGATTCAGATTGGTCTTAAAGAAGATAGTACAGAGAAACTTTATATAGAAGTGAACTGCTCCGCAGGCTCAGAGCGGGCAACCGCCGTGATTGCCGGAGATCATACCCACTTTGTCTATGAAGCGAAAGGATATCAGCTCTTGCTCAACAGCCAACAGACTTCGGAGAAAGAGGAAATAGATTTGCTGCAACTCTCATTCAGCAAGGTGTATGAGTTTGCGATGGAGTCGCCACTCGGGGAGCTGGCTTTTATCCTTGAGTCCGCACGGTTGAACAAAGGTGCGGCAGAGTTTGCACTTCAAAAAGGGAAATCCTACGGACACGGACTCGGCAAAATGCTCTATGAGGTTCGTCAACAGAAGATGATGGGAGAGGGACTCTTTCCTGCGATACTTTCCTATACGGCAGCAGCTTGCGATGCACGAATGGCCGGAGCGATGGTACCGGTGATGAGCAATTCGGGAAGCGGTAATCAGGGGATTGCGGCAACCCTTCCGGTCGTGGTTTATGCAGAGAAGAACGGAATCACAGAAGAGCGCCTGATCCGTGCACTGATGTTGAGTCACCTAACCGTCATCTATATCAAACAAAGCATGGGACGATTATCTGCATTGTGCGGTTGTGTGATTGCCGCCACAGGATCAAGCTGTGGTATCACCTATCTGATGGGAGGCAATTACGAACAGAGTACCTATGCAGTCAAGAACATGATTGCTAATCTGACCGGGATGGTCTGCGACGGAGCCAAACCGAGTTGTGCGCTCAAGCTGACCAGTGGAGTTTCGACAGCTCTTTTCTCAGCCATGCTGGCGATGGAAAATAAATGTGTGGAATCGGTAGAAGGAATCATCGATGAGGATGTCGAGAAGAGTATTTACAACCTCGTGCTGATCGGTTCGCAGGGAATGAATGAAACGGATAAGCTGATACTGGATATCATGACGCATAAATGCTTGTAAAAAAAGAAGAACCCTCATCTTTCGGATGAGGGTTCTTTGTTTATCAAGGCAGCTCTTTGATCTTTACATTCTTGTAAGAGACCTGATCGCCATGGTCTTGCAGCAGGATAAGACCTTCTGCGGCATTTCCAAAGTTTGGCCAGTTTGCATATTTACTGTAAGCGACGAGTGCATTCCATTCCTGTGTGTTACGTTCGTAGGTGATGAGTTTGGTTCCGTTGAGCCAGTGTTCCACTGTATTGCCGTTGACCACAATCATCGCGGTGTTATACTCTGCAAAGACGAATGGTTTCTTTTCCGGTGCAGGAATCAGGTCGTAAAGAGAACCCAATGTACGGTTGCCTTTTACACCCAGCTTGGCATCCGGATGTCTGAGGTCGTCAAGTATCTGAAACTCACAACCGATAGCCGAACCTTCACCTTTGTTGAGTTTGGTATCCACAAAATACTTGATACCACTGTTGGCACCTTCCGTGATCTTGAAGTCAACCTTCAGTATGAAATTCTTGTATCCCCGGGTGGTTACGATATCACCTCCGAAAGCTGATTCCTTGCCGTCATTCTTAGTGACAGTGAGGATACCGTCTTTGATGGTCCAGCCTTTCTGAGGGAAGCCATCCAGTTTGGCGCCTCGCCATCCATTGGTTGTCTTTCCGTCCCACAAGAGTTTCCATCCTTCTTTCTTCTCCCGTTCAGAAAGGAAATTAGGCTCGTTGCTCACCAGCGGTGCGACTCCTGAAGCCGGAGTCAGATAGTTCTCTACATTCTTTGTGCAGATACGAATATTTCTCCAACCGATAGTCTTGCCGGCATTTGCCTGATCCACCTGGTGAATCTGCAGGGCGATAAAGCCGCGGGCAGTCTGATCATCTGTCAGGTTAGCGCAAGGAACCCCATTGATAAAGGTGCGCATATTGGAACCGAAGGCTTCGATGCGTGCTGTATTCCACTCTTTATTTTTGAATGCGGTCTGAGCAGCCGGGTTTTCCGTTAGCGGATAGAGCCATCCTTTGCGGGCTTCATCATAGATACCTCCACTCCAGGCACGGGTAGAAGGATCGATTTCAAACTGGTAGCCGTGTACGCGTCCGTTGTTATAAGTTGGTAAACTCTCACTTCTGAACTGTACACCGGAGTTGATGCCATCATCCACACGGAACTCAAATTCCAGAATGAAGTTGTCATACGTCTTATCGGTACAGAGAAACGTGTTGGGCGTACCGGTTTTGGAAGTTCCGATGATTGCCTTGTCTTCTACCTTATATTCAGCAGTACCGTTGAGAACTTTCCAGCCTTTCAGATTCTTTCCATTAAATAAAGAGGTCCATTGCGGTCCTTTTGCACTCAGATTGATCGAGAGCAGCAGAGCTACCGCGAGTATCAGATTTCTTTTCATGTGTTGTTTTGTATACGATTAAATTTTATAATACTGTTCCCATCCTGAGCGCGGTGGAATACCTGTCAGCATGGCATTTGCGAATGCGTTGTTTGTAATAGTCTTTGTTTCAGGATCAAATTCGATACGGGTGTTCAGACGTTGAGCCATCACACCTAACGAGAATACCTGGCTCAAAGGTCCGAAGGTCTCAAACGGTGAACGGGTCTTCTCTGCTCCGGTACATGCCAACAGGAAGTTTGAGTAGTGGTTGGATCCCATCTTGGGAACTTCAGGCAGTTTGGATGCCATCTCTTTTGCTTTTTCCGCAGGTATGATAGAAAGCGTACTGCCATGTGTACCTCCTTTAAAAGTCAGATCCTTGCTGTAAATAATCTTTCCGGGATTCAGAGAAGAAGCCTGAAGACTGTTGCCTCCGGCTGCCGGAATATTCGGATCCAGTTCGGAAACACCATAACCTTTCGGGAGAGGAGGAAGATTGTTGACACCGTCATACCAGGTGACATCGCAGGCAGGCATACCTTTACGTTTCGGGAAATGGAACAGAATGGTGGAAGCCATCGGGAAGAAATAATCGGTGTGCCCATCAATACGAAGCGGATCGATGACAGTGGGAAGGTCTAGTTTGAGAAACTCGTGAGCCGTGTCCAGAATATGCGCACCCCAGTCTCCCAAAGCTCCCATACCAAAGTCATACCAGCAACGCCAGTTGCCCTGATGATATTGCTCATTAAATTCGTGGTAGGGGGCAGTGCCGTGCCACAGATCCCAGTCTAATGTGCTTGGGATTGGTTGCTTGTCGAGTGGTCTGTTCATCTTGGGATCGAAGGAGTGCCAGCGGCGTGACGAGTTCATGTGAGCAGTAATAGCAGTCACATCTTTGATGATGCCGGCCTCTTTCCATGCCTTGAATTGGTAATAGTTTGCTTCAGAATGTCCCTGATTGCCGACTTGAGTAACAAGATTTTTATATTTGCGAGCAGCCTTCATCATCAGTTCGGCTTCCAGGAAAGTACGTGCCATTGGTTTCTCCACAAACACGTGTTTGCCATAAGCCATAGACAACATGACAGCCGGGAAGTGAGAGAAATCAGGAAGGACGACCGATACGGCCTCGATCTCATTTCCCATTTTGTCAAACATCTCACGGTAATCTTTAAACTGACGTGCTTTGGGGTATTTTCCCATTACTTTCAGTGTCTGAGGACCACCCATGTCGACATCACAAAGAGCTACGATATTGGCTAGCCCGGTTCTTTCCCACTCTCCGATGACTTGTTCGCCTCTGTTACCGATACCAATACAGGCTAAGTTAACCTTATTACCGGCTCCATTCACTCTTTTTATACTCTCAGCACTCTGACTGTTAGCCGCTTGTGCTTTCATGCTTAATTCGCCGGCGGCGATACCTGCAGTAGTGATTGCTGCGGTTCTTAGAAAGTCTCTTCTTGTAAACATATTCTCTTGGTTTGGATTTAATGTCGGCAAAGATAACAACGTTTTTTAAAAAAACGTTGCATTTATAGTTCTATTTCAGTTCAGAGAAAAGAGGCAGCCCGGTTGAATACGTTTAAAAACGAACCGGAGAGCTCTTCAGGGTCTGTTTTCGACGGAAATGGAATCTGGTGTGTATAAGGAAATGGAAAATCAATCTCCTGAAGAATATCGGCGGACGATTTGCCGAGTGCTCTTATGATTCCCATTGTCGGTATCACAAGATCTTTCTTCAGGGAAACAGCTTGTATCTGTTTCTTTATCTTCAGGAAAAAGTTTTCTCTGAAATCTCGGTTTAACTCCGGACGAATCATAGACTGAAAAGCTTTCTCAAAGTCGTCGTTCTTGAATATTTCCGGAAGGATCCGGTGTGAAGAACTGTTTTGCGAAAACTCATTGATATAATAATCCAGCATTTGTTCATTGGCTTTCGCATCCAAAATATCCCGGGCGTTCCCGTTCATATCACAGAAAATCGAACCACCGCAAAACATAAACAACTTCGTATCATCGGTCAGATGATCCGGATTGGCAAGCATGAAGACCTGAGAAAGCATCGCGCCGATCGAATAGGCAAAGATGTTGACGGAAGCGCCTTCGGCAAACAGAGGATGCATTCCGGATTTTATCTCTCTGACCAGTTGCCACAAGTTAAAAACCGACTCTCTGCCTGAAGCGTAGAAACGAAGCGGATTTTCAGAGATACGGCTACTCAGTGCCACGTTGAAGAAAGTAGAGTTGACGGCTTCTTTCGTCTTTTCTTTTCGCTGATTCACCCACGGAAGTATGGCCCGTGGATTAAACCACGAGTCCGGCGTCCGGTTCATGTGGAAGGCAATAGGAAAAAGGACGACAGGCTTTCCGGTTTGTTCCGTGAGATATTCAGCCCACACCAGGTATTTCTCCCAAGTGCGCTCATTCAGCCCATGCATGAGAAGGATTACCTCGTTGCTTTTTGATTTCCACCGCGGCGTAAAGACAAGATAGTTGAAATGCTTGTTTTCCTGAATACTGTCATCCGTCTGAGTGCAAAATCCGGTCGGTGAGAACAGCTTTTGATAATCTGCTATTTCGTTTTCTCTCAGGATCTCATGAAACCGGCAGGGAATGATAGCCAGTTTCTTATCTTCCACAAGGATCTTCTTCTCGTACGAGAAGAGTCCTTTTAATAGGGTTGTCCGATGTAAAATATCCATCTCTACAACATTTAGTTGTACGAAAGTAGTTGCTTTTTACTACAAAAGAGCAGATTACCCCCCAGAAATGAATATTAATAAGTTAAATATCATGAATAAACTATTCCTGATCTTCTTCACAAGAGTCAACAGGTGTGGGAAAAAGAGTTTGCAGTACCGTCTTATTTATTATTTTCCGTTCTTCATCTGTAAACCATCCCCATTTTGAGAAATAGAGGACGGTCGAATAAACCTGAATAAGAAAAAGCCGTGGATTGCGGTGTGATTCTCTGTTAAAAGTATGAGTGACAGAAACGAAGGGATAAAAGAGCGTGCGATAGACACTGTGGATGCGTCGGGTGAGATCTGTATCTTCGCTGTACATAAAGAAACGTTCATCAAAGATTCCGGTAACCTGTAGCGCACTGGTTCGGAACAGCATAAAACTACCATTCAGATAGGGAATATCAGCAATCTGGTCATATCCGAACTCTTTTAACTCAAACCGTCGGTTGATCCGCTCCTTACACCGTTCAAAAGGAACGAATCCACGTACAAACCAATCCCAAGGTGTAGGAAGCAGTTTGCAATGGTACTGCAACGATCCGTCCGGATAGATGATCTTCGGGGTAATAAGACCTGCTTCATGTGTTTCGTCCATGTAGCGAACCAGTTCGTCGAGGATGGAACTATCAAAAGAGACATCCGGATTGACAATGAGGTGATACGGGATATTTTCTTCCAGCGAACGGCGCAGCGCAATATTATGTGACGCTCCAAATCCCGGATTAGACGGATTGTGAAGATATTCAACACCGGGAAAATGAGTAAGGAAAGGTTGCAGTTCATTCGTCGGAGAGTTGTCAATAATTTGTAGTCGTTTCACTAAAGGTGAATTTGTGACGCTTTCCATGACGGGGAGTAGTTCCTCCTTAGTCTGCATATAGGTGACAAGCGATACGGATAATCTCATGTTGGGCTTTTTTCGATTGAAAATTCAAGAAACAGGATCGACAGACAAAAGAAGACTTCTTATTGTGTGACACGGTATAAAGGAAACAATTGTCGCGATATCTACAGAGAAACGCTTTGAGGAATACTTTTATTGTCCGAAGTCCGCGAAATAGGTTTTTGTTCGGGAAAGATCCCGTTTATTCATCCATCTGCCTCTGCTGTATTGTGCCTCTCTGTTGTTTTTTTGAATTTCGATTTTAAGATCAGTAAAAAAGTACTATTTATCTACACCCCTGCACCTTAGAGGTGCCTTGTAATATGCTGTATGGCACTTCGATCTCCTCAAAAAAAACTTGCTCGGCACAAATTGAATACATTTTTATTTGCTAAAAGGCCCTTTTGTAACCATTCTTCATCACAAAGCAGCTAATTATGTCAGAATCGCAAGCCTCGCACTCCTCTCTTTTACCGTCAACGGCTCCCCCCATACCGTCATTGCGGGTCGGTGCCCGCAATGAAGGCAACCCCTAACACCGCACCCAGATGAAAAAGTTTGTTGATCAGGGAAGCAAAGTAATCCAAACCAGAAGATAAAAGCCATCCTCAAGGATGCATTAGTTATTCTGTGCCACAGAACAGCTATTCCGTGGCGCAGAATAGCTGTTCCCTGCCATAGAATAACTATTCCGTGCTTCAATACAAATAATGTGTCAAGAAATGATTATCTTTACATCCTGACAAAGAAAACTTTAATACCTACAAGATGGCAAAATATATCAAGCAAGAATTGTCTGACTTTCAAGGCACAGGTGAAAATAAGTGCTTTTATCGGCTACAGACAAGTGGTACACTTAGTCCCAAAGAGTTAATAACCCGTATTGCTCAACCCGGTTCGGGATTGAGTGAGGGTACAGTGGCGCATGTGCTTCAATCATTGAAAGATGAAATGGCAAGAGCAATGGCAGACGGCTATAGCGTTTCTGTAGATGGTCTCGGTACATTCAAGGCGACAGTTGGTGTTCGCGAAGACAAGGAGATGGACACCATCGACGGTAACGAACCAAAGCATAATGCCACCAGTCTGCAAGTAACCGGTATCAATTATAAAGCAAACAAAGAATTGATACGTGATACAGATTCGCATTGCCATCTGGTACGTGGTGGAGTGCGCAAACTTTGCCGTTCTCGTTATACCAAAGAGGAACGGTTACAGTTGGCGCTCGATTATCTTAATGATCCTGCTCATCCGTTTATGCGATTAGATGATTATGTTGTATTGACCGGTTTGTCTAAAACGGTGGCTTCCAAAGAACTTGTTGAGTTCAGAGAGAATACAGAGACTGGTATTACTACTACAGGACGAGGTAGTAATAAGGTATATCTCAAAAGAATTACCAATAAATGAGCGATAAGCCTATTCTGTGGAAACGATGAGTAGATGAAAGGATTAATCTGTCATATTACTGTCTACGAAGACAGGTGCATGCTTGTTTAGATGATGCCGGATGTGATTTTTCAATTTGTTTATTACCTTTGTCTTTTGATTGAAATAAACGATTGATACGGATAAATAACATGGTAAGATGAGACTGACTGACAAGATACACCTGTTAAAAATAGACTTTGAGATAACGCTGAGTCCGGAGAAAAAATTAGAACGATTTGTAAATGTTATCCTGATTCTTGGAGACAGGATTACACTGGTCGATACCGGAGTGAAAGGGAGTGAAGGGTTGATCTTTGATTATCTTAAAAGGCAACACAGAGATTATTCAGAAATTGATACGATCATCTTGTCTCATTCTCATCCCGATCATATCGGAAATGCCGCGAGAATGAAAGAACTGACCGGCTGTAAGATTTTAGCTCATACATCGGAGAAAGAATGGATAGAAGATATTGATCTGCAAAACAGGCAACGGCCTGTTCCCGGGTTTTATAATCTTGTAGACAGATCGGTATGTATTGATGAATTTGTGTCTGACAGGCAGACAATGGTGATTCAAGAGGGCTTGACCTTACAACTGATGAAAGCTTCCGGGCATTCAAAGGGCTCTTTAAACATTTTGTTTGAGGAAGATAAAATCCTTTTTACGGCAGATTCGATTCCTCTCAAACAGGATATCCCCAACTATGATAGCTATCCGGAGTTGATGAATACGCTGGAAACAATCAAGAAGCAATCCTCTGATCTGCAGATGCTGCTTACATCGTGGACTCCTCCGTTGACGGACAAAGGTGAGATTGAAAAAATAATCAGCGAGGGTGAAGAGTATATGAGACAAATCGATGGTGTGGTAAGGGAGTCTTATACGGATAAAAATTCGGACTCTATGTCGTTTTGCCGGATGGCTGTCGATAAGCTCGGACTACCTCCGTTTCTTGTTATTCCGATAGTTGACAAAGCATTTAAAAGTCATTTGTTATGAACCATACTATCGAACATATCCTGGTGATTCGATTTCGTCAGATCGGTGATGCAGTGTTGGCTGTCGCTCTTTGCAGCACACTGAAAAAAACATTTCCCGCTGCAAAAATAGATCTCGTGCTCAATAAATCGATTGCTCCGTTGCTGAAAGGGCATCCGGATATTGACCGGATTATCACGTTTGATCCGAAGGAGAACAGCGATCTGTGTACGTATGTCGGCAAAGTGCGGCGGGTGATGAGTCAGACACGCTATGATGTGATTATTGATATGCGTTCGACACTCCGGACGCTTCTGTTTTCTTTGTTTTCGCTTCACACACCGTTTCGCATCGGAAGGCGGAAATGGTACAACCGCTTGCTGCAAAACTATCGCATCGACTATTATAATCCGGATCTTGTCATGGATATGGTGGAGCGTAACCGGATGCTCGTCGAACCGCTACAGGTTGTGGCTCCGATTGAGACAGTGCATGAGTTCAGACTCTTTGTCACGGAAGAGGAGCGGTCAGCGGTACGTGCGTTAATGGCAGGTGAGGGAATCAACTTTCGAAAACCGATTGTTCTGGTCTCTGTAACGGCCAAACTGGATCATAAAAGGTGGTCGGTGGAAAGGATGACTGAGGTGATCAGACGGATGATTGATATGTATGCTCCTCAGGTGATCTTTAACTATGCGCCGGGAAAAGAGGAGGAAGAGGCTTTTCAGGTGTATCGCGCTCTGAAGGAGGATCCGCATGTGTTTATTGATCTGCGTACCCGCTCTCTCCGCGAACTGGCGGCTTTGTGTTCAATGACGACTTTCTTCTTTGGCAATGAGGGCGGCCCACGGCATATCGCTCATTCGATGGGGGTTCCTTCGTATGTGATTTTCTCACCGAAGATAAACAAACAACAATGGTTGCCGGTCAATGAGGTGCCTGCAGCCGGTATTTGCACGAAGGATCTTTGTAGTCCGGAAGAGATCAGATCGCTCTCTTATCAGGAACAGTATGACCGCATCACTGTGGAAGAAGTCTGGAAAGAACTTGATCCGATGTTAAACCGTTACCTGAAGGTATAAGAAAAAAAGTCGCCTCATTCCCCAGCAGTACTGCGAACTGCTGGAGAAGGAGGCGATGCTTTTTGAATAATACGGCTTATCGTCCGGTCCAGATCATCTCAAAGATCTGAGCAGCTGATCCACTGTTGTTCTTTAGTTCGACCGATTTTATGTCGCTATAGTTTACTAACGGGATAACAGAGATGGAAGAGGTAAAGGTGCCTGCTTTGACTCGCTTGCCGTTTTTATCTATCACAAAAAGGGTGATGTTGGTATTGGCTTCGGGTGAGGTGAGCAAGGTTACTTTTTCAATCGGGAGAAGTGCGCTGCCTAGCTTGTAGGGCGAATTCTTCTGATTAAGCACAGAAGTGAAATTGTTCCACAAAAGGGTGTTGTTGATCGCAATTGTGGCACCGCCCTTCAGCCAGAAGTTGGAATTGAAGTTGCCGTCCATCGCCTGAGAGATATTGTTTTCAGGAGATAACGATTGAACGGTCGTGAGAGTAAATTGCTTGAGATACATCTCTTTTTCCTGATCAGTCTTGTTGATGAGGCGAATGGATTTGGCAACGGAGCCTCGCAGATCGCAGGTGAGCAACAAACTGTCAGACTGTGCGGTAAGCTGAGTCCATTTTTGATTGTCGCCGGATTGTTCCAGGGTAATCCAGTCGTGGTCAGTGGTTCCGGTATTTACGACAAGACTTACCAGATCGGTAAGTATGGGCAAAGAGAGCGTGATGGATTGTCCGGCTTTTACTTTGATCACTTCATTGACGGGTGCGATGGATAAGGTGTTTTCACCGGATAACAGTTGTGACTTGGATAGCTGACGGATATCACTGTTCAATACAGGAAAACTCTGTGTGGCCGGAGCACTCTTCTTGTTATTGATTCCTTCCTGAAGATGGTTGAAAAAGTCCTTTTCCAGAATATCTCTGATCTGACCGGTGAGGGGATTCATCACCAGTGAACCACTCTTTACACCTGGCTGATACGGGTTTTGGTTGTAGGTCTTGTCTATCTTTTGCATCTCTGAGTCAAATTCAGACAAGGCACGGAAATTGTTCCAGAAAAGAAGACCTTTGTCTTTCTGATAAAGCTTGACTAGTTCCAGGGTTTTGACTCCTTTCTTGCCTAACAGATCGAATTGGAGTAACCAGGGGCGGATCTCATCAATGAGTTCGTCGTTGTCTCTGCACTTGAGGAGTGCGCTCGAGGATTCGATCATTTTTTTGTATTCAGTAATCAATGCATCCACGTCTTTAGGGTCGAACTTACCTTCTTTGAAGCTTTTGATAAATCGGTCGACGGTCGGTTTGATCTCCGACGATTCATCCCGACGATAACCGTGTCCGTTTGGTCCTGGATCGGAGTTATGAGAGGCAAAGACACGCAATGCTGCGGCTTCGGAAGGTATAACGGCTTTGATCGCTCTATCCCAGGATGCACCCGGCTTATAGGCTTTCATGTTCCAACAGTATTCTCCTACACTAAAGATAGCCAACTTGGAGGCTTCGGCACGTTCCATCGGGTTGGTAACAAAGCCGGACATCTTTTTGGCAATGTCGGTATCGAGTCCGTAAGATGGTCCCATCAGCAGGTGATCGCGTACATAGTCACTTACCGGGAAGTTCCACCAGATATAGGCGGGTCGTTTGATGCGTGCATTAATGGAATCCATTCCTGCCGAAGTGATGTCGGAGATCACTTTGTCGCCGGTCCACATGATATGAATAGAGGGTTGAAGCTTCTCACCCAGGATGTCCAGATAGCTTCCTTTGGCCGGATTAGACCATGATTTGTTGTATTCTGTCGGACACATCACCAGTGGGGCAACATCTTTTTTCTTTCCGATAAACTGTGTGTTGATATAGTTGAGCAGTCCGGCTTGCTTTTCCGGATTGGTGCCCTCGCCGCTGATGTCGTCAAAGAAGACGGCAAAAGCGCGGACTCCCAGAGCATACATGCTGTCAAACTTTGCAATCACAGCGGTGCTATCAGCGGCATTCCACCGAATATCTTTGCCCGGATGGACGGCCCACACGAAGTTGACCTTGTTTTCTTTGGCTATTTTGACCAGTTCGCTGATCTGTGCGGCTTCTTTGGCCGGGTAGGGAAGACGCCAGTTGGGCGAACTGTGGTAAGGATCGTCTTTAGGTCCATAGATATAGGTGTTCATGCGTACGTTTCCCATGAAGTTGAGCAGACTGATCCGGTCGCGATGACTCCAGGGTGTACCGTAAAATCCTTCGACAACGCCTCGGTAAGCAATATCAGGTGCGTCAATGATTGTAACCTGAGGCAGCGTATGAATACCAATCATCTGCGCAAAAGATTGTACTCCGTAATAGGTACCATTGCCATCGTATCCGGCAATGACGACTTGCTTACTGTCAATGGTCAGATAGTATCCACCCGGCACGGCGGGTATCAGCTTCTGGTATTTTTTGACAGATTTGTCGCCTTGTTCCCCGATGATGATCCGGATGGCCTTTTTCTTAGCCGGGGTCTCTCTGACAAGTGTTTTCCTGAGCAGTGCGACAGCCTCTGGATCTGCTTTTGTATCACCTTCCAGCGAATAGCCTGTAATTGTGATTGTTCCTTTTGTTATCTGGATACTATCCGGTTGAGGTGTGATGTTTACTCCTTGCGCCAATGAGGTAAGCGTGAATACGCTCGAGGCCAGTATGTTTAGTATGATCTTTTTCATATTTATCGAATATTACTAGTTAGACCTTGCAAAGGTATGGAAAAAAGGTAACTTTGTATCTGATATTTGCATGACAGACTTTTAAAAATGATGAATATGGGACATGAAGGGAAAGACAGCATGGCGGGAGCCGGCTTATTTATTGCAATCGGACTGGTTGCAATGGGTTTTTTGTTGAAAAGTGCGATTGTGACTTTCAAGGATTCTGAACGGGTAGTCTATGTGAAAGGACTGGCTGAAAAAGAGGTGCCGGCCGATCAGGTCATCTGGCCATTGGTATTTAAGGAGGTCGGTGATGATCTTCCTACTTTGTATGAAGCAATTGAAACGAAGAATCAGGCGATCCTTTCTTTTCTGAAGAGCAATGGCATTGAGGAGTCTGAGATTACGTTTTCTGCTCCTACGCTTATTGATATGAAAGCAGAACGATATGGAAGTAATGAGGCTCCTTACCGTTACAATGTAACTTCTGTGCTGACGGTCTCTTCGTCGAAGGTGGATGTGGTGCGTCAGCTGATGCTTCGACAGAAGGATCTGTTGAAACAGGGTATCGCGATATCCGGTGGCGACTTTCAATATACCACGCAGTTTAATTTCACCAAATTGAATGAGGTGAAGCCCGGAATGATTGCTGAGGCAACCAGCAATGCGCGCGTGTCGGCGGAGAAGTTTGCGAAAGATTCTGAAAGTGATCTGGGCAAGATAAAAAGTGCGACTCAGGGACAGTTTTCCATCTCTGACAGGGATGCGAATACTCCTTATATCAAAACGATCAGAGTGGTTACTACTATTGAATATTATCTGAAAGATTAAGTATGAAATACATCGGAGCTCATGTGAGTGCTTCGGGTGGTGTGGAAAACGCGCCGCTGAACGCGCAGGCAATCGGAGCAAAAGCTTTTGCTCTGTTTACAAAGAATCAACGGCAATGGGTGGCTGAACCCCTGAGTGCGAAGAGTATCTCTTTGTTTAAGGAAAGGTGTGCCGAGTTTGGTTTTGCCCCTTCACAGATACTTCCGCATGACAGCTATCTCATCAACCTGGGTCATCCGGAGACGGACGGATTGGAAAAATCGAGAGCCGCGTTTCTGGATGAGATGCAGCGGTGCGAACAGTTGGGACTGGACCGGCTGAACTTTCATCCGGGAAGCCATCTGAAGGCTATCTCTGTCGAGGAGTGTTGCCGCAGGGTATCGGAATCGATCAATAGAGCCTTGGATAAGACGCAGGGTGTGATCGCGGTCATTGAGAATACAGCCGGACAGGGGAGTAACATTGGTAATACCTTTGAAGAACTGGCCCTGATAATTGACGGAGTCGAGGATAAAAGCCGGGTGGGTATTTGCATTGACACTTGTCATACCTATACTGCAGGGTATGATCTTTCAACACGTGAGGGATATGAACAGGTATTCCGACGGTTGAATGATATTGTCGGATTTAATTATCTGAGGGGGATGCATCTCAACGAATCAAAGAAAGCGCTTAACTCGCATGTGGACCGACATGACAGTCTGGGAGATGGTCTTATTGGCTCGCAACTGTTTGATATGCTGATGAATGATCCCCGAATGGAAGATATTCCGCTGATATTGGAGACACCGGATGAGACCCGTTGGGCGAGAGAAATTGAGTATCTTTATGGATTAATTCGCGGATGAGATCTCTTAATATCCGAATAATCTCTATATTTGTGGGCTCAAAATGAAAAGTCAACAGAAATATAAACGCTAAATACGCATAAAAATGGAAACTGGAGTTTTATTGTTTAATTTGGGAACGCCTGAAGTTATCGGGATTGTAGTTATTGTACTTTTACTTTTTGGTGGAAAGAAAATCCCTGAATTGATGAAAGGTCTCGGTAAAGGAGTAAAAAGCTTCAAGGACGGAGTCAAAGATGTTGAAAAAGAGATAGACGAAGCCACTAAAGACGATAACGACGCGAAGAAGTAAGATGCCGGAAAGTGAAGAAATGGGTGAGATGTCCTTTTGGGATCATCTCGATGCGTTGCGTTGGACTCTGATGCGTTCAGTTGTGGCGTTGATTCTCTTTGCCATTTTGTTTTATTGCTTCATGCCCTATTTGTTTGATCATGTCATCCTGGCTCCCTGCCGGGGTGATTTTGTATTGTATGAATGGATCCGAATGTTGGGTGCGCAAATTCCGTTTTTTCCGGATTTTGGCAACGAAGCTTATGAGGTAAAGATCGTCAATATTGCATTGGCTTCACAGTTCTTCATCCATATATCTACCTCATTCTCTTTTGCGGTGGTGGCTGCATTTCCCTATCTTATTTTTGAAATATGGCGGTTTATCAGTCCGGCATTGTATGAGACAGAAAAGAAAAAAGCCCGTTGGGTACTGGTTTTCGGAACAGTTATGTTCTTTTGCGGGGTGGCTTTAGGTTATTTCATGATCTTTCCGATGACCTTGCGTTTCCTCGCCGATTACAACCTCAGCGCCTACATTGTCAATCAGGTATCACTTGATTCCTATATGGATAACTTTTTGATGATGATCTTTGCGATGGGAATTGTTTTCGAACTTCCGCTGGTTTCCTGGTTTCTCTCTCAGATAGGATTGGTGCGTAAGTCTTTCTTCCGTACGTACAGAAGACACGCGTTTGTAGTCTGCTTTATTGTTGCGGCTATAATTACTCCATCGGGTGATCCGTTTACGATGACAGCCGTGGGATTGCCGCTTTACCTGTTGTATGAGATGAGTATCTTTTTGGTCAAAGCAGATAAACCGGTAGAGGAGGAAGAAGAAGATGAAACAGCACTTACACATGCTGAAGATGAATAATCGTGGTGTAGCCACTTCATGTAACAGAACCGGCAGATAGCCGGGAGAAGAAATGAAAATTACAGAACTGTTTAAAACTGATCAACGTACCTATTCATTTGAGTTCTTTCCTCCCAAGGATGAGATCTCCGCTGTGGATTTTGGTATCAATGTGGGGACTTTACTCAAACTTGCACCTTCTTTTGTAACGGTGACATACGGTGCGGGAGGGTCCAATCAGGAACGTACGTTCGCATTGGTTG
Source organism: Bacteroidales bacterium (assembly GCA_028709785.1). Taxonomy (GTDB): domain Bacteria; phylum Bacteroidota; class Bacteroidia; order Bacteroidales; family JAQUTK01; genus JAQUTK01. The sequence goes on from JAQUTK010000009.1 coordinate 71,809, forward strand.
ATTATCTGAATAATAAGATCGGTCTGAATACGATGGCACATTATACTTGTGTCAACGCTTCTAAAGAGAAGATCCGTACGGATTTGATGTGGTTGAAAGAGCATGGTATTGAGAACCTGATGGTGCTGCGTGGCGATCCTCCCAAGGGAGAGACGGTCTTTAAAGTGCATCCGGAAGGTTTTGCATATGCTTCAGATCTGGCCGCTTTTGTACGGTCTGAGTTCGACTTCTGTCTGGGTGGCGCTGCTTATCCGGAGAAACATCCGGAAGCTTTGGATCTGGATGCCGATATTGCCAGTCTGAAGAAGAAGGTGGACGCCGGATGTGAATTTCTGATGACACAGCTGTTTTTCAATAACGAACGATATCTGGAACTGGTGAAACGCGCACGTGTTGCCGGTATTGAATGCCGTATCATTCCGGGTATCATCCCGCTGACAGCCTACTCACAGATTGAGCGCTTTACACGGATGAGCCAGACGGAGATACCGGAAGGAGTACTGGATCGGATGGAAAGTTACAAGGATCAACCTCAAAAGATTTATCAGATCGGTATGGACTTTGCGGTTAGTCAGTGTCGTGACCTCTTGATGATGGGTGCACCGGGACTACACTTTTATACGTTGAACAAGTCGCGTGCGACGGTAGAGATTTTTGAGACATTACAACGCGGGTGATCAACTCCCGCCGGATAATAGAAAAAGAGTTTCGGAAAGAGTTCCGAAGCTCTTTTTTATATCTTTTCGATAGTACTGATAGCAACAGTCGTCATGGCACAACCAAAGGTATCCAGTCGCACCACCACCTTGTATTTTCCCCTTATTTCGACTAGTTCGCCGTAAACTCCTTCGAGCTCACCTTGCTTGATCCGTACTGAAATACCGGGTTGAATGTCTTCCATTGTAAACTCAACTTCTTCCGTCGATTTATCAACCATCAGTTGCATATTTCTCATCTGTGATTCCGGAATGATGGCAGGAGTACCTTTGTCTCTGACAAACTGGACGACACCGGGCATCTGTTTCACTTTACGTATGTCATCGGGAGTAATGCGGACAAAAATATACCCGTTGATAACAGGCACTGTGACTATCTTTTTGCGGTCGCTCCAGACACGCGTCACTTCACGCAGTGGGAGGTAGTGTGTGATATTCTCTTTTTCAAATCTTTCTTTTACTTTCTTTTCTGCTCTGGAAGCAGTATATAGCGCATACCACTGATACTCATTAGTCTGATCCATTGTTTGATCCATTGTCTGTATGAAACGGTTAATTTATTGACAGGCTTCTTTGCTGCATCAAAGGTACATAATTTCATTGGAAAGATTGCTTTGATGTTCATCTGTTTTACTATTTTTGTCTTCTTATAATAATACATCTCATGAGAACTTTCTTCAATTTATTTATTTTGTTTCTCCTTTTGCAGGGTTTTGTAGCGCAAGCGCAACAGGATCAAGACAGTCAATGGTATAATGCTGTCGGGCGGCACAAGGACAACAAGGCTCCAGTGAAAGATGCGATACGGCAAAAAACAATCAATAGAATGGATTCAGCTGCCCATTCAGCATGGACAAAACTGTTGGTGGGCAATACGCTTTCATCTGTTGGGCAGGTGGTTCATCCGGCGGGTACAAGTCTTAGTTTGATGGAAGGTGATCGTGTGATGAGTGTGCAAATGGTGCGACACAATAACTTTTTGGTTGCCAAAACAAATGGGCATCTCTCCATTGTAGATGCAAATGATTTCAAGGTGGTCAGTAACGAAGCTTTCCCTGAAAAGAATGATGGTGGATCGATGTATGGTCTTGTTATTGGCAAAGATGACTCTACTGTCTATTTCACAGGATTACAGAAGAATCTTTATGTTGGAACGGTGAGTAAAAAGGGGGAGTTTACGCATTCAAAAACCATCGATTTATCCATCAATAAGAAATACACTAACCCCTTGGGGATTGGATTGAGCAATAATCTGGCTTTTGTGGCTCTGGCAGTTGCCAATAAGGTCGCAGTGGTCGATCTTGTGAAGGGAAAAGTACTTTCCAATATTCCAGTGGGTGTTTGTCCGTATGCTGTGGTGATAAGCAAGGATGGAACTACTGCCTTTGTAAGTAATTTTGGTGGTCCCGAGCCGGGGAAAGGGGATAAAACGGAAAAGTCGGCCGGAACAGAAGTGGCTGTTGACGAACGTTCGGTTGCCCTTCGGGGTTCTGTTTCTGTTATTGATGTGAAGTCACAAAAAGTAGTGGCGGAAATTGTTACCCGCATTCATCCTGAGTCCATGATTTTGTCGCCCGATGGAAAGTGTCTTTATGTAACGGATGCCAGTGGTGATGGAATAAGTGTTATAGAGATTAAGTCCCGCAAAGTGATTCATACAATTGATACCAAGCCTGATCCTACCTTGCCTTATGGAAGTTTAACCACCGGACTGGCATTTAGTTCTGATGGAAAAATACTTTATGCTGCCAATGCCGGTAATAATTCCATTGCACTCATTCATACTTCTCATCCTGAGGAAGGACCTTACGGTTTTATTGCGGCGGGTGGATTTCCCGGTGCTATTTGTGTGACCGAAAAGCATCTTTTTATTGGAAATGTGGTTCCGTTGAAGGGCGCACTGCAAAAGGTGTTATTGCCAACTGACAAAAAAGAACTCGATTCATATACGCGGGAAGCCTTTCAGGGATTTCATTTAATTGAGTTGCTGCGGGCTCAGGCTGCTGCTCAATCGGGTGTTGCTCCCAAACCCATTCCTGCAAATCCAGGCGAACCATCCTCCATCAAGCATGTGGTATATATTATAAAGGAGAATAAAAAGTTTGATCAGGTGTTGGGCGATTTTGGAAAAGGGAATTGTGAACCAAAACTGGTTGAGTTTGGCAAGGAGATTACTCCCAACATACATGCGCTGGCGAGTAAGTATGTGCTCCTCGACAACTATTATTGCAATGGTATCCTTTCCAGTGATGGGCATCAATGGGCGGTTCAAGGTATTACAACGCCTTATCGGGAGAAAGATTTTTCAGGCGGACATTGTGCGTACGACTTTGGAACAGATCCTTTGTGCTATGCTGGGTGCGGATTTATCTGGGACCATTTGTTACGCAAAGGTATCTCTTTCCGTAATTTCGGCGAACTTGATTTTCCGGTAAGAGTGAAAGGAGATAGCTGGACGGACTTTTATAATTCGTGGAAAAACAAAAATGATTCGACCCAATTTAGATGTGTTTACTCCCTTGAAACGTTGAACAAATATAGTGATATGCGTTATCCGGGCTGGGACATGAATATTAATGATCAAATCAGAGCTGATGCATTTATCAATGCCTTGTCGGAATACGAAACACAAGGCACTCTCCCTGAATTTATAATTGTCTACCTGCCGAATGACCATACGCGTTCGTATAGCGAAAACGCCCCCACACCTCGTGCTTATGTAGCCGATAATGATCTGGCAACAGGTAGGGTGGTGGATGCGCTTTCAAAGAGTTCGTTCTGGAAAGACATGGTTGTTTTTATCAATGAGGATGATCCTCAGACGGGAACCGATCATGTGGATGGTCATCGCTCGTTTTGTTTGCTGGCTGGTCCTTACGTGAAGCGCGATTCGGTCATCAGTACTTTTTATAATCAATCATCCGTTTTGCACACTATCTGTCAGATATTTGGTGTACGATCCATGAATCAATTGGTGGCACTGGCTCCTCTGATGACGCGATGTTTTCAAGATGTGCCTGATTATTCCGCCTACAATCATGTAATCCCTGCGGTGGCAATAAATGAAATGAACCCTGTCAAGAGCCAGCTGAAGTCGAAGACAGAAGCTCGCTTAGCACCCCAAACAGAAAAACTGGATTTTTCCAGACCCGACCTGATTGACAAAGACGCATTGTTGTTTAGTAAGTATGTATGGGCGTCTATTCACGGCGATATTCCCTTTCCGTCCAGCTATTTCGGGAGACATGGAAAGGGACTGAAAGAACTTGGGCTAAAAGTAGATCCCAATGCAATCGACGATATGGATGATTGAACCGTATGAAAAGATGTTGTGTCTGGCTTGTCTCCAACATAACTGCCGCAATTATCATTGGGAGGATCTAAATCATTCCGAATGGCGGTGAAAAAGAGGAAAGCATTTGGAAACCTTTATTTTTTTGCGATCTTTGCATGTGAATCTTTTACATGATACGAATAGAGTGAAAAATCTGTTTTCCTTGTTCATCTTACTCTTATTGCCTTTGTACTTGCATGGACAGGCGACAGAGAAGTATATGTTCAGACATCTGGATGTGAAGGAGGGGCTATCCAACAGCCAGGTGAATGGAATCTTCAAGGATAGCCGAGGCTATATGTGGTTTGCTACCGCTTATGGGCTTAATCGTTATGATGGGTATTCTTTCCGTGTATTTGAAAATGTGCCCGGAGATTCAACCTCCCTTCCTGATAATTATGTGCAGAGTATTCAGGAATATGTGGATTTTGACCTGCTGATTCGTACCTCTTCCGGCTTTTCTCTTTTTGATGCAAAGAAAGAGTGCTTCAGAGATATGACATCTTATCTGCGTAATCAGGGAATCAATCCGGCCATCTCTTGTGCTTATGTGGACTCATTGAAGAATTTGTGGTGTTATGCCCGGGGTAATGGATGTACTCAATGGCAAAACCGTTCGGGCAAACGTATTAGCTACCCTGATGCGCTTATTGCAGATTCCTCATCGGATGCCGGGGTAGTTGGTATGTGTGAATCTCCTCAGGGGTTGCTTCTGGTATATTCCAGTGGACGTATTGTCTGTTTGAATCGCTCTGAACCGAAGGTTGTTTTTTCTACCTCTCTTCCTCTGGCGACGCCTGCCTCTTTTTCTAAATTATCTCTTTATGTGGATCGGGAAGGAGTCTGTTGGATCTTTACCAAAGAATCTACCGGATTATGGTCCTATCAGCCTGCTACCGGCGTTTGGAGTTATTTCGGCAAAAAGGCTTCATCTACCTACCAACTTCTTAGTGATATCGTGTTTGATGTGGTTCAGGATGCGAACGGACTTATTTGGGTGGCAACGGATCATGGCGGAGTTTCGATCATTGATAAAAATAAAGGAACGGTGAGAACGTTGATGCATGACCCGAAAGATGAGTATTCTCTGCCACAAAACAGCTTGTCCACTCTTTATTGCGATGATCAACAGATAGTATGGGTGGGAAGTCAAAAATTTGGAGTCGCCTATTATGCAGAGAGCCTGTTTAAGTTTGGAACAGGCGATGTCGGAATTGCTTCTGCTTTTGATCTGGATGAGGATGTGAATACGCTTGTCGAAGATATACATGGCCTTTTATGGTTTGGAACGAACGGCAATGGACTTTTTTCTGTAAACCGTGCTACCGGACAAACGATCCACTACAAGAATAGGCCGGGTGATGATGCTTCGCTGTCGGATAATGTGGTTGTCTCCCTTTGTGCATCTCGGGATGGAAGAGTCTGGATAGGAACCTATCAGGGAGGGATGGATTGTTTTCATAAGGGTCGCATTACCCATTATCGTCATGATTCATCCAACCTGAATAGTCCCGCCAACAATAGTATATGGGCCATTAAAGAAGACGAGTCGGGCATCCTCTGGATTGGAACCCTGGGAAAAGGCTTGCAACGATTTGATCCCTTAAATAATACCTTTGTAACCTTTAATAATGAATCGTCAAGTTTGTTGTCTTCACAGTATATTTCATCCATTTGCATTGGACGTGATCGTAATCTCTATCTGGGAACTGCTTTGGGAATTACGGTATTCGATCCAAAGACGAATATGACAGATTTTATCTATGGAAACAAACAGGGAAATCAACGTTTCTCGAGTCAGAATATCAATCAGGTCTATGAGGATAGTCGGGGATTGTTGTGGGTTGCCACCCGTGACGGTCTGAATGTGCTGGACAGGAAGAGTGATGTACTGACCGTTCTGAAGGAAAGTAACGGTTTACCAGATGCTTTCATTTGCGGCATTCTTGAGGATGAATTCAAAAATATGTGGATCACCACGCAAAAAGGGATCTGTAATGTAACCGTCAATGTGCAGCCTCAGGAGGGAACTTATTCCTTCTCAATGATCAGATATGACAGACTGGATGGACTCCGGAGCAGTGAATTTAATATCCGTTCCATTGCCGCGACCTCTACCGGAGAGATTCTGATGGGTGGTCTCCAGGGGGTGGATCGCTTCAATCCCAAGAATCTTCGTTACAATAAATCGTTGCCTCGCATTGTCTTTACCGGATTAAAACTATTTGACCAACAGATTCGGATCGATTCTCTCTATGATGGTAACCGCATTCTTGAGGCACCCTTGGATATGACACGACGGATTGTGCTGAAGAGTCATCAGAACATGATTACGGTCTCTTTTTCCATCATGAATTATATTCTACCGGAGAAAGTAAACTTCACTTATCTGTTGGAAGGAGTTGATAAAGAGTGGAAGAAAGCCAAAGGAAATATGATTACCCGGGCTAATCTGGCACCGGGAACCTATACACTGCGAGTGAAAGCGACAAATAGTGATGGGTATCAGAACAAGGAAGAGGCCACGCTCGTCATCGTTGTTCAGTCGTCTGTCTGGCGTTCAGCTCAAACGCTTGTCATTGTTCTCATTCTGCTCTTGCTTCTGGTTCTCTCTTACCGCTACAGACGTTTGTTGTGCAATCTCAAACAGAAACCGTTTGGACTCCAGTTTGATCCGTTTTCAGCAATGCCACAAGCTACCCGAATGGACTCTGAGAACAGTCAGAATGGCCTCTCTTCTCCGGATAAATTGTTGTTGGAGCGAGCTAAAAAGTATGTGGAGGATCATATCTCTGACAGCGAACTATCGGTGGAAGAGATGAGCCGTGAAATGGGAATGAGCCGCGGACATCTGTATAAGAAGCTGATGGCGGTGACCGGCAAGTCTCCAATTGAGTTTATCCGGGTCATCCGCTTGAATAATGCCGCCCGCCTTTTACAGGAAAGTCAGCTCAATATTTCTGAAATAGCGTATAAGGTAGGATTTAATAACCCAAAGTATTTCAGCCGATATTTCAAGGAGCAATTTGGCGTATTGCCTTCAGAATACCACCAAAAAGCGGGTCATACAACAAATGATACCCCTTCCGGAAACATTTGATGCCCCTGTGTATTTCCATTGATATACTGATTGAAAACATTTAAACACTTCGCAGATACGGAAAGTATCTACTTTTGCAGGGTGAACTTATCAGAGTAAACCGATAATTAGTAAAAAGTAGTATCATGAACAAGATGAATGTGTTATTTCTGACCTTATTCAGTACATTGATTTTCCCTTCGCATGCTGTGGAGCGCGATGAAAACTATCAGTGGAACAATGTGAAGATGGGTGGTGGTGGATTTGTGAGTGGAATTATAACGTCTCAGGAAGAGAAGGATCTGATTTACGCACGTACGGATGTGGGTGGTGCTTACCGCTGGATCGAAAGTACGCAATCATGGAAACCTCTGCTGGATTGGGCGCCCAAGTCAAAATGGACCTATCTGGGTGTGGAGAGTATGGCTATCGATCCACAGGCAACTAATAGATTGTATGTGCTTGTCGGACTGTATAACAACTCTCCAAGTTCTGTGCTCCGTTCTGATGACTACGGTGAGACATTTAAAGAGACGGTGCTTCCTTTTCAGGTGAATGGAAATGGCATGGGGAGACAGAACGGCGAACGGCTTGTTGTGGATCCCAATCAGGGGCAAATTCTCTTTTGCGGGAGCCGTTCGGCAGGATTATGGAAAAGTGAGAATGGCGCGGTTTCCTGGACGAATATATCTTCCTTTCCAGTGACAACAACTCCTTCGGGAAACGGGATCTGTTTTGTTCTTTTTGATAAATCCTCAGGCAGTAAGGGTGTTGCTACTCAAACAATCTACGCAGGTTGCTCGCAAACAGGAGCTAATCTGTTTGTGTCGAAAGATGGTGGCGCAAACTGGAACGCATTACCTGATACTTCGTTGACAGCGAATATGATGCCGCAACGTGCAGTACTCTCACCGGATGGAAAGAATCTGTATGTCACATATGCAATTGGGGCAGGTCCAAGTGGCACTACTTCGCTCCCTTATAATCAGGGAGCAGTGATGAAATGTGATCTCTCTACAGGGAAATGGACCAATATATCCCCGTATAATCTGCTGAGCAGTGGTGGCGGTTATTGTGGCCTTACCATGGATGCTGCAAATCCCAGCCGTTTGATAGTAACAACAATCAATCATTGGAGCAATCAGCAGTATTGGGATAATGGCACTACAGCTTGGGGCGACCGTCTTTTCCTCACCACGAATGGAGGAAAGAGCTGGATTCCTCTGCTGGATGCTCAAAATAAACTAATTCTTAACCGCAATGGAAACAGTTGGATTGGTGGACATAACCTCCATTGGGTAGGTTCGGCTGAGATTGATCCGTTTAATCCCCAGCGTGTATTCTTTACCTCGGGCAACGGCGTTTTCTGTACGGACAATCTGACTTCTACAGGTAAGGGTACATTAAAGTTTATGGTGGATGGACTTGAAGAGACTGTTCCTCTGGATATGTGTAGTGTACCTGGAGGCCCTTTTCTTTCTATTATAGGTGATTATGATGGATTTGTTCATCAGGATTTGACTCAGTCGCCATCACTCGGTCGCTATTCCCCGACGATGGGAACTTCAACTTCTGTAACCTTTTGTCCGCAAAATAGCCAGATCTTGGCACGGGTTGGTTCATCCGGAGCGGCAGATGCCAAGAAACTGTATTACTCACTCAATCAGGGGAAGAGTTGGAAAGCTTTTACCACACTGCCTGCTATCGGACTGACCGGTGGAAAGATCGCAATCGCATCTGACGGAAAGGGTGTTTTATTTATCCCGGGTAATACGAATGCGTTGTATTATACTTCTGACTGGGGAAAGAGTTGGTCCAATCTCTGGACAATCACCACCAATATCGGTGGTGCGCATCCGTATGCAGATCCGGTCGATTCTTCGCGCTTCTATATCTATTGCCGTACAAACGGATTTATGTATGTGGCTGCACCCGATTCAAATGGAGTAATGGTTACTACCCGTGCTATGAGCGTGGGCAGCAACGGTTCGCCGACCCTGGCAATAGCTCCCGGCAGAAAAGGGGATCTGTGGATTGCCCGCAACGCCAATGGATTGGTTCATTATCAGGACAGTGCTTCCAAAAAGAGTGTGATTACCACGATGTCTGATTGTCAGGCGGTAGCTCTAGGCAAAGCGGCTCCCGGTAAGGATTATCCAACGGTCTATATCTGGGGAGTAGTGGATGGAGTCGAAGGATTATTTCGTTCGACAGACAAAGCGATGAGTTGGGTGAGGGTAAACGATGATCAACATCAGTATGGCGGACTGGGCAATGCGAATATGATTTGCGCAGACTGGAATGTGTATGGTCGGGTATTTATGAGTACCGCCGGCCGGGGAATTGCCTATGGTACTCTTCAGAACACTTCAGATGCTGTTCAAACCTTGACATCCGATGATCATCTAAATGACTGTGTAATCGGTGATCGCCTCGATCTCTCTTTTCAGAAGCAGGTGAAGTACCGGATCTTTTCCTTAAGTGGAAGAGTGATGGATCAGGGAGAAGAGGAGAATCTCTGTATGGGTACTAATTACCAGAATGGGATGTATCTGGTTCAGATAAAGGAAAAAGAAAATATACAAACAATACGCTGGATAAAAAAGAAGTAAACATGATTGGAAAACTGTTAGCAGGCATCTGTGCCTTGGTTCTGTTCTCTTGTGCCGAACAGACAGTCCGCACAACGGGCGACGGAGTTGTCGTCTCGTTAAACGACAAAAAGAACGAAGTCAGGAAGGTAAGACTTCAAGTGATCAATGACCGGATTATCCGTGTCTCAGCGACTCCGGACAAGCAGATTCCGGAGACAAAGAGTTTGATAACTGTGCCACAGAAGTTAGGTCAAACGCCTTTTGCTGTGACTGAGACAGACTCTACAGTATCTATCACGACGGCTACTCTCAAAGCTGTGGTCTCTCTGAAGAGCGGGGCGGTTCACTTCTATAATCCGGAAGGCAAGGTCTTGTTAAGTGAAAAACCAGAAGGAGGGAAGAGTTTTACACCGATTGAAGTGGAAGGAACAAAGGGATATACGATGCGTCAGCTCTTTGACTCGCCCAATGACGAGGCTTTTTATGGACTGGGACAACATCAGTCCGATGAATTCAATTACAAAGGAAAAAATGAAGTATTGTATCAGTACAATACAAAGGTGTCTGTGCCTTTTGTTATCTCGAACAAAAACTACGGATTGTTGTGGGACAACTACTCTCTGAGTCGTTTTGGCGATGACCGCGACTATGCACAACTCAAGGATGCATTCAAACTTTACAATGCGCAGGGAGAAACCGGCGGACTGACTGCTACATACACACCTTCAAATCCGAACGGTCAAACCATCGTTCGAACAGAAGATTCTATTTTTTATGAAGATGCGAAGAGTGTCAAGAATCTACCGGAACGTTTCCAGTTAGGCGGTTCACAGGTACTCTATGAAGGCGAGTTGGAACCTCTCGAAAGTGGTACATACCGTTTTCTTCTCTATTATGCAGGCTATGTCAAAGTCTATGTCAATCATGAACTAATTGTGCCGGAACGTTGGCGTACAGCCTGGAATCCCAATAGCTATAAGTTTTCGTTACCACTGGAAAAAGGGAAACGTATTTCTCTTCGTATTGAATGGAAGCCCGACGGAGGTGTGTCTTACTTAGGCTTTCGTGCGCTGACTCCGGTGCCTGACGCTGAACAAAACCAGCTGGCTATCTGGAGTGAGATGGGCAAGATGATGGATTACTACTTTATTGCAGGCAATTCGATGGATCAGGTGATCAGTGGATATCGTACGATAACCGGTAAGTCGCAGATCATGCCCAAGTGGGCAATGGGATTCTGGCAGAGCCGTGAACGATATGAGAACTCAAATCAATTGCTGGGTGTGGTCAATGAATTCAGAAAACGGCAGATACCGATGGACAATATCGTACTGGACTGGAGATATTGGGTGGATGATCAATGGGGTAGTCATGATTTTGACTCTACCCGTTTCAGCGATCCGAAGGGGATGGTTGATTCAGTACATGCGATGAATGCGCACATCATGATCTCCGTGTGGCCTAAGTTTTATCTGAATACAGAACATTACAAAGAGTTTGACAGTCAGGGCTGGATGTATCAGCAAGCGATCAAAGACAGCATCCGCGACTGGGTAGGTCCCGGTTATGTAAACTCTTTCTATGACGCGTATGCCGAAGGTGCACGCAAACTGTTTTGGAAACAGATGAAGGATCATCTCTATCCGCTGGGTATTGATGCCTGGTGGATGGATGCCAGCGAACCTAATATTCGCGATTGTACAGATATGGATTATCGCAAACAACTTTGCGGACCAACAGCTCTCGGTCCGTCAACTGAATATCTGAACGCGTATGCCCTTGTCAATGCACAGGCAATCTACGAAGGACAACGTCAGGAAGATCCCAATCGTCGTGTCTTCCTGCTCACCCGTTCCGGGTTTTCCGGACTGCAACGCTACTCCACAGCGACCTGGAGTGGTGATATAGCGACACGTTGGGAAGACATGAAAGCGCAGATCTCGGCCGGACTGAACTTCTCCATCAGTGGTATTCCCTACTGGACGATGGATATCGGTGGTTTCTGTGTGGAGAACCGTTATTCCGGTGCTCAGAGAGAGTTTGACCGTACGGGTAAGGAGAACGAAGATCTCAAAGAGTGGCGTGAGTTGGAAACCCGTTGGTATCAGTTTGGAGCCTTTGCCCCCTTGTATCGCGCACACGGTCAGTTCCCCTACCGCGAGGTGTACAATGTGGCACCAGAGACACATCCGGCTTACCAGTCGATCACTTATTTCACCAAATTGCGTTATCGTCTGATGCCATACATCTATTCACTGGCAGGCAAGACTTACTTCAACGACTATACCATTATGCGTCCATTGGTAATGGATTTTGGTAAAGACACGAAAGTCAACAATATCGGTGACCAATATATGTTTGGTTCCGCCCTGATGGTTTGTCCGGTTTATCAGTATGGTTTGCGCCAACGAACCGTATATTTTCCGGCAACCAATGGATGGTATGATTTCTATAGTGGAAAGCATATCGCCGGAGGCCAGAGTCTGTCGGTAGAAGCACCTTATGAGCGCATTCCGCTTTTTGTGCCGGAAGGAGCTATTCTTCCTGTCGGACCAGAGATCCAGTACGCTTCCGAGAAGCAGGCTGACCACATTACCCTCTATGTGTATGAAGGCCGTAATGGAAGTTTTACGCTCTACGAAGATGAGGATGTGAACTATAATTATGAGAAAGGTGCCTGCGCGATGATTCCTTTCACCTATGATGAAGCTTCGCATACACTGGAAATTGGAGCGCGTCAAGGCGAGTTTCCAGGCATGCTCAAAGAGCGTACTTTTACCATTGTATCTGTCAAACAAGGAAATGCAGTTCCCTTCTCTCCGGATGCCAAAGGAATGCAGGTTACCTACACTGGAAGCAACCAAACGATTAAACTCTGAGATAAATGAAAACAACGGTAGGATTAGTACTTACGGCAATAGCCTCTTTTTCCTTTCTCTCTTCGTGCGATTCGAAAGGCAGTGAAGCATTGCCCCGCGAACGGACGAGTTTGAATAAGGAGTGGAATTTTGCATTAAATGCAGATAGTACCCGTTTGCTTAAGGGTGAGGTGGTGCGTAAACTCAATCTGCCACACGACTGGGCAATAGAAGGAACTTTCAGTGAAAAGAATCCTTCGGGTTGTGGCGGTGGCGCTTTGCCCGGAGGCATTGGATGGTACAGCAAAGAAATTACGCTGCAAGAGAGTGATTCTGGTAAGAAGATCTTCATTGATTTTGACGGAGTATATATGAACTCAAAAGTCTATATCAATGATCAGATGGTAGGTGAACGTCCGTATGGCTACATCTCTTTCCGATATGATCTGACTCCTTATGTGCATCCCGGAAAGAATATCCTGAAGGTGCGTGTTGACAATAGCGAACAACCTAATTCGCGTTGGTACAGTGGTTGCGGTATTTACCGGAATGTATGGCTGGTAAAGACGAATCCTGTCTATGTGGATTTATGGGGAACCTATGTCACGACTCCGGAAGTCAGCGAGCAACAGGCAATTGTAAAAGTGATGACAACACTCAAGAATGAAACAAGTGATGAGGTGGACGCCGAACTGACTTCTCTGGTTCTTGATGAAAAGCAGAAAGAGATTGCAAGAAGTGTGTCGGCAGTCAGAATCAGCAAACGTAATCCTCAGGAGGTGATGCAGGAGATCCAGGTGAAAACTCCGAAACTATGGACGTTGGAACGTCCAACGATGTACACACTCCGTACGCAGGTGCGGCAGAAAGGTGCACTTGTGGATCAGTATGACACACCGATGGGTTTCCGTACTTTCCGCTTCGATGCTCAGAAAGGATTCTTCCTGAACGGCAAACAAGTGAAGATAAAGGGTGTCTGCATGCATCATGACCTGGGTTGTCTCGGCTCTGCGTTCAACGTACGTGCTGCTGAACGTCAGTTACAGATATTGAAAGAGATGGGAGTCAATGGATTCCGTTGTTCGCATAATCCCCCTGCTCCTGAGTTGCTCGACCTGCTTGACCGCATGGGATTTATTGTGATGGATGAGGCCTTTGATATGTGGCGCAAAAGGAAGACGACATACGACTACTCCCGCTATTTTAATCAGTGGCACGAACGTGATCTGACGGATCTGGTGCTTCGCGACCGTAATCATCCCTCTATCTTCATGTGGAGTATTGGTAATGAAGTACTCGAACAGTGGACGGATGCCAAAGCGGATACCTTGGATATTCAGGCGGCCAACTTGCTGCTCAATCTGAAACGAGACCCAAACGCGCTTGCTCAGGAAGATTCGGGTATGAGTGTCAACTCGCTGCTGACCAAGAAGCTTGCCGGAGTGGTTCGCGGACTTGATCCGACGCGTCCGATTACAGCAGGAAATAATGAGTCCAGCAAGAACAATCACCTTTTCCGAGCCAATGCGCTCGATATTATCGGATTCAATTATCATGAATATGCCTTTAAGGATGTCCCGACCGATTTTCCGGGGATGCCATTTATTGAGACAGAGAGTACATCTGCTCTGATGACCCGCGGATATTACCGCATGCCTTCCGACTCTGTCTTTGCCTGGCCGGATGCATGGGACAAACCCTTCTATGATTCCAGTTTTTCTTGTTCCTCGTACGATAATTGTCGCGCGAAGTGGGGTTCTACACACGAACAGGCATGGCGCGCTGTAAAGAATGATGATTTCATCAGTGGGATGTATATCTGGACAGGTTTTGATTATATCGGCGAACCGACACCGTTCTGGTGGCCGGCACGCAGTTCGTATTTCGGTATCATTGACCTGGCAGGTTTTCCGAAAGATGTGTATTATATGTATCAGTCCGAATGGACAAAGAAAGATGTGTTGCATCTCTTCCCACACTGGAACTGGAAGCCGGGTGAAACTGTGGACTTGTGGGCTTATTACAACAATGCCGATGAAGTAGAGCTCTTTGTCAATGGCAAATCACAGGGCGTGAAGAAAAAAGGGAAGGATGAGTTTCATGTCATGTGGCGAGTTCCTTTTGAAGCAGGCAGCATCAAGGTAATCTCCCGAAAGGATGGAAAAGAGGTGCTAACCCGTGAGATAAAGACAGCCGGCGAACCCGCGCAAATTCGTTTGACGGCGGATCGCAGTACGATTGCCGCTGATGGCACTGACCTGAGTTTTGTGACTGTAGAGATTCTGGATAAAGAGGGCAATCTTTGTCCCTGGGCAGAAAATAAAGTCAACTTTGAAGTCAATGGTTCGGCTTTTATTGCGGGAGTGGACAATGGCAGCCCGATCTCTTTGGAAAGCTTTAAAGCACCCAACAGAAAAGCCTTTTACGGAAAGTGCCTGGTGGTACTGCAAAACAATGGAACAGAAGGAAAAATACAGCTTACAGCTACTTCTGAAGGATTACAGAACCAAACAATAAAACTAAAAGCAGAAGAATAACAACATGAATTGGATGAAAACAATAGGAGTAAATGCTCTTCTAGTGGCTGCTGTGCCGGGCGAAGCACAGATGCAGGCGATATATATGGATGAGACTCAGCCCATCGAACTGCGTGTCAAGGATGCGCTTTCACGCATGACCCTGGAAGAAAAAGTAGGGCTTTGCTATGCGCAGAGCAAGTTTAGTAGCCGTGGAGTGCAACGTCTGGGTATTCCCGAGGTATGGATGGACGACGGTCCGATGGGAGTTCGCGAAGAGAATAAGTGGGATGAGTGGGGTGGAGCCGGATTTACCAATGATTCCTGTACAGCTTTCCCGGCGTTGACCTGTCTGGCGGCAACATGGAATCCGGAGATGGCGGCCATCTATGGCAAAGCACTTGGCGAGGAGTTTAGATATCGTGAGAAGGATGTTATGCTGGGTCCGGGAGTCAATATCTATCGTACACCACTTAATGGCCGCAATTTTGAGTATATGGGCGAAGACCCCAAACTGGCAGCCACGATGGTTGTGCCTTATATTAAAGAGGCGCAGAAGAATGGAGTGGCAACCTGTGTCAAGCATTTTGCTCTAAATAATCAGGAGACCTGGCGTTCGGGTGTAGATGTACAGCTCAGCGATCGCGCGTTGTATGAGATCTATCTTCCCGCATTTAAGGCGGCGATTGTGGAAGGTGGCTCGTGGACAATCATGGGTTCGTACAACAAGATCCGTGGTACCTATGCCTCTCACAACGATCTCACGCTAAACAAGATTTTGAAAGAGGAGTGGGGCTTCGATGGATGTGTGATCACGGACTGGGGTGGTGCTCATGATACGAAAGAAGCGGTACTTAACGGACTGGATATTGAGATGGGTTCCTATACCAACGGACTTTCCACCGGCCGGGCTTTCGCCTATAGTGATTATTATCTTGCCGATGCTTATCTGAAGGGTTTGAAGTCGGGCATTTATCCAATGAGTTCGATCGAGGATAAAGCATCCCGTATATTGCGTCTGATCTTTCGTACCGCGATGAACAGACATAAACCATGGGGCAGCTTTGCTTCTCCCGAACATGCGGCTGTAGCCCGGATGGTAGGAGCGGAGGGCATCGTATTGCTCAAGAATGAACCGCTTAAGAAGAAAGAGTCTGCGTTATTGCCCCTGGATGGATCTTTGTATAAGAAAATTCTGGTGGTCGGTGAAAATGCCACGCGCAGACTGACGGAAGGAGGCGGATCGGCTAGTTTGAAAGCGAAAGAAGAAATATCGCCGCTTGCGGCCTTGCAGGCGAAATATGGTGATAAGATTCAATACACAATGGGTTATGCCTCCGGACCGTCTGTATATGGACGCGAAGGAAAACCGGCTTTCAATACCGACTCTCTGCGTGTGCAGGCTATTGAAATGGCCAAAGATGCCGATCTGATCGTATATATCGGTGGATTGAATAAGAATCACCGGCAGGATTGTGAAGATGGAGACCGTAAATCATTGGATCTTCCTTTCGAGCAGGATGTGCTGATCAATGCGCTTACGGCTGTCAATCCGAAGATTGTGATGGTGTTGCTGAGCGGTAATGCCGTGGCAATGCCCTGGATCAAACAAGTACCTTCCATTGTGCAAGGCTGGTATCTCGGTTCGCAGGCTGGCAACGCATTGGTCGATGTATTGAGTGGTGCTGTCAATCCGAGCGGCAAACTTCCGTTCTCCTTCCCGGTCAAACTGACTGATTGTGGTGCGCATGCTTTTGGTGAGGAAGGGTATCCCGGTCTTGCCGATACGAAGATTGAAACCTACAAAGAAGATATTCTTGTTGGGTATCGTTGGCATGACACAAAGAATATACCCTCACTTTTCCCGTTTGGTCACGGACTGAGCTATACCACGTTCAAGTATAGCAAAGCCTCTATTTCTGCAAAAAGCATCGAGAAAGACGGAACACTTACCGTAACTATTCCGGTAACGAATACCGGGAAAGTGGCAGGTAAGGAAGTGGTTCAGCTCTATATTGGGGATGTGAAATGCAGCGTATTGCGTCCGTTGAAGGAGCTGAAATCCTTTCAGAAGATTGCTCTGGCTCCCGGAGCGACAGAGCAGGTGCAATTTACTATCAAGAACGATGATCTTTGTTTCTTTGATGAGGTAAAACATGCATGGGTTTCTGAAGCAGGAGCGTTTAAAGTCTACATCGGATCATCTTCTACAGATATCCGCGCGATGCTCGACTTTGAACTGAAATAAGCTATTGATCTCAAAATATAAGGGGATTCGGATTGAGTAATCAGTCCGGATCCCCTTTTCGATATTTAAAACTTTGATTTAAGTTTTGACCAAGACTCATGTACGTGGATTCTTTTCGTAATTTTGTATACTCAAACATTTGAAATGTATGTCACAACAACGAGTCATTCGGTTTGATTTTTATCTGAAAGAACGGATTATTCAAAGACGTACATACCCGTATTTTCAGAACGATGGAGTGGCTCGATGATGATATCGGTGCCGACCTGAATGCCTTGTCCTTCCAGTGCCTTTTCGACAGTTTTTGTTGCTATGTCCGGATGGTTGTTGTCTCTGCTCAGATGGCATAACCATACATGCCGCATACTATCCTGATAGTTGGATGCCAGAAAACAGGCCGTCTCGTCATTGCAGAGATGACCGCTTTTGCTCAGAATACGTTCTTTCAGCGAGTCAGGATAGGAACCATTGATCAGCATCTCATGATCGTAATTGGCTTCCAAAACCATATAATTAGACCGGCATAGATAATTGGCTACCGTGTCGGAAATATAACCGAGGTCAGTGGCAAAAGAAAAGCTTTTATCTCCCGCATCTACGAAATAGCCCATGTTATCTGACCCATCATGCGAGACATTAAACGCCTGGATCGTAAAATCTCCAATTTTTACGGGCACTTCTTTGTAGAGAATACGACGTGAAGTGAAGAGCTTTTCCGTGAAGCGACTGTTTCTGTCAAGTCCACGGTGAACCTCCTCTGTCGAATAGATGGGGATATGAAACTTTTCACCCAGACAGCCGCACCCTTTGATATGATCGCAATGGTCATGTGTTACAAATACGCCACGAATCTTTTCAAGTCCGATGCCTTTCTCTTTGAGACGTTTACGGATAGTTCGCGCGCCAATACCTGCATCTATGAGAATGCCGTATCCATCTGTTCCTAAATAATAGCAATTGCCGCTACTGCCGCTGGCAAGACTGAGAAAGTATAATTTCATAGAATTGAACCTCTTTATCGAGACTACAAAAGTAGTGAAAATAGTTGGTATTCCGGACAAAGGTTTCAATTTACCCCAATAATCCACTGATTATTATCAGAAAGAGATGCATTACCGATTGTATTTTTGTATTTTTGCTCTCGTAACACAAAGCAAAATACAACTATGGAAGCACATTATGTCATAAATATCGGTCGTCAGCTAGGTAGTGGCGGTCGTGCTATCGGAGAGAAACTTTCGGAGAGTCTCGGAATTTCGTATTACGACAAGGAACTCATCAATCTTGCCTCGCAGGAGAGTGGTTTGTGCAAAGAGTTTTTTGAGAAGGCCGACGAGCAGACCTCTTCTTCTTTTTCCCGTGCTATCGGCATGCGGTTTCCTTTTCTGAATGTGGAAGCGATACCCACCAATGATCTGCTTTCCAATGACATGCTTTTCAAGATTCAGTCTGATGTGATACAGCGTCTGGCAAAAGAACATTCCTGTATCTTCGTCGGACGTTGTGCCGACTATATACTACGCGATAATCCCCGTTGTCTGAATGTGTTTATCCACGCGCCGATGGAGTTTCGTATCGCACAGGTGATGAAGAAACAGTCTCTTACCGAAGAGAAAGCTCTCTCACTGATAGAAAAAACGGATAAAAAGCGTGCCAGCTACTACAATTATTATACCAACAAGACATGGGGAATGTCTTCCTCGTACCATCTCTCTTTGGATTCTACGGTCTTTGGTATTGAAGGCAGCGTTGACTACATCAAGCAAATGGTGCGGCGCAAACTCGGAGTCTGATGCAATCTCCTGCTCTCAACGATCGTTGTGAGACAAGAGCGTTTTGATCTGTACGACAACTGTTGAATACTAATTCCTCAATACCTATGATTAACAGACGGTTTTTTCTCAAAGGTGTTACCGCAGGCGCGGCATTGGCAACACTGGGCAATGTGCCGGAAGCAAAAGCAATACTGAAAAAGATAATCCCGGACGCCTCTTTTTGTTTTGAAAGCGGTCGTGCTATTCCTCTTATGGAAGAAGCCGATCTGGTTGTCGTTGGAGGCAGTTCACGAGCTGTTGCCGCTGCTGTGGCGGCTTCGCGAACGGGAGCGAAAGTCTTTCTTGTCGCTTCGTTGCCCTATCCCGGAGATGATATTTGCGGCTCTTTTTTGTATGACCTGAAAAAAGGCGAACAGCCGGAAACGGAACTTGCCCGTAAGGTCTTCCTGCAAACTGCGACTCCTACTCCTTTGTACGTCAAAAGCGTGCTGGAGAATGAACTGATAAACAATAACATCGGTTTTCTTTACAGTAGTTTCGTGACGAATGTGTTGACTGACAGTCAGGGACGGACCTCAGGTCTTGTGATTGCCAATCGTTCGGGGAGGCAGGCTATTTGTTGCAAGGCAATCATTGATGCTACACATACCGCTTCGGTTGCCCGTTTGAGCGGAGTCACTCTGACTCTTTTCAAAGTTGAAAAGCAACTGTTTCACTATACCGTTGTGGGTAATAAGGTCAAAGAAGATCCTCAGATACTCAAAGCGGAAGTACTTCCCTATACGTTTAAAAACAACGGTAAGGAATATCCGGTTACCCGTTATACATTTGAGTTTGCACCCAAAGACAACTCTTACACTACGCTGATGGAGATTGAGCAAACAATCAGGGATCTGACCTGGGATCCTGATCAGGGAGACAGCGCGGATCAGTTGTGGTATATCCCCGGATCATCCATCATTGGACGTAAATCCTATCAGGATTCTTTTACAGAAGTCCGCGCCATTCCTTACGATGTCTTTCTTCCCCAACAACGTGATAATATCTGGGTATTGGGACCCTGTGCCGATATTGCCCGCTCTGCTGTTGAAACCTTGATGCGCCCGGTACATGCGATGGCGATGGGTGATATTCTGGGTGAGTATGTGGCAGGAGAGATTGCCGCTCTTCCGATGCCCGAACAGCTAAAGGTTTTCCCGGCATCCGGTAACGCGTCAGATTACGGACATATCGGTGAACGGTTACAACCGCTTCGTCCTTCAACTACATTGGGATCTGTTGAGTCCATGGGGGATGCTTTGCCAATAATTGGAACGTATGACGTCGTTGTGATGGGAGGAGGAACAGCCGGTGCGCCGGCCGGTATATCTGCTGCCCGACAAGGTGCAAAAACGGTGGTACTTGAATATCTTCACGGACTTGGCGGACTGGGAACACTCGGATTGATTGGCAGATATTGGGATGGTTATCGGGATGGCTTTACTGTTGAAATAGATAAAGGTGTACGGGAGATGGCTCCTCTGGATCATCCCCGGCAGCGCAAAGATTGGAAAGAGTCGTACAATGCAGACTGGAAGATGGAATGGTATCGGCGCGAACTGCGGAAAGCGGGGGCTGAGATCTGGTTTGGTGTGCTTGGTTGTGGCGCTTTGGTGGATGGCAATGTGGTGAAAGGTCTGGTGGTTGCTACTCCCGAAGGGCGAGGGGTTATTCTTGCCAATACAGTAATTGACAGTACCG
The DNA here is from genome assembly GCA_028709785.1 of Bacteroidales bacterium. GTDB lineage: Bacteria > Bacteroidota > Bacteroidia > Bacteroidales > JAQUTK01 > JAQUTK01. Next base: position 92,669 of record JAQUTK010000009.1, read on the forward strand.
GCAGTGCCGATATTGCCATTGCAGCGGGAGCTTCTTTTACCTATACGGGCAAAGATTCAATTGCCGTGCAAGGAGCCGGACTATCCAAAATAGCTCCGAGCGACTATTATAACAACAATGATTGGGCATTTATCGATGATACGGACATTCTGGATGTGACGGGTATCTATGTTCAGGCAAAAGTAAAACATGCCGGACAATATGATATCGTCAAACTTCCTCAGACCCGAGAAAGGCGGAGGGTAGTCGGTGAATATACCGTTTCCGTATATGATGTACTGAATCATCGTCACTATTCGGATACGATATCCTATCACAAGAGTTCGTTTGATACCCACGGGATGATTATCGATCCCTATTTTATCTTGAGTCCGCCCATGGTGCGGCATACCATCTATGAAGCCGATGTTCCTTTGCGCAGTTTGCTGCCCAAGGGACTGGAAGGTATTATTGTCACCGGTTTGGGTGCCAGTGCCCATCGCGATGCGATGCCTGTGATACGCATGCAGTCCTGTTTGCAGGATCAGGGCTATGCCGTCGGTTATCTTGCCGCGATGTGTGTGCGTGAAAAGAAGAAGATCCGGAAAATTGAACTGAGAAAGGTATAGCGAACCCTCGTGCAGATGGGTAATCTTCCTGCCCGTGTACTTCAGGAGGGTGACTTCAAGGGGTATGATAACAAAGCGTTGGAGCAGGCAGCGCAAACGGTAGTGGATCAGTATAAAGGATTGGAAATACTCCTCACCGAACCCCGGAAATGCCTCACCCTTCTCAGCAAAAAGATGGAACAGACCACACTTCCCGATGAACGGGTGATGCTTGCATCGGTGCTTTGTATCCTTGGTGACGCGAAATATGCCTCTGTATTGGAAGAAAAGATACGATCGTATTCCCAATGGGATGAAGGATGGCACTATACCGGCATGGGACAGTTTGGCATGTGTCTCAGTCGACTGGATGCCTTGCTAATGGCTCTGGGCAATGCCCGGCAGGAATCATCACTACCAGTCATTCTTGAAAAAGCAGTAGTACTTCAGCCGGAAGACTATTTCTCTCATTTCAGAGCCGTTACTATGGCCCTTGAATCTATAAAAAGCAGAGAAGCAGTGCCTGTCCTGGCAAAGATGCTGACTATGCCCGGCATGCGCTATCATTCTATCGGAACGTATGAAGAAGCCAGAGAGCGTGTTGTGCCGAATGTTGAAGATGTAAGTACCCGTAACAAAGCGCTGAAAGAACTTCTCGTTGCCCGTGCGTTGTATCTCTGCGGTGATGCTGATGATTTGGGTCAGGAGGTTTTGAATCGTTATGCGGCAGGTCTGCAAGGTCATTATGCCCGTTATGCATCTGAATTGCTTCACATGAAATAAAGCCTCTCTCAAACGACTTCCCCTCATCCCGTCTGTGCGGGCTTGACGATTTGTTGATAATGTTACAGCTGTTCAATGTAGATATCCCCTCCATACCGTCATTGGTGGCTTGACCGGGGAGATTGCGGGTCGGTGCCCGCAATGACGACAAATGAAGCCCACTTGTCGTCATTGTCATCCCCTTCGTCATTGGTGGCTTGATCCGCAATCTCCTCAGCCGTCATTCCATGCTATCTGAATGGTGACCCCCCAAAAAAAATAAGCACGAGTAATAATCGTCTCTCAGCTGCATCGGTTACAATCTGATAATCAACCAGAGGAAAGACTTACTTAATCAGGGAAAATAAATAGACCCAACCAGCAGATAAAGTCAATACTTAAAGATGCATTAGTTATTCTGAAGTTCAGAACAACCATTCTGAAGTTCAGAACAACCATTCTAAAGTTCAGAACGATCATTCCGTGCTTCAATATGAATAATGTGTCAGGAGGTAAGAAATTTTATAACCTGACAGCAAAACCTTTGATTCCTATCAGATCGCAAAATAGATCAAGCAAGAAATGGAAGCGATTCAGTTGCCCTACAGCACTTTTGAATTGTGTCAAACAAAGTTTGTATGGCAAGTGCATTTTATTCTTCAAAATTAAGTCTTATTCAAATCTTTCTGTATCTTTGTAATCTATTGTGATTAGAAGATCAGATTTACTTTTCGTATTCTCTTAGTGGACAGACGTAATTTAATAATCAAATGATGAAACAACTTTTTGCATCCGCGGTCATCACGCTAAGCTTGTGTGCCGCATGTACCATGAATGTTGAGCACAAAGCGACTTATACAGTAGAAAAGAGTGAAGCGACTTTTCCGACTCAAACGAAAGTGCCAGATGCCATGGGCTTTGTCCGTAGCTTTTACACCGCTTACACGTCATCATTTTACAACGGTGCTTCTCCTCTGACGATTGATTCACTTAAGAACGCGTGCCTTACCAAGCCACTCATTGAGAAAGTAGATAGAGTGGGTTCGGAAAGTGGAGCAGATCCCATTATTCGTGCACAAGACTTTTCTGAACGGATAGCAAAAACATTAGCATACAAATCGTTGAAGGATGACTGGTATCTGGTTCAATATGTTGATACCAGGGATACGGTAAGCATCCCTGTGAAAGTGGAGAAAGTCGGTGAGAAACTCATGATTGCAGATATCTCCACAGGTTTGAGTCCCACCGAACCTTAACGCACAGGGAATTCTGTGATTCGGAGGGTGGTGCATCCGTATGGAATCAGCTCAATTTCTTCTTCTTCTCCCAGCGGTTCGCCCTCTTGTGAGGTGTAATTGACGGGTCCTGCCGATCCTTTGTAGAGTTTCCAATCGGGTATTTTCCGCCCTTTCCCTTTGATGACTACGGGAGCGTCTGCTACTGTCCACGGGTAGTTATTGCCGGTTTCTCTCTTCTCAAAGCGGAAATTGGCTGCTATCTGGTCTGCCCGGAGCTGATTGCCCGACAAACAATAGTTCCATGGGGAGTCGGAGGTTACTTCGTAATACCAGGATCCGTAGCGTATCAGTTGGCTGTCATCCGTCTTCTTCTTGGTCCATCTCTCATTCATCTTCAGGGCGTACACGAGGGGCCCTCTTTCAATCACCGCGCCTCCGTCATACCAATAACTAGCCTTCACCTGTGCGGGGAAGGTGATTGTGAGCTGATCTCCCTGTTTCCACTGCCGGTTGATCGTTGCGATTCCGTTGGTTATTGAACTCTCATCGAAGGGCTTTCCATTGAGGGTTATATCTGCCTTTTGACACCAGGAGGGGATGCGGAAGTGAAAAGGAAAAGTGGCAGATTGTTTCTTTTTATCGGGGAAGGTGAGGGTGAAACGAAGCGTTTCCTCAAATGGGTAGCGGGTAGCTTCATGTATGGTGACAGGTATCTGACCGGCTACCTTGGCGGTGACTGTGGAAGGGGCGTAAATCAAGGCAGCCAAACCGTTGTCTGCCGAGGCATACCAGAGGTTTTGTACCATCTTGGGCCATCCCTGATGCAGGTTACTGGTGCAGCAAGGATAGCCTGTCAGTTCGCCGAAAAGCAGATCAGTGCCATCGTGAGGGGTGGAGAAGTTGCGCCGTTCGTTGGTGATACAGACCTGGTTGGTCTGCTGGTAGTACTGGCGGGCATCAAACCGGTCGGTGATCTGGGTGGGCAAGGCGTTGTAGGCCACACGTTCGAGATGGTCGGCCCATTGGATGTCGCCGGAGATCTGAAGCATCTCTTCGAGTGAATACATCATCTCAACGGCGGTGCAGAGTTCGGATCCGCGAGTCGGTTCGCCGAAGTGCACCAGTTCGTCGCCTCCCCACAATCCGTTGGGCAATCCGAGTGTCTGCCGGATAGTCGCCGCTGCTTTCTTTACCGCCTCAAGCTGCTTGGGATCTTTATTTTGCTGGTAATAGATGACCGGCTCTTTGAAACCTTGACCGAGGTTGACGCAATGCAGACTGTTCTGACGGTAGAGATGATTCTGATGAAGGAAAATATCTGTCCAGTTGTATGTCTGCTTGTGGATCAGTGTGCCCAGATCGAGCAGAAAGGAATCGCCGGTGATGTTGTAAAGCCAGTACACAATATTCAGATTGTCTCCACCCCGCTGTTCGCCCCAGAAGGTCCAATTGCCCAAAGGTTTGGAGGGAAGTTCTTTGAGCTGATACCGGAAATAGTTTGTCAGAAAGGGAATGACCCGCTTGTCATGGGTTGCGCAGTAATATTGCTGCATGACTTTGAGCATTACCATCTTGGGCCACCAGTCGTGAGCATTGTCGCGTTGCAAACCTGCTTCATAAGGCCGGTCGGTATCCGGACCGAAATAGCCGTCTGCTTTTTGAGAGGCAAGGGCCCATTCGATCCAGGGTTGTACTTTTTGTATCAGTTTCTTGTCGTTGAGCTGATAGGCCAGGGGGAGCAATCCGTCGATCCAATAGGGGCCTCTTTCCCAGACGTCACCATCGCCACCCAGCCATCCGTTGCGATTGCCCATAACCAGCGGATAGATGCTGTCCAGTTTGCCGGTCATACCGTTGCTCATACGCAGCATCTGTTCCTTGAGCCATCCTTCGGGACGGATCGTTCCGATGGGCAATGCGATGTATGGCTTGGAGATCAATGGTGATTGGTTGTTGCGATAGTTTGGTGTCGGAGCTTCTTGTGCAGAAGTCAGAGAACTTGATGCAAACAGGGTAGCAATGAAAATAAGCAGCCTTTTCATGGGGTAGTCTTTGTTTGTTCATGTACTTCGGTCGAGATTCTGTGCGAAAATAGAGTTTTTTATTTTATCTAATTGAATAATAAGAGAGTAAAATAAGCGCATGTGTATAAATAATGAATATATTTGCATGTGAACCACTAAATAACAGCCAAATAATACGATGAAAGAAAATAAGGCCGGAATACAAGGGCTCTTCAGAGAGTCTCAGGAAAGAGATGAAAATCTTCTTTCTGACCCGTTCTTGAATTGTATGGGGCTTTCGGAATTTAATATTGACTTTCTGGAGAACACAGTTCGTCAGCGGATGAAAGAGACACAATCCCGATCGATGGAGGAGTATCTTTCCATATGTGGGAGTGACGTTGTTGAGGAAAAAAAATTGAAGGATGCGTTGTTTGTCTGCTATAGTGAGTTTTTTCGCAACCCGCTTACTTTTGCGGTTCTGGAACGCCTTGTTTTTCCTGCTCTCTTTGTTCACAATCAGCAATTTAATCGAAAAGAAATACGGATATGGTCGGCGGCATGTGCCGGCGGACAAGAGGTATACAGTCTGGCAATTCTGCTGGAGGAACTGAATAAAGGGAAAAAGAGGCCTTGGAATTACAGGATATTCGCGACGGATAAATCTGTTGTGCAGGTGGATGAGGCCCGAAGAGGATTCTTCTCACAACAAGCTCTTGCTAAAATGACCTTGTCATGGACGGAACAGTGGTTTGAAAAACAAAATGAGAGCTATGTGGTCAAGCCGGAATTGAAGCGATGTATCGATTTCTCGGTATTTGATCTGTTGGATAAAACGAATGGTTGTCCGTCGGCAAGTATTTTTGGAGGCTTTGACATTGTGTTTTGCTCGAACGTGCTGTTTTATTATAAACCGGAGTTTCGCACGGCTATATTGGAGAAGGTGACGGGCTGTCTGTCAAAGGATGGGTATATTGTAGTCAGTGAAGTGGAAAGGGATTTTATGCTGAAAAGCCTTTTCAGCGAGGTGTATCCGCAGTCAGGTATTTTTTGTAACAAAGAAATAATATAAGCGATGAAAATAAAGGACTTCAAAATCGTATTGAAGCTTCAGCTCGGATTTGCGATCCTGCTGTTGTTTGTCTTTGTGTTGGGGATTGTCTCTTATTTCCAGACAAGAATGGTTTATCAGCAGACAGAAAATTTGTACAACCATCCGATGTTGGTGACTCGGGCTGTCGCAAAGCTGAATGAGGACATTCTCCACATGCGGCTGGGTACCCGGAATCTGATGTTGAGTGTAAACAAGACGGAGCAGCAGGAAGCTATCCGGTATATCGAGGTACATGGCGCGGATGCGTTACTCCAGTTTGATGTGATCAGAGCACAGTATCTGGGTCCGAAAGAAGATGTCGAGGAGGCCTACAAAGCTTTTATCTCTTGGGAGACGGCGCGCGAGGTGAATACGCAGTTGGCTCTTGCGGGTAACATAAAAAGCGTGAAGGAGAGCGTTGATGTTTCAGGACCGGTGGGTAAGCTAAGGGATCAGATGCTTGCGAAAAACAAGGTCATTGAGAACTTTGCAAAAGCGAAATCGGATACATTATTTGCCAAATCTGATTCGTTACAGAAGCTGCTCGGTCTGGAACTGGTTTTGTTGGTTTCATTCATGATACTCCTCTCCGGATATATTATTTATCAATTGCTGCGGGCGGTGCGCAGACCGGTCAATGATCTGATGCAGGCGACAAATCGCTTTCGCGAAGGCGATCTGAATGCCCGCTGTTCGTATGAGTCGCAAGATGAGTTTGGCGTACTTTGTGACTCATTTAACACGATGGTGGAGAGTGTTCAGATTCGGAGTGAACTGGATAAGAAGGTTGCTGATCTTGCCGCTTTGATGATCGGAGAATTTGATATGAAGCGATTCTTTAGTCTGACGATCAATGCGCTTGCCAAACATACGGGTTCGCAAATGGCTGCCATCTACCTGCTGAGCGAGGATAAAAAGAGGTATCTCTGTTTTGAGTCGGTGGGGATGGATGAACAGGCCAGACAATCGTTTGATGCAGGGAGCATGGAGGGCGAATTTGGTGCATCTCTTGCTACCAGAAAGGTGAATCATCTGAAAAATATTCCGCAGGATACCCGTTTTGTATTTAATACGGTAAGTGGCAAGTTTATTCCGAGGGATATTATCACAATTCCGATCAACGCGTATAATGAAGTGATCGCCATGATCTCACTGGCGAGTCTCAATTCCTATAATGAGCAGGTAGAGGCACTGATTGATCGTATTCTGGTGACTCTTACCACCCGGATAGAAGGGGTACTGGCCAATCAAAAGAAGAAGGAATTTACAAGAATGCTGGAGGTGCAAAACAGTAAACTGGAGACGCAAAAGAGAGAACTCTCAGCGCAATCTACTGAACTGATCGAACAGAACCGGGAACTGGAGGTGCAGAAATCGCAACTGGGTGAAGCGAACCGGTTAAAGACAAGTTTTCTGTCTAATATGAGTCACGAGTTGCGTACCCCACTCAACTCGGTCATTGCCTTGTCGGGAGTACTGAACAGAAGACTTTCCCAAAAGATATCGGAGGAGGAGTCTGGTTATCTGGAGGTCATCGAACGTAATGGAAAGCATCTGCTGCATCTGATCAATGATATTCTGGATATCTCGCGAATTGAGGCGGGACGTGAAGAGGTAGAGATATCAACTTTTAAGCCCTGTACAGTGATCCACGAACTTATGGAGATGATTCGTCCGCAGGTGATGCACAAAGGAATTGAGCTGAAGATCGAGGAAAATGATTGTGATGTGTTGATCAGCAGCGATATGGAAAAGTTTCGTCATATCATGCAAAACCTGATCGGAAACGCAGCCAAGTTTACGGAAAAGGGTTCGGTGACTGTCTCTGCCGTTGTAAATGAAAAGAGTATAATCATTAAGGTGAAGGATACCGGTATTGGAATCTCTGAAGCGAACTTGCCACATGTATTTGATGAGTTCAGACAAGCGGATAGTAGTACCTCGCGTCGTTTTGGGGGCACCGGCCTGGGACTTGCCATTGCGCGGAAATATGCCAATCTGCTGGAAGGCTCCATCTCTGTGCAGAGTACGGTGGGAGTCGGCTCTGAGTTTGCACTGGAGTTGCCTTTGGTGTATGCAGAAGGTGAACAGATCAAAGTACCTGATATGGACACAGAATTGAGTGCCGGGAGCAAGATGGAGATGCTTCAGCCGATGTCGGATATACGTGGAAAGACAATCTTGCTGGTGGAGGACAGCGAACCGGCAATCATTCAGCTGAAAGATTTTATGGAGGAATACGGATGTAAAATACTCGTGGCTCATAATGCAGTAGAGGCGCTTGCGATTATCGAAGAGACGATTCCCGATGCGATGATTCTGGATCTGATGATGCCGGATATTGATGGCTTCAGGATGTTGGAAATGCTTCGTAACGCCGAACCGACAGCGCATGTGCCGGTATTGATCCTGACGGCAAAACATATTACAAAGGAGGAACTGCACTTCTTGAAAAAGAACAATATCTATCAGCTGATCCGCAAGGGGGATGTCAACCGCAATGAGTTACTGAATGCGGTTGCCTCAATGGTGACCCCCAAAGAGAGGGTTACGCAACAAAATAACTCTCCGAAGCGGGTAGAGGGCAAACCGATGGTATTGGTTGTAGAGGATAATCCGGATAATATGGTGACGGCAAGGGCCGTGTTGTCGAATGAGTTTACTGTGCAGGAGGCTACGGATGGATATAGTGGAGTGGAGATGGCAAAAAAATATCTGCCGCATCTGATCTTGATGGATATCGCGCTGCCTGATATTGACGGAATTGCTGCGTTTAAGTTGATCCGTCAGGATACACGTACGCAGGGTATTCCTGTCGTTGCTCTTACCGCGAGTGCCATGCTCAGTGACCGTGAATCGATACTGGCACATGGCTTTGACGCGTTTATTGCCAAACCAATTGATGAGAAACTCTTTTTGAAAACGGTAAATGAGATGCTTTATGGAAAATAGGAGGGTAAAAATAGTCGCTATCGACGATAATCTTGATAACCTTATCAGTTTGCGCGCGCTGATCAATGAGGCGTTTCCGAATGCGGAGTTTTATATGGAGACGAATGGGGAGCAAGGTCTCAAACTGGTAAGTGCCAAACTTCCGGATGTAATTCTGCTGGATGTGGTCATGCCGGGCATGGATGGCTTTGAGGTGTGCAAAAAGCTGAAGGCAGATAGTGAGTTGTGTGATATCCCTGTGGTTTTCCTTACGGCGATCAAAGGGGATAAAGAGCATCGTATCCGTGCGTTGAATCTGGGAGCGGAGGCTTTTCTAGCCAAACCCATTGATGAAACCGAACTGGTGGCGCTGATCAGAGC
>JAQUTK010000039.1 GCA_028709785.1 Bacteroidales bacterium
CGCTACGGTGGCTTGAAACAATTAGACGGATTGGGCCCAAATGGAGAGACAATTATGGATTATTCCATTTATGATGCGATCCGTGGAGGATTTGGTAAAGTTGTATTTGTAATACGTCATACCTTTGAAGCAGACTTCCGTGAGAAAATTCTCTCCAAATATGAGTCTAAGATTCAGGTAGAATTAGTCTTCCAAGAGTTGGAGTATTTACCCAAAGGATTTACTTTAAATCCTGAACGCACGAAACCTTTTGGAACCAATCACGCTTTGCTTATGGGCAAAGAGGTAATCAACGAACCTTTTGCAGTTATCAATGCAGATGATTTCTATGGAAAAGAGAGCTATGCAATTCTTGCTGAAGCGTTGACAAAGATGGAAGGAAAGACAAACGAATATTGCATGGTCGGCTATCGTTTAGGAAACACACTGTCTGAAAGCGGAAGCGTGGCACGTGGCGTTTGTCAGAAAGATGCAAAAGAAAACCTTACAACTGTTGTTGAACGTACGAAGATTGAACGAAAAGAAGATGGCTTGGTGAAATATGAAGAAAATGGCGAATGGATTGCAGTTGATGAGAATTCTCCTGTATCTATGAACATGTGGGGCTTTACTCCTGACTATTTTCAACATTCAGAAACAGCTTTTGTTGAGTTCTTGAAAGAGAATGAAAACAATATCAAGGCTGAGTTCTTTATACCGTTAGTAGTAAATAATCTTATAGTTGCTGGAACAGCGACTTGCAAGGTTCTTGATACGCCATCTAAATGGTTTGGTGTAACATATGCTAATGACCGCCAATCAGTTGTTGATAAAATTCAGGATTTGATCAATAAAGGAGAATATCCTTCCAAGTTGTTTTAATTTCTGTTGATATACCATTAGAATAGAGCCCTCTTGTCTTTTTTGACAAGAGGGCTTTTCTATCTATCTAATACCACATTGTCTTTTTGCACATTTTGAGAAATTGATCTTGTAATGTACCGGATTTTTGTGTATGTTTGTCGTTTGAAATAACAAACTAAAAGCTATTATCCTATTATGAATAAGATTTTTCGCTGTTTCGTGGTTGCGCTTTGCATCTCAATGGGTTCGGTAAAGATTTTTGCTCAGCCGGTTTCTGATCCTACAACTCTGGACAAGTTTTCTCAAATAAACAATGCCAGCGTTCAGGTTGTTGATCTCTTGAAACAACGTGCAAATACTCCTCGTATGATGGAATTAATACCCAAATTATCTCCCTTTGCTATATATCACCTTGATTCAGTCGATGTTATTGAGTCGCATAAGGATACGATATTCATGAATGTGTATACTCAGAATGAAGAATATAAGGGTTCTAACGGATTTTGTGTAGTCTATGTGAATGGTAAGTTGAAAACGATTATGATTAGTCCCCAGGTGGTTGATAACGATCCTAACTGGGCAAAGGAAACAGACCGGACCAGATTTGAGTATACTATTACCTCCAAGTCCTTGAAAATGAATGTCCCGGTTGATGAACGGGAACGTAATGCTATCAGATATATACTCCATAAGCAATACGTCAAAACACCAAAGCCCAAAGAGCCATCTTCTATTGTCGAGAAAGATGTGCCTTTTATGCTGAAAAATAAGTAGAACCAATGAACAGGAAAGATATTCTTTATATTGTTGTCCTATTCCTTTGCTTTGGATTATGCTCTTGTTCAACCCAAAAGAAGAGTCTGGCAGCCAGCAAACTGAATACCTCTTCTTTGGAGGTGTTGAATACAATATATAAGGTAAACACGTATTGGCAAACCAATAATCCAAAGCCCGGAAGTGCATTTTGGGATAATGCCGCCTACCATACCGGTAATATGGAGGCGTATTTCGTTACAAAAAATGAAACTTACAGACGTTACTCCGAGGCTTGGGCAGAGCATAACCAGTGGATGGGCGCAAAGTCCACGGATAAGTCTAAATGGAAATATTCTTATGGTGAAACAGACGATTTTGTGCTGTTTGGAGATCAGCAGATTTGTTTCCAGACCTATGTTGATCTGTATAATTTAGCTCCGGATCCGAAAAAAATAGCCCGTGCCATTGAGGTCATGGAGTATCAGTTGTCAACCGCAAAGAATGATTACTGGTGGTGGGTAGATGGTCTTTACATGGTGATGCCTGTCATGACAAAGCTATACAAGGTGACCGGTAATCAGTTATATCTTGATAAACTTTATGAATACTTTTCCTACTCCAGGAAACTAATGTGTGACGAAGAGACCGGTCTGTTTTTCAGAGATGCCAAGTATATTTACCCGGCTCATAAATCAGCTAACGGGATGAAGGACTTCTGGGCACGAGGTGATGGATGGTTGTTTGCCGGACTTGCAAAGATTTTGCAGGATATGCCCGATAATTATGTTCACCGTGCAGAGTTTGTCGCTCTGTATCAGAAGATGGCAGCAACTCTTGCAGATTGCCAACAGAAGGAAGGGTATTGGACAAGGAGTCTGATGGATCCTGCGCATGCTCCCGGTCCGGAAACCAGTGGTACAGCATTCTTTATCTATGGATATATGTGGGGTATCAATCACGGTTTCTTTGAAGAAGACCTTTATCTGCCGGTGGTTAAAAAAGGCTGGGATTATTTGTCGAAAACAGCACTCCAACCTGATGGAAGAGTGGGATATGTGCAACCAATAGGAGAGAAGGCAATCCCCGGTCAGGTAGTCAATGCATCGTCAACGTCCAATTTTGGTGTAGGGGCCTATCTGCTGGCCGCCTGTGAGATATATCGTCATCTGAATAAGTAAACCGACAGTCTTACAATACTAAGAAGGTTTTATGACGTAGATAATCAGTCATAAAACCTTTTCTTTTTGCCTTTCAAAAAACATCAGGTACATTTGCTGAACGGATGCCTATGCAACTGAACTTTCATCTGTATGAAATGGGAAAAATATACGGTTGTTTTTTTATGAAAAAAGGCTCCTTCAGGAGCCTTTTCGTATAGATAATGAATAATGATCTATTTAAGGAAGAGATCAGAACTTGCTGTAAATAAGATTTAATCGCAGCGGTCTGTTTGCGCAGGTAGATTTCTTCAAACGAACCGCACTGGGAGTAAACATCGGCTTTACATTTGTTGCCAGCGTGGCAGCACTATTGAAGTTGACTGTTACAGGCACCAAATACATATCCTGAACATCCTTGTCAGAATAACTTAACAATTTAGCGATATTCTTAAATGTGTATGTTTGATTTGTACTTGAGTAGGTTGCTACGTAAGAATCTTCACTGTTATACAATTCTTCGTTTTCAAAGAATTTAATTAATTCGCTTTCTTTTAATAGAAGAAGCTTATATGGTGGAAGGTAACTCATGTATTTTTCTGATGAAGGATTATCAGCCGTAAGAGTCAGTTCTACCGTATTAAGCTCATTGTTGCCTGTTGAATCTCTGATCGCTTTGACAGGAATAGATACTTTTGTTATCGCACCAATCGGCGATTTAATCAATGTAACTGAATCTGTATTGCTGAAATTTTCTTTTAGTTTTGTGTGTTTCACTCTGTTGTTCAAAACCACCTCTTTACTTGTGGCAAATGTTGCGGAACGAGCCACCAGCGAATCACTTCTGTCACTGCTGTAGGGTTGGGTGTAACAGAACTGCATATAAATGTCATCTATGTACAAGATGGTTCCGTCTCCAAAGTTTGTTGTGACGTACAATCCTTTAAAGAAGTTGGTAAAAGCATCGGTCGAAGCGAAGTTTGCTGCGTTGTAGTTGTTGTAAAAACGTTTGATGAGTTTATCATCCAGACGTATAGAAATATATGGCCCGTCATAGGATGTAGTCGATTTAAGAGAATCAGAAACCAAAACATCAGCTGCAACAAATGCCTTTTGTCCCAGCACGGTTTTCATGTCGCAAAAGTCTGCCACATTGGTATTGGTGTAGTAGTTTTTCTTCTGGTTGCTCTGCTTATTGTTTAACTCATAGACAACAACATTCATTGGAGCCAAAGAGTCACCAAAGAAGCCTTTGTAGTACAGTTTCAGAATTACAGAATCCATCTTAGTGATATCTGTTGGCCAGGCAAAAGATTTGGTACAGTTGACCTGCGCCATGAAATCTGCCTTTGTAGTTCCCAATTCCGGAGTTGTGTATTGACCGAGAAAAGCGGTATCCGTCTTGATAAACATAGAATCAAGAAAGACTGTTTGCGACGGTATGTCAAATACCTGCGATTTTACATCGATCTTATCTCCGGTTGGCTGAAGAGTAAATCCGATACTATTTTCATCGTCATTACAACTAAAGGCAACTAAGGCAATGATGCCCGCCAATAAATATCTTAATTTCATTGAGCAATTATTTAGATTCCGGTAGATTCATTATCCCATATACTGTCATAAAACTCATTCAAAGCATCAATATTGTTTTCAACAGGCGAATAATTAAGCACCGGTTTGTTATTGCTTTGCGCATATTGGATGACAGATTCGTTGACTTTCTCACTTGATTGAATAATTCCATCTGAAAAGTCTACAGCCAGTTTGGAAAGGGTAGTATGAGATATCTCATCTTTTATGGATTGAAGATGATCTTCTGAGATACCACCTAAGAGAAGTTTTTCTCTGAAGTTTTCATTAAACGGACTCTGAAACTCATCATTGTAGAGAGAATATACTATTTTAGAGTTTCTAAAGCAAGGGTCTTCTGCATAAGCTTTTTTGATATAAAGAGGTGTTAGCGCAGTCATCCATCCTTGGCAGTGGATGATATCCGGAACCCATTTGAGCTTTTTGACTGTTTCAAGCACTCCACGGACATAAAAAATAGAGCGCTCATCATTATCCGGATATTCGTTCTGATTATCGTCCTTAATCGTGTTTTTCCGCTGGAAGTAATCTTCATTATCAATAAAGTAAACTTGCATTCGGGCTGACTGAATGGATGCAACCTTTATAATTAAAGGGTGGTCGGTATCATCAATGATCAAGTTCATACCCGAAAGACGTATCACCTCGTGTAACTGATTTCTGCGTTCATTAATACTCCCAAACTTAGGCATGAAAGTTCTGATTTCTTTCCCTTTTTCTTGTATTGCTTGTGGCAAATATCTGCTGGTAGTCGATAATTCCGTTTCCGGAAGATATGGAGTGATCTCTTGGGAAATGTATAATACTCTTGTGGCACTCATCTTATTGGATCCTTTCTAGTTACTAATTGTAGGCAAAGATACTAAATATTGCAATCAATATTGTCTTTTTCTTCCGATTAACAAATCTTTCGTAGAAAATATGCGCTATTATAGGGCTTCTTTTGTCTGAAATGACCTGTTTTTTCTCTTTTCTCTTTCACATTCAGCAAAAAAACTGTTGCTTTGCATTCTTTTTTGAAAATGATACTACGAATGAAGAAAATTACAACCATCTCCGATCTGAAGAAGATTCTTCAGATCAATCGCGAAAAGGGCCTTTCGATCGGACTTGTACCCACAATGGGCGCTTTGCATGCCGGCCATATATCTTTGGTAAACAAAAGTGTTGCAGATAATAATGTTACAGTTGTCAGTGTGTTTGTAAATCCCACTCAATTTAATGATAAGAATGATCTTGATCGCTATCCGAGAACATTGGATGCAGATACGACTTTGCTTGAGAAGGCGGGATGTACTATTGTTTTTGTTCCAAGTGTAGAAGAAATGTATCCGGAACCGGATACACGTACTTTCTCTTTTGCACCATTGGACCAGGTAATGGAAGGACCAGCCCGGCCTGGCCATTTCAATGGGGTTGCCCAGATAGTGAGCAAATTGTTTTATGCTGTAGAACCTGATCGTGCTTACTTCGGACAAAAAGATTTTCAACAAGTCGCAATTATTCGACTGATGACCAAGCAGCTAAATTTGCCTATCGAAATAGTTTCATGCCCGATCATGCGTGAAGATAGTGGACTTGCTCTCAGTAGCCGAAATATGCTTCTTTCTGATGAAGAACGAAAAAAAGCGACCAAGATCTCTCTGGCATTATTTAAAAGCACTACCTTTGTACCTGATAAGAGTGTGGAAGAAATCAAGGCATTCGTCAAAGAAAGCTTGTCTTCTGATCTGGTTTTCCGGATGGAGTACTTCGAGATTGTGGATGGATATACATTGCAATCCGTGAAGAGCTGGGATGATGCCTCTTATATTGTAGGCTGTATCACTATTTATTGTGGTAAAATACGCCTTATTGATAATGTTGTTTATAAGAAATAGTCTCTCAAGATTTTATTATGTTTATTCAAGTACTTAAATCCAAGATTCACAGAGCAACCGTTACTCAGGCTGACCTTAATTATGTAGGGAGCATTACGATTGACGAGGATCTGATGGATGCAGCCAATCTGATTGCAAATGAAAAAGTTCATATTGTCAATAATAACAATGGTGAACGTTTTGAAACATATATAATAAAAGGAGAAAGAGGTTCAGGTACTATCTGTTTGAATGGTGCTGCAGCACGTAAAGTGCAACCTGGTGACATCATCATAATTATGTCGTACGCTTACATGGACTTTGAAGAGGCAAAAGATTTCAAGCCGACGATTGTTCATCCTGATACCGTAACAAATAAAATTGTATGATCATAGAAAAGAGTCTCACTTTGGAGACTCTTTTTCCATTTCTATACACCAGTTTTTCGTTAATCTCTGTTTCTTTTTGGTATTGTGCAAACTCTTTTGGTACATTTGCGCTTCGAGTTCATAAAAGATAATCGGTTAAGAAAAATGCGTCGAATAGTTTGGGGACTACTTTTTAGTTTGTTTTCGCTTTCATTACATGCTCAATTAAATACTGACAGGGTACTTTCCATTGGTCGTAATGCTCTTTATTTTGAAGATTATGTCCTTTCTATTCAGTACTTTAATCAGGTTATTCAAGCAAAGCCCTACCTATATGAACCCTATTACTACAGAGGCATCGCCAAGGTGCTGCTTGAGGATTATAAAGGAGCTGAAGAGGATTGTACTTTGGCTTTGGAACGAAATCCTTTTGTCGTTGGTGTCTATTCCTGTCGGGGATATGCGCGGCAGCAATTAGGAAACTACGCAGGAGCGATTGCTGACTATTCAAAAGGCTTGGAGTATGACCCGGTCAACAACCAGTTATGGATGAACAGAGGTATCGCGTATGCTCAAAACAAAGAATATGACAAAGCGGAAAGTGAATTCTCGCATCTGATATCCAGACAACCCAGTTATGTTCCTGCTTACCTGAATCGTAGCGCTATGAATTTAGAAAATAAGGATACTGTAAAAGCTTTACAGGATATTGATACTGTCCTGAAAATGGACAAAAATTCGTCAAGGGCATACGGAATACGCGCTGTCATTTTATCTCATAAAGGGGAACTCTCTTCTGCGCTGGTAGATTTGAATGAGGCTATCCGACTTGATCCGAGAAATGCCGGCTATTACATTAACAGAGGTATCATACGCTATCGGTTGAATGACTTAAGAGGGACGATGAATGATTATGACAAAGCTTTGAATCTGGATCCATCCAATCTGATAGCTCTTTTCAATCGTGGACTTCTTCGCTCAATGGTGGGCGATAATAATAAGGCTATTGAGGATTTTGACAAAGTAATTTGCTTGGAACCAGATAATTATATAGCTATTTACAACCGGGCCTTACTTCGCTCAGAAACCGGTGATCAGGATGGAGCCATAAAAGATTATTCGACAGTCATTAAAAAGTATACTGATTTTGTGCCTGCTTATTATGCTCGATCAGAGGCTCGTAAAAAGATGAATGATTTGCGTGGCGCTGAAATTGATTATACAACGGCAATGACGTTGGAGATGAACCGCGGAAAGAATGCCCCAAAGAAAACAGAAGAGACAGAGAAGGATGATGCCGATGATAAAGTGCGTGAAAACTCAGATCAGAATATTGGAAAGTTCAACAGACTTGTAGTGGCTGATAATGAGGATGAAAGTAAACGAAATTATAGCAGTGAATACCGTGGACGTGTGCAAAACCGGAATGTATCCATCGGGTTGCAGCCTTCCTATTTCCTTTCTTGGTACAAACAAGAAAATGATTTGCGTCATGTTCCTTATTACATAGGTGTGGTTGAAGATATCAACAAGAAGAATTCATTAAATAATTATCTGTTGCTGACGAATAGAGATATTACATTAACTTCCGATCAAGTGTCCGAACGATTTACTTCAATCGATTATTATTCAAAACGTATTGGAGCAGATAGTACCGATGTATCCGCATACATGGGAAGAGCGGTTGATTTTATGCTTATTCAGGATTTGAAGAGTGCGTTGGAAGATTGTAATACGCTTGTGCGGATTGATCCTGATTATTTGCCTGTATATATGAACCGGGCCTTAATACTTTCAAAAGAGCTGGAGTATGCCAATGCTATGAAACAAAATGAAGAAGAAGAAAATGCGGCCAATACTCTGCAATCGTTGGATTTTCCCGGAATCAAAGGCTCAAAGATTACTTCTTCAAGACTCAAAAGTCAGGCGGATGATTTTCGAAATGCGAATGCGGAAAGATGGAAAATTGTTTCAGATTATGCAAAAATCATATCTCTTGATCCAAAGTTTGTAACAGCTTATTATAATCGGGCAAATATTTATTCCGAATTAAAGGAATATCAACGCGCTATTGATGATTATACCCGTGCTATCGAATTAGATCCTGAATTTGCAGAAGCCTACTTTAACAGGGGGCTGACTCGTGTTTTGGCCGGTAAAGGCAAAGAAGGAATTGCAGATCTGAGTAAGGCCGGAGAACTGGGTATTCCGGAAGCATATAATATTATAAAACGCTATTCGGAATAAAATAGAATCAATCATTGCTTATAAAATGAATAAATATTACTTTTGCGATTTGATAAATAGAACTAATTATGATACGAATAAAATTTCCTGATCAGTCAGTCCGCGAATATCCAAAAGGTGTAACCGGACTGGAAATAGCTGAAAGTATTAGTCAGCGTCTTGCACAAGATGTGTTGGCTGTCGGAGTCAATGGTGAAACCATCGATCTCTCTCGTCCGATAACCTCTGATGCGGATGTTGTTCTTTATAAATGGGATGACGCAGAAGGTAAGCATGCCTTCTGGCATACATCTGCTCACTTGATGGCTGAAGCATTACAAGAGTTGTATCCCGGAATCCAGTTTGGTATTGGTCCGGCTATAGAAAACGGCTTCTATTATGATGTTGATCCGGGTGATTCTGTGATAAAAGAAGTTGATCTTTCTGCCGTTGAGGCCAAGATTCTTGAACTTGCCGGCAAGAAAGAAGCAATAGTCCGTAAGGATATTACGAAAAGCGAGGCTTTGTCTTATTTTGGTGAAAGAGGTGAGACGTATAAACTAGAATTAATCAACGATCTTCAGGACGGAACAATTACTACTTATACCCAAGGTAGCTTTACCGACCTTTGCCGTGGCCCGCACATTCTTAATACTGCGCCGATCAAGGCTGTCAAACTGACCAGCGTTGCGGGAGCATACTGGAGAGGTGATGAAAAGCGCAAAATGCTAACCCGTATCTATGGTATCACGTTCCCGAAAAAGAAGATGCTGGATGAGTATCTGGTGTTGCTGGAAGAAGCAAAGAAACGTGATCATCGCAAGATCGGTAAGGAAATGGAGCTTTTTGCCTTTTCTGAGAAGGTTGGCAAGGGACTTCCATTGTGGTTGCCCAAAGGTACTGCCTTGCGCCTTAGTCTGGAAGACTTTTTGAAGAGGATTCAAAAACGTTTCGGATATCAACAGGTGATCACTCCGCATATCGGACAAAAAGAATTATATGTGACTTCCGGTCACTATGCGAAATATGGGAAAGATTCATTTCAACCAATCCATACACCTGAAGAAGGGGAAGAGTATTTGTTGAAGCCGATGAACTGTCCTCACCACTGTGAAATTTACAAGTGCTTCCCCCGCTCTTACAAAGATCTGCCTTTCCGACTGGCGGAGTTCGGTACTGTTTATCGTTACGAACAGAGCGGTGAATTACATGGATTGACTCGTGTGAGAAGCTTTACACAGGATGATGCCCACATCTTCTGTAGTCCAGATCAGGTAAAAGATGAGTTCTTGAAAGTAATGGATATTATTTTTATCATCTTTAAAGCTCTCGATTTTCAGAACTTTGAAGCTCAGATCTCTTTAAGGGACCCGAACGATAAAAACAAGTATATTGGAAGTGACGATAATTGGGAAAAGTCTGAAAAAGCCATTGTTGAAGCTTGTGAAGAGAAGGGCTTGAAAGCTACCGTTGAATTAGGAGAAGCAGCTTTCTATGGACCAAAACTTGATTTCATGGTAAGAGATGCCATTGGACGTAAATGGCAGTTGGGTACCATTCAGGTCGATTATAACTTGCCGGAACGTTTCGAACTGGAATATACCGGAGCAGATAATCAGAAGCATCGTCCTGTGATGATTCACCGTGCTCCGTTTGGTTCGATGGAACGTTTTGTCGCTGTTCTTATTGAACACACCGGCGGTAAGTTCCCGTTATGGTTGACTCCTGATCAGGCAGTTGTTCTTCCAATCAGTGAGAAGTTTAATGAGTATGCGGAAACTGTCGCTAAAATTCTGAACAGAAAGAATATTCGTACGATTGTTGATGATAGAAACGAGAAGATCGGACGTAAAATCAGAGACAATGAATTGAAGAGAATACCTTATTTATTGGTTGTTGGAGAGAAAGAAGCACAAAATGATGAGGTTTCTGTAAGAAAACAGGGAGAAGGTGATCAAGGTTCAATGAAAATTACTAACTTTGCCGCTCTTTTGAATGACGAAATTGAAAAAATGGTTAATCAGTTTAATGATTAATTCAACAAATAAATAATTAAAGGTAGGAGAATAGAATTTTTGAGAATGAAAGAAGACCTCAAAGTGCAGTTTCGGATTAATGAAGGAATCCGTGCCAAAGAAGTTCGTGTTGTTGGTGAAAATATTGAGCAAGGGGTTTACTCTGTTCGTGAAGCCCTTCGTATGGCTGAAGAACATGGACTTGACTTGGTGGAAATTTCGCCGACTGCTGTTCCTCCTGTTTGTAGAATTGTTGATTACCAGAAGTTCTTATATCAATATAAGAAACGTCAGAAAGAGCAAAAAGCCAAATCTGTCAAGGTTGTCGTGAAGGAGATTCGTTTCGGACCTCAGACCGATGATCATGATTATAACTTCAAGTTAAAGCATGCCAAAGGATTTCTGGATGAAGGAGCTAAGATAAAAGCCTTTGTTTTCTTTAAAGGTCGTTCGATCTTATTCAAGGAGCAGGGAGAGGTTTTACTGCTGCGGTTTGCCAATGATCTGGAGGAATATGGGAAAGTTGAGCAAATGCCTGTTTTAGAGGGAAAGCGAATGATTATTTTCATTTCTCCAAAGAAGAGAACCGGAGTGCCTGTGATTAAGCCGAAAACCGACTTACCTAAGCCGGGGGCTCCGAAAACAACGGTTCCGAAGGTGCAAGCTTTGAAGGAAGAAATGCCAAAACAAGAAGAAGAGGCAAAGGAAACTGAGAAATAATA
This sequence comes from Bacteroidales bacterium, assembly GCA_028709785.1. GTDB lineage: Bacteria > Bacteroidota > Bacteroidia > Bacteroidales > JAQUTK01 > JAQUTK01. Next base: position 11,540 of record JAQUTK010000039.1, read on the forward strand.
TTAACGTCCGGACGATGAGAATCGTGCGTAGGATATATACTAACTAACAAATAAAATTTACTGTAAAATGCCAAAATTGAAGACTATCTCCGGTGCTAAAAAGAGGTTCTCTCTTACCGGAACAGGAAAAATCAAAAGAAAGCACGCTTTCAAAAGTCATATTTTGACTAAGAAATCGACAAAAAGAAAAAGAAATCTGACTGGATTCACTATCCTGGACAAAACGAATTTGAAAAGCGTCAAAGAGATGCTCTCAATGAAGTAAATCAGAAACCTATTTCAAAAAGCGAGTTTAACAAAAGATTTATTAACCGAATGCATTAGCAGAGAAGTTCACTCGTAAGTAGTGACGCTATCATTCAAAAATTGATTAATTATGCCAAGATCAGTAAATCACGTTGCTTCGAAAGCAAGAAGAAAGAAAATCTTAAAACTCACCAGAGGTTACTTTGGTGCGAGAAAGAATGTATGGACCGTAGCTAAAAACACTTGGGAAAAAGGTTTGACGTATGCGTTCCGCGATCGTAGAAATAAGAAACGTAACTTCCGTGCATTGTGGATTCAGCGTATTAATGCTGCTGCCCGTCTGGAAGGAATGTCTTATTCAAAATTGATGGGTGCTCTGCACAAATCAGGTATTGAAATCAACCGTAAAGTTCTTGCCGACTTGGCGATGAATCATCCGGAAGCTTTCAAAGCGATTGTAGACAAAGTTAAATAAGGTTGTAGTCAACCAGCTAAAAGGGTTGTCCTATTCAGGGCAACCCTTTTTTGTTTATCTTTGAACTTTATTATTAATGAAAACAATAAGTATTATGGATGAATTACTCCCGATTATAAAAGGTGAACAGCTATCTGCTGCTGCTGAGCAGGGAATGGATGAGTTTATCGCTGTTTTTACGAATGCTTATCTTGAGATGATTCAAGACAATCTGACCAGTGAAAGTATGCAACAATTGAATGGCCATCAAAATACATTGTTAGCCTATCATTATTTTGTCCAGGAGATTCAAAGTGGTGGATTTGTTCAACTCATCCAAAATGGGTATGGGCCTTATATCTTTGATAACCCCTTTGCTAAAGCCATGCGTCTCTTTGGAGCCAAAGAACTTTCCAAGTTGATCTATAAAGCAAAAAAGATCTATGATGAGCATCGTGAGAGACTTGAACGTGAAACAACAGAGGATGAGTTTATGGCTATGTATGAGGAATTTGAAGCTTTCGATGATTTGGAAGAAGAATATTTTGAATTAGAAGAAGAGGCTACCGCAGCCATTGCTCATTATATAGATGAACATTTGGACTTGTTTGCAACAATCAAAGAATAAGAGTATTACAAAAACTAACACCAACAAACATGAAAACCGTTTTTCGCACACTTTCCCTTTTTCTTGTCGTTTCTTTAGTAACGACATATTCCTTTGCCGCTGATCTGTTTTCTCCGGTGGATTATGTGAATCCATTGATGGGAACACAATCTACAGTGGGCCTTTCAGCCGGAAATACCTATCCGGCCATTGCCCGTCCGTGGGGAATGAACTTCTGGATGCCTCAAACCGGTACGATGGGCAACGGATGGGCCTATGTTTATACAGAAAATCAGATTCGTGGCTTTAAGCAAACACACCAGCCAAGTCCCTGGATCAACGATTATGGACAATTCTCACTGATGCCCGTCACCGGCAAACCGGTTTTTCTGGAAAACGAACGCGCCAGTTGGTTTTCTCATAAGGCGGAACAGGCTTTGCCGTATTATTATAAAGTATATCTGGCCGATTATGATGTTACGACTGAGATAACCCCGACTGATCGCTCAGCCATGTTTCGTTTTACCTTTCCCAAGAGTGATGATGCTTATGTTGTGATTGATGCCTTTGACCGTGGGTCCTCTATTCAGATACTCCCTGAACAAAAAAAGATTATCGGATATACCACACGTAATAGTGGGGGAGTTCCAAGCAACTTCCGCAATTACTTTGTCGTTGAGTTTGACAAGCCATTTGAAGTGACTTATACTTTCAATGGCAAAGAGCTCAAGAAAGATCTTGCTCAGAAAGATGATCATGTAGGTGCTGTAATTGGATTTAAGACACAACGCGGAGAGATTGTCCATGCAAAGGTTTCTTCTTCTTTTATCAGTGATGAGCAAGCTCTTCAGAATCTGAAAGAACTTGGTAACGATAGTTTTGATAAAGTAAAAGAAAAAGGAAAAGCAGCGTGGAATGATGTAATGAAACGCATCAAGGTTGAAGGTGGAACTGTAGACCAGTATCGTACATTCTACTCTTGCCTCTATCGTTCCCTTCTTTTCCCGCGCATGTTTTATGAGGTGGATGCAGCAGGTAAAGTTGTTCATTACAGTCCCTATAACGGTCAGGTGCTTCCAGGCTATCTTTTCACAGACTCAGGCTTCTGGGATACGTTCCGTTGCCTTTTCCCTTTCCTCAATCTGATGTATCCTTCCATCAACCAAAAAATGCAGGAAGGTCTTATCAATACCTATAAAGAAAGTGGTTTCTTCCCCGAATGGGCAAGTCCCGGTCACCGTGGCTGTATGGTAGGCAATAACTCAGCCTCCATTTTGGCAGACGCCTATCTCAAAGGAGTCAAGGTTGCCGATGAAAAAGCACTGTATGAAGGACTGGTGCATGGTGCTAATGCTGTTCATCCTCAGGTCTCTTCTACCGGTCGCCGTGGCTTTGAAGAGTATAATAAGTTAGGTTATGTGCCTTGCGACATAAATATCAATGAGAGTGCAGCCCGTACGCTTGAATATGCGTATGATGACTGGTGTATCTATCAGGTTGCCAAGAAGATGAATCGTCCGAAAGAAGAACAGGATCTTTATGCAAAGCGTGCACAAAACTATCGCAATCTCTTTGATAAAGAGACTCTTCTTATGCGTGGAAAGAAAGCAGATGGTACCTTCCAGTCTCCGTTCTCACCTTTCAAATGGGGAGGAGACTTTACAGAAGGTAATTCATTGCACTATACTTGGTCTGTATTTCACGATCCACAAGGTTTGATTAATCTGATGGGTGGAAAGAAAAGTTTTGTAGCCATGCTGGACACCGTCTTTGCACTTCCTCCTATCTTTGATGACAGTTATTATGGCGGAGTCATTCATGAGATTCGTGAGATGCAGATCATGAACATGGGAAACTATGCACATGGCAATCAACCGATCCAACACATGATTTATCTCTATAACTATGCAGGTCAACCCTGGAAGACTCAATACTGGACCCGTCAGGTAATGGATAAGCTTTATCAAGCAACTCCTGATGGATATTGCGGTGATGAAGATAACGGACAAACGTCGGCGTGGTATGTCTTTTCTGCCATGGGATTTTATCCGGTTTGCCCCGGTACTGACCAATATGTATTAGGTGCTCCTCTCTTTAAGAAAGCCACTCTTACCTTTGAAAACGGAAAGCAACTGGTCATCAATGCAGCGAACAACAGCGATAAGAACATCTATATCCGTTCGCTGAAGATGAATGGACAAAACCTGACGCGCAACTACCTTACTCATTCCGAACTTCAGAAGGGAGGGCAGATGCTTTTGGAGATGCAGAGCACTCCCTATAAAGAAAGAGGAACCAAGGAGAGCGACTTTCCCTATTCGATGTCAACAAAGGAGATGAAATAATGAGGTTTTTTAGTTGCAAATATATGAACTTATGTGAACAGAACTTCATATATTTGCAACTGCAAACTATTCATTTTGATTGTTAACTTTTCCAATATTAACTGAAACAGACAGATATGAGCACTTCAAACAAGATAAAGTTTAAAGTCTCTCCGATTCAGATCATCATGATGTTCAGAACTCTGATCATTAAGAGTCTCAAGCTGTTATGGTATCTCTTGATGCTTCTTGTGATGTGGGTGTTCTTTTTATTGATGATCATCGATCTGCTGATTCAAATGATATTTGAGAATGTGCTGACACTCTTCTTTAAACTGAAGAACAGACGCAAGAAAGAGCCCGAGAAGCCTATTGAAGAGAGAAGCTGGGAATAAGAAGTCACTACTTATATTATAGAATGCCCATTGTGAGTTCAACTCACAATGGGCATTCTTTTTCCGGTAAATTCTTCTCCTGTCAATGATTGAATGAATGATTAACCAAGAAGCGTCTTTTGACAATCCATCTTCTGTCAGATATCGCGAAAGATACTCAATGCAATGACAGCCGCTGCCTCTGCATCTGCCAATGCATTGTGATGATTCCGTAAGTCATAGCCACAGTGGGCAGCTACAGTCTGAAGCTGGTGATTGGGCAGTTCGGGAAACACGCGTCTGGATCTTCTGCACGTACAGTAAAACTGATAATCCGGATAATCCATGCAGTATAGTTTGTGAACAGCCTTCAGGCAACCTTCATCAAATGGACTGTTGTGCGCAATCAGAGGAAGCGAACCAATCTCCGGCGCAATCTCATTCCATACATCCGGGAATATGGCTGCGCTGTCTGTGTCACGCGATGTTAGTCCGTGAACTTGTACATTCCAGTAGCTGTAGAAATCAGGCTCGGGACGAATCAGCCGATAGATGCTATTGACAATACTACCTTCACGTACCACAACAAGACCTACACTGCACACACTGGTGCGATACTGATTGGCTGTTTCAAAATCTATTGCTACGAAGCTGTCCATCTATTGATGCTTATCCCTTTTTATTATGAGCACAAATATACTAATAACGTGTACAGGATAGTCACCTTTTTGTTGATTTATCTGATTCTTTTCCGGTAAAACTTTCATAAGTGCGGCCAATTTCTAAATAATAATTAATCGAGTCGTAAATATTAGTGTAAAAACAACTCGAATTAAATGTTTTTGCGAACTTTGTCAACAACTCTTTGATGATGAATAAACTAAAAACAAATTAATACTATGAATGTAACTAAGTTATCCTGTTTATTAGTGCTGTTTTCGCTTCTCTGCGGATCAGGAAAGGTACAAGCACAGACTCCTCCAAAAGTTGCGGAAAAAGATTATGCCGCCTACCTTTTTGTTTATTTTACGGGAAACAGAGTAGATGAAGAGGCTATTCGTTTTGCGGTCAGTACGGATGGCTACAGTTTCAAAGCCTTGAATGGCAACAAACCGGTTCTTGACTCGAAAGAGATAAGCAGTACTGGCGGAGTGCGCGATCCACATATCCTGAGAGGTATGGATGGAAAGACATTTTATATGGTCGTTACCGACATGACTTCGTCCAAAGGATGGGATTCTAACCGGGCCATGGTTTTACTCAAATCATCTGATTTGGTCAACTGGACCTCAACGGTTATCAATATTCAGAAGAAGTATGCCAATCAGGAAGACTTAAAACGTGTGTGGGCTCCGCAGACGATCTATGACGCTGAAAAAGGGAAATACATGATTTATTGGTCTATGCAACATGGCAATGGTCCTGATATTATTTACTATGCCTATGCCAATGAGACATTTACGGATTTGGAAGGCGAACCCAAGCCTCTCTTTATTCCATCCAACAAGAAATCCTGCATTGATGGAGACATCATTTACAAAGATAGTTTGTATCATCTCTTCTATAAGACGGAAGGAAGTGGCAATGGTATTAAGAAAGCAACCACTAAATCGCTGACTTCCGGCGTTTGGGCGGAAGCACCGGACTACAAGCAGCAGACGAAAGAGGCAGTGGAAGGCTCCAGTATTTATAAACGTATCCATACAGATACGTATATTCTGATGTATGATGTCTATATGAAGGGCAAATATCAGTTTACCGAAAGCCAGGATCTGGAAAACTTTAAGGTGATCGATAACAGTATCTCGATGGACTTCTTCCCGCGTCATGGCACCATCATGCCGATCACACAAAAAGAACTGAAGTCGCTGCTTAAAAAGTGGGGTACTCCTGCCGGATTTACCTTTGAAGAACATAACAATCCGGTATTGGAAGGCTATTACGCAGACCCGGAAGTGCTCTATGCCAAGAAGACGAAAAAATATTATATCTATCCGACCAGCGACGGTTATGATGGATGGGGAGGCTATTCTTTCAAGACCTTCTCTTCGGATAATTTGAAGGACTGGAAGGAGGAAAATGTTATTCTGGACCTGAAGAAAGATGTTTCCTGGGCAAACAGAAACGCATGGGCTCCTTGCATTATTGAAAAGAAGATCGAAAAGAGTTACAAGTATTTCTATTATTTCTCTGCAGCTCAGAAAGTAGGAGTGGCCGTGGCTGATGATCCCTGCGGACCCTTTGTTGATTCAGGTAAAGCACTGATCGCTGGCAGACCTGAAGGTGCAAGAGGCGGACAGGAAATTGATCCCGATGTGTTTGAAGATCCGAAGAGTGGCAAGACCTATCTGTATTGGGGCAATGGCTATATGGCAGTTGCCGAGTTGAACAAAGATATGATCTCACTCAAACCGAATACAACAAAAGTGATTACGCCGGACAGAACCTATCGGGAGGGAACGTATATCTTTTACCGCAAAGGCACCTATTACTTCCTGTGGTCTGAAGATGATACCCGCAGTCAAAACTACCGCGTACGTTATGGTACATCCAAATCGCCCATGGGACCTATTCAGGTTCCGGCAAACAATCTGGTCATTATGAAAGATGCTGCCAATGGTATTTATGGCACAGGTCACAATTCCATCTTGCAAATTCCCGGAAAAGACGAATGGTATATTGTCTATCACCGTTTCTCTCGTCCGACCGGTATCAAGATGGGTGATGCTGCCGGTTTTCATCGTGAAGTCTGCATGGATAAGTTAGAGTTTAACGCAGACGGATCCATCAAGCAGGTGAAACCAACCCTGTGAGAAAGTCCGGTCTGATGAAATAGTACGTATTTAAAACAAATTCAAATGAAAAAACAAATGATTCTGATCGTATTGGCGTTGTTTGCCGGTCTATCGGTTGAGACACAAGCACAGGAGCCTATCCTTTCGTCTCCGAACGGAAAGATTCAGGTCTCGCTCAGCCAAAGTAACGGACAGTCGGCTGATTGGTTTTTGACAGTGACCAGTGGCGATCAGACAAAAAAGTCTGTCGTCATACCTCGCATTACCTTGGGACTGGAGCGTGAAGATGCTTCCTTCTACAACGGTTTGCAGTTAACCAAGAAGACACGTAGCATCCGTGTCAAGGAGAAATATAATGCTCTCCATGGCAAGCGCATGATCTGTACAAACCAGGCAAACGAACGGACCCTTGTCTTTGTCAATTCCTCGAATGAGGTGATGAATGTTGTTGTGAGGGCATACAACGATGGAATCTGTTTCCGATATGCTTTCCCAGAAAAGAAGATAAGCAAAGTAAAGATAACAGATGAGTTTACATCCTACGAGATACCCCAAACTGCCGACCGGTGGCTTCAACGCTTTGTGCCCAGTTACGAAGGGGCTTTCCCGCATCAGAAAGAGACTATTGTTCAGGGAGAATGGGGATATCCATCACTCTTTCAATTGGAAAACAGTTGTTGGGCACTCATCACCGAATCAAATGCAGATCGTAATTACTGTGCGACAAAGCTGAGTAACAAACTTCAGACAAACAGTTACAAACTCACCTTCCCAGCCGTTTCTGACGGCAATGGGATGGGAGATGTCTGTCCGACCATCTCTTTTCCATGGAAATCTCCCTGGAGAGTGATCATGATCGGTCAACTGTCTGATATTGTTGAATCTACTCTCGTGGAAGATGTGAGTGATCCCTCTGTTCTGAAGAAGACCGACTGGATAAAGCCGGGCAAAGCATCGTGGATCTACTGGGCGTACAATCACGGAACAAAAGATTATAAGAGAGTGTGCGAATATGTGGATCTGGCCGCTACTATGGGATGGCCATATACCCTTTTTGATTGGGAATGGGATCAGATGAGCAACGGTGGAAATCTGGAAGACGCGGTGAAGTATGCCAATGAGAAAGGCGTCAAACCGATGATCTGGTTCAACTCCGGAGGTCCGCACAACCGTGTTTATTCCACACCGCGCGACAGGCTGATTACGCACGAGTCTCGCGTCAAGACTTTTGAATGGTTGAAAAAGATTGGAGTGTATGGCATCAAGGTGGACTTCTTTGAGAGTGACAAGCAGAACATCATGAACTATTACATCGACATTCTCGAAGACGCGGCTGACTACGAACTGATGGTTAATTTTCACGGTAGTACGGTGCCTCGTGGCTGGAGTCGCACCTATCCTCATCTGATGAGTATGGAGGCTGTATTTGGAGGTGAGCAGTACAATAACGGTCCGATCATGACTGAAAAGGGAGCCGAACTCAATACGATCTTTCCTTATACACGCAACGTAATTGGTCCGATGGATTATACGCCGGTTGCTTTTACCAATTCGCAACATCCTCATACAACAACCTATGCCCATGAATTGGCTCTCCCGGTGATTTTCGAGTCCGGTATCCAGCACATGGCCGATCGTCCATCCGGTTTCTATGCTTTGCCTAATGAGGCGAAAGAATATCTCCGTCAGGTTCCTGTCGCATGGGATGAAATTAAGTTTTTGGAAGGCTATCCCGGTGAGAAGGTTGTTTTGGCACGCAGGTCGGGAGACAACTGGTACGTAGCCGGTATTAATGGCACGAACAAAAAAGGAGAGATCTCTCTTTCCCTTGATTTTCTCAAGGCCGGCAAGTCATACAAGATGCAGTTTATAGGCGATGGAGAGTCGGGTTCTGACTTTAAGATCCAGTCTGACGTTGTACAGAAAGGTACAAAGAAAACGATCTCCTGGCTCCCCCGCGGCGGATTTGTGGCAGTCCTGACTTTGGAACGCTGAAGCAGCTCGCGGTGTAGTGGTGGATTGAAAACGAGGTGTTGGCTCATTACAAGCTTGAAGATATAGAATTAAATAGTCCAAGAGGAACAGCTGTCAGGTTCAATTGGAACTCTTTGTAAAAGGATATGGATCCGTCGAATTTTTCGTCCATATGTTTGCAGAAATTCATCAGGACGTTTGTTTCGTTTCACGTTCATGAAACGAAACAAACGTCCTGATGAATTTTCAAGAGCATGCCTATCCGTGGAAGAAGACAAAGGGAATGGTTTTTATTTCAACCGGATTAAGCCTCTTTTGCTTTTGCAAATTTGTCTCTTCCGATATGGCAATAACCGTTCGGATTCTTATTCAGATACTCCTGGTGATACTCTTCTGCCGGAAAATACTTTGTCAAGGGCAACACCTCTACCACAATAGGCAAGGTGTATTTCTTTGCCAGTTCGGCGATCGAGGCCTGTATGACAGGAAGATCTTCGGGAGTCGTATAATAGATCCCCGTGCGATATTGCGAACCGATATCTCCTCCCTGTTTGTTGACAGAAGTAGGATTAATCACGTCATAATAGAGTAACAGCAACTTTTCCAAGGGTAGTACCGCACTGTCATAGACCACTTCTACCGTCTCCGCATGTCCGGTGTTGCAGTGCTTTACCTCCTCATAGGTAGGATTGTCGGTGTTGCCATTGGCATATCCCACGGATGTTTTTGTGACCCCCTTGATCAATGAAAAATACTTTTCTGTACCCCAGAAACAGCCTCCTGCTAAATAAATCGTGCTCATTGTAACCCTCCCGTTTGTTGTCTAAATAGTTGTTTTTGCAAATATCGCAATAAAAACAAAGAGAACCAAACACCAGGTTTGATTCTCTTCGAATAGTTTTTCCCTTTATTCAAAGGAAGGAAGAAATGATTTTATTTTGAAGGAGTCACCTTTACAAATACAACTCCGTGGTAGGGAACTTCCATTTCCAGTTTGTCAGTATACTCGCCAAGATCTTTTTGTCTCCACAAATCTCTAACCACCTGTTTGCCGCTGATGCCCATTGCTTCAAATGTAGCGCTGATAGTCAGAGTGTTGCTGGTAGCAGCCTGATCATCCCAAATGAAATAATCAGCAGCTTCTTTTACTCCACCGGTGTTGAACAGACCGACAGCTTTTGAACCATCTTCCAGATCTTTCACCCAAACTTCGTATCCACTTTCCATGATGACACGTTTAGCCTGTTTGCCAAGAATGTCCTGGTTCACATCGATCACTTCGTCATTGGTGAGCAAGTTGATTGTAAACTCGTCCATCTGACTCATGTCACAACCAATCAGCATAGGAGCAGAAAGCAAACTCCACAAAGAGATGTGTGTGTATTGTTCATCAGCAGTCAGACGAGAATCATGCAAGCTGGGACCCCAACCTACTTTTCCTACTACCAACATATCCGGGTCATTCCAGTTACCTGGTTTTGAGTATTCTGTGCTGCTGTTAGTAGCTCTACCAAAACCGATAGAATAGAGACTCTGCCATGAATCATTGATGTCACCAGTTGTTCTCCACAGTTGAGCACCCATTTCAGCACCCCATTCCCATACATTACCCATTCCATATTGGCAAAGGCTATATACAATGTCGCGGCTCTGTTTTCTCAACGCATCTCTCATAACAATGTATGGCTTCTTGTAGTCAGCCAATTGTGGGTTTTGAGGAGCTTCTTGTCCATAGGAACACCAGTCATACTTCAGGTAGTCGATACCCCATTTTGCATAGGTTGCTGCATCCTGCTCTTCATGTTTCAAGCTACCCAGATAGCCACCGCAAGTCAGAGTACCCGGTGAACTGTAAATACCCAGTTTCAAACCTTTTGAGTGAACATAGTCAGAAAGACGTTTCATATCAGGGAATTTCTCATTGCAAACGATCTCACCATTCTTGGCACGTTCTTTTGCTTCCCAACCATCGTCGATATTCATGTATGTCCAACCATGATTATTCAATCCGGCAGCAAGCATAGCATCTACAGATGATTTTACTTTGTCTTCGCTAACAGAAAGACCCCAGCAGTTCCAGCTGTTCCAACCCATTGGAGGAGTCAGCGCCAGCTTGCCTTCACCGATGACAATACGCAAGTCGCGTGTGGCTGTACCTTTTGCATTGGTTGCTGTCACTTTAACAGTATATTCACCTTCTTTGGCTACTTTACCAGTAATGATACCAGTAGCAGCATCCAGTGTCAAACCTTCCGGCAGATTTTCTGCGGTAAATGTAATAGGAGCCACACCGGTTGCAGGCACCTTGAACAGGAAGGGTTTGTTAGGACTACATCCTGTAATCTTCGCTCCGTTGATACGTGGAGTTTCAGCCGGTTTGGGAGTAAGAATGAATTTTTCAGATGCAGCAGCGGCTGCAGCTTTCTGATCTACAAATTCCGGCAAAACGCTGTCTTTGTATTCAATCTTAAGGTCACACCAGTCTGCGTGGTCAGAGTCAATACCATCTTTGCCATCCGTTACTAAGAAAGCCAGTTTTTTGATGCCTTTCAAACTGACATCAATTGTTTTGGCAGAGTCGTTGGCTTTTACCAGACCGCTTTCCCAAATGACTTTCTTGTCGCCAATCAAATAGAATTCAACGCTTCCTGTTGTTTTTTCATCATCTATTCCGACCTGGGCAGACAGGCGTACGCCTTTTTTATCCAGGTTGAGCATAAATTTGCTTGTTGCATGCGTTCCGATACCCCTTTCAAATGTTTTTCCTCCGATGGTCAGGGTTGCTCCATCGATACTTTTGTTTGCTTTAGATTTGCCCCATTGAGACTCAATTTTCGACATATCCAATTCGTCAAGATACAAGGTATGTGTCTTTTGCTGACAGGATGCTGAAAACAGTCCAACTGTAAGAAGTGATAAGATAATAGTTTTATTCATGGTGAATCAATTTAGTGAATATATTTCTGTTGAATTTCGGACAAGCATATCCGAAGGTGATGCTCTCTTTGAAAAGGGTATCTTTTGTCTTTCGCTGGCTTGCTGCGTGCCGTTATCTATAAAACTCTATAGGTGACGGACAAATTGAGTCTATCTGTGTTTTTTTTCAATCATTGATAAGTCGTTAATTAACTTGTTTATCATCAGTATTAATTCCAGGATGTAATTAGTAATAAAGTCATCGTTGAACTATATCCTTGATGCAAAAATAGTTATTAATTCGGGTAATTGAGCGTGATGAAGATGTTTTTCACTCAATTTAGCATTACACAGCGTTGATTTATATATTGAATATGTTGTAAGTGAACTGTTGAATATGCTTAGCATGGGTACATCTTCTCAGAGTCTGTCAACAGAAAAAAGGATGTCTCATGACGACATGATACAGATCATCCGGCTGGATTCATAGATGCCTTTCGAAATAAAGGAGAATTCAGATGTCTGTTATTTCTGTTTTTCTTTAAAGTCAAACTCTCTGCTTTCAACTTTTCCAAATCCATTTAGCACCAGCTTGTTTGAATAGATATCCAAGATGGCATAGGCATTCACTTCAACCATCCCCTCCAACGTCACAACCGGAATGTTTTTATAATAAGCAAAACCACCGGCATGATGATGCCCGGCAAACATAGCTTTCACACAATCAAACTTATCGATAACATTTAAGACTTCCCTATTATTCAAGACCTGCATGCCATTTTCCGGGAAAAGTGGTTGATGAGAGAAGAGAATAACAATATCGTGATTCTTCTGTGCATCAGCAAGAGTTTCCTTCAACCATTCCAGTTGTTTCTCACTGATCCCACCATTGTAATCCAAAGAGTTTTTGTCAGAATATTGCTTTGTTCGCTCTACCATCTTCAAATACTCATCCTCTTTTCCTTTCCTTTTCTTATTGGCGGCATCAATAGAATATTGAGCCAGATCGTTCGTGTTCAAAACAATAAAGACAACATTTGCTCTTTTCTCTGAATAATAGGTTGTTGGCATGGATAAATACTCCATCAGTTTATTGAATGCCTTGTCTCCTTTTTTCCCCCGGAATCCTTTAGAGTAAACTCCTTTTACATCGTGATTACCAAGCACATGGTATATCGTACTATCACTCCTGCTAAATTCTTTTAGTACCGGTCCCAGATTATTGTCTATGTTTCGATCGATGAGATCGCCCAGGTGAAATGAAAAGTTCACTTTTGCCGAGTTAAACTCAGTAATACATTGATCCAGTCGATCCAGAGATTTCCGGTATTCTCTTTTGCCTTCAGAATTACAATCACAATATTGAACATCAGTGACCAGGCCGACTCTAAGCTTCGGAGCGATAGGTTGTGAGAAAGAATAATTTGCTCCTAACAGGAGAATGTAGATAAGGAAAAGTTTTGTTTTCATACGACAGATAGTGTTTAGTGGATCTGCAAGATTTTGTTATCGTGCCGAAACTTTGTTATACTTCATCATTTTACTTGCCCAGGGAATGAAGAACTGAAAGTTTGGGGCATCAGTATGTCCTCCATCGTGTTGACGCCAAGCCAACTCTCCATCCATCAGACCCGTCAGCACCGGTGGCCTTTTTTCTGTCCTGTAGTCATTTGAAACGCCAAGATCTCTTGCTCCCAGTAATTTATATACAGTTCCGGCTGCAACCGTGGCCATCCAGCTGCCTTGCTGATCCAACCATTCGGAATCGCCTTTTTCGGGAATCCCGTAGCTGATAAAAGCCAGGCGAGGGGCACATAGAGCAATCAGTTCGTGTGTGTCAACGGTGAAATCGCAACCTGTTTTACTTCCGAAAGAGGCTTCAGCCGCGGCATATTTGAGGTAGTTGCCGGCCATCCAATGATATTCACCTGAACTTGCAAGTGTTTCAACAGCTTCTCCGAAGTTTCGTCGTGCCAGAGCAGCGCCTCCTTTTCCGGAAGAACCTATCAGACCTACCGCAAAACGGGGTTCAAAAGCTAACGTGACTAAAGCGGCTTTCCCATATCTGGAAACTCCCTCAATACCGACTTTCCCGGCATCGACCATTGGCTCCGTTTCCAGATAATCCAGTGCACGTGCTGCACCCCAGGCCCAAGCACGCAACGATCCCCAATCATCCGGTTTGCGAGGTTGTCCTTTGTTGACCAGACCAATGATTCCTTTGGTCAAACCGGCTCCATTATCTGCCTGAATGCTGTTTGGATTAATCTGAACATATCCCCATCCGGCTGCCAGCAATTGTTCTGTCGGGGCAGAGTTACCATCGGGATCCGGTCCCCAGAAATTGGGACCGTCCAATCGTGTAATAGGAGCATAGGCAGGATATTTATCGAAGATATCCTTCATCTCAGGATTGCTCTTAATCATCATTTCTTTGAAAGCCTTGTTTATCTGAACCATATCATCCGGCGACGGCTGACCAGGTGCCGGCAATGAGGTAGGTCCACTAAACATAATCAGAACAGGAACAGGCCCTTTTACATTTGTCGGCAACACCAGCATCATGTCAATATCCACCGTGATCAGCGGGTAATTACTGTTGTCTACATGGCCGATCAGCTGTTTGGCAATCACAGGTATCTTACCTATGAATTCCCGATCAGTAATCTTAACTTCCCAGTTTACTTTTGGCGTCTTCTCCGGCATTTTTCCATACATTTCAAGTTCTAAGCCGTTTTGGAGCTCGGCTCTGCGAATGTTCCACCACTGTGCGGCAGTAGTTACCTTCTTCCCTTTATTCGTCATGAGTATATCCGGCAATTCCGGACAAGGATTAGCCAGTGATTCATCGTAGTTTGCCGGTTTGTTTCCACCCGGACCGGGTCTCAAACTTTTGATGCCTAACTGCATCATCATGTTTTCATGATCTTGTTTGGCGGTAAAGGTGACAGGGCTCGGGAACTTTGTTGCATCGTTTGCATCCTGAGCATTGATCAAAGAGGAGCATCCGGCAATAAAAAAAACAAAAGCGATCTTTTTCATTTTTACGATGGTCTAAATAGATTTGAGTCAAGCTTTGTCAGACTTTCGGGTCAGAACAAAGAAATCATCATTTCTTAGAAATATGTTCAAAGATAAATAATTAATTCAGACCAGACCTTTCAAAATTAGTAAATTAACCAAACAGCGTATTTCTTTGAAGAGACCTCTTTGATATCCATAAACGGAACGAAGCAGGCAAAGTACAAACATAAAAAAGACTCCTGCAATCAGAGGGATTGCAGGAGTCTCTAATTAATTACTAATCTGAATTACTTACTCAGAGCCTGAGATACGTTTACAGCAACTGCAACAGTAGCGCCTACCATCGGGTTGTTACCAATTCCGAGGAATCCCATCATCTCAACGTGTGCAGGAACGGATGAAGAACCGGCGAACTGAGCATCTGAGTGCATACGACCCATTGTGTCTGTCATACCATAAGAAGCAGGACCGGCAGCCATATTGTCCGGATGCAGTGTACGACCTGTACCACCACCTGAAGCAACAGAGAAATACTTCTTGCCTTGTTCATTACATTCTTTCTTAAAGGTACCAGCTACCGGGTGTTGGAAACGGGTAGGATTGGTAGAGTTACCTGTGATGGATACATCAACACCTTCAGCATGCATGATAGCGACACCTTCGCGAACGTCATCAGCACCGTAGCATTTTACTGCAGCGCGAGGACCGTCTGAATAGGCTTTTTCTTTTACCACTTTCAATTCACTTGTGTAGTAATCGAACTGTGTCTGTACATATGTAAAGCCATTGATACGTGAGATGATCATCGCGGCGTCTTTTCCAAGACCGTTCAGGATCACACGCAGCTTCTCTTTGCGCACTTTGTTTGCCATTTCAGCGATCTTAATTGCTCCTTCTGCAGCAGCAAAAGATTCGTGACCGGCAAGAAACGCAAAACATTTAGTCTCGTCACGAAGCAGACGAGCTGCCAGGTTACCGTGACCCAGACCAACTTTACGATCTTCGGCAACTGATCCCGGGATACAGAAAGACTGCAAACCGATACCAATAGCTTCAGCAGCATCAGCAGCATTGGTGCAACCCTTCTTAAGAGCGATAGCAGCACCTACAACATAAGCCCATTTTGCATTCTCGAAGCAGATAGGCTGAGTTTCTTCACACGTCTTGTAAGGATCGATACCGGCTTTGTCGCAGATTGATTTTGCTTCTTCAATGCTTGCAATGCCGTTAGCTGCCAGTGCTGCATTGATCTTGTCGATACGACGTTCATAACTTTCAAATAATGCCATATTCTGTTTCTCCTTATTGTTTACGTGGGTCAATATATTTAGCAGCATTCGCGAAACGACCGTATGAACCGGTTACT